>JBOGLX010000204.1:0-35169 GCA_050745765.1 Occallatibacter sp. | reverse complement strand
GGACCACCCATCGCCGCGAATTAGGCGCTGAGTTACTCGCATCGGGAGAGAGATGCTCTTCAGGTTCTTGGCTGAATTCGTCCGCGCCGCTCATCGTTTCAATGGATTGACCTTTCCATGTATTGTGCTGAACGATCCGGCGGGCCAGGTCCGAGTGTTTGCCCATTGGGTCGGGAACAAGCGCGGTCGAGAGACCGTTTTCGTGCTTCCCGGCTGAGCCGTAATTGCGAGTCAACGGCGCTAGCACAACGAACTATAGAGGATGATGGTTCGCCATGTCAATCGATAATAATCGATCAAATCGGGATTCAAGTAAGGGCGGCCTTGTTTGAGGCCTGCGCGGGGCGGCCTGCGGTAAAGCGGCCGACGTTCGCAGTACAGCAAGCCGGCGCTCGATCGCTCATGGCTTCGTGCCGCCGGCCTTCTCGACGGTTGCGCCCAAGGCCCCTTTTTCCAGCCGGGCAGGCTTCAACCTTTAGTCCGCTCGCATTGCCCTGCGGCGACGGACCGCACCCATGCGTGCTCTCGTTTTTTGGACTAGACTGTCGTCAGTGGCGGGCGTTACGTCTGGCTGCTTTTCTGGGCGAATTACCGGCACGCGCGGAGGCGGATCATGCGTTTTAAGCGAGCCCCTCAGCCGAGTTTTTCTCATCTTCAAATGGAGGCCGCCTGGCTCACCATTCTGTTCCTGTGGGCCGTCATCGGCGTCATGCCTGCGGCCGGCCAGGATCAATCCAAAACCTCAGCCCAAACCCCCGCCCAAACCTCAGCCCAGACCTCAGCCCAGACCAGAATCCGGACTTCATCCCCTACCTCGCCGCACGCTCCATTCCGCATTCCCTACAAGCGCGACGCCGAGTCGCTTTCCCCGCCGGGGACAACTTCAAATCCGGCGCCGGCTGCATCGAGCGCGCGGCCGGCCGCAACGCACCCCGATCCGCCGCCCGGCGCGCCTGCCTCTGGAGCCGAAATCCTGAAGCCTCCGCCGGCGCCGGAGCTTCCGCCGCCCGGCGCGGCCAATGGAGCGGCTAGTAATACGGTTTCAAACGAGTGCTCCGGCCTGCTCAACATGGCCACCAGCCTGAAGGCGGAGGTCGATAAGACCACCAAGGACGAATTATCGGTTGCTGTCGTTCGTGAAGCCGGCCAGATTGAGGTAATGGCGCACAAGATGCGCGAAGGCACGGAGCAGCACTGAGGGAAGCGGCACGCATCGTCGCATTCCCTTTGAGGATGGTCCTCATGCAAAGGACGGCGAATCGAACTTCGGACCCAGGGCGGCAGAAGCCCATTTGCCGCTCGGCGCGCCGGCTCGTATGGCTGGCGCTCGCCCTTACGATGGCCGGTGTTTGGCTTACAATTCCGGCGCAGACGCAGCAGCAGCCGACTATGGGCCCGAGCAGCATGATCCAGACGCAGCCCGCACCTCTTTCCGTCCCTTCTGCGCCGGCGGATTCCGTATTTCAAGAGCGGCGGATGCGAGCGATGAACGCAGAGCGGCAAAAAGAGATGGTCTCTGACACCGCCAAGCTGCTCAAACTCACCGCCGCGCTAAACGCCGAAGTGAACCGCGACAAATCCGACTCGTTCACTCCCGAGCAGCTTCGCCAGTTGGCTAAAATCGAGAAGCTTGCCCGTAGCGTGAGGGAAAAGATGGCGAATCCGGTGCAGACTTCGCTCTTTGAAGACAATTTTCTGCCGCCCGCTATTCTTCCCATGGGCATTCCATAACCCGCGTCCCGCGCGGTCCGCATTCGGCTCCGTCCTATGCGGCTGCAATGTATCGCTCCGGGGCGTTACAATCAGGTCGGTGTTTTCCGCCGGACTTTCAAAAGCTCGAGGGAGAATGAAGGGAATGGAGCTTGCGGTTTCCAGTTCACGAGCGTCTGAAACGGCCGCGGACTACGATCACCTGGGTCCTCGGAAGTTGGTTGAAATCTACCGGCTGATGGCTCTCTCGCGCTGCGTAGACGACCGGGAAATCCTGCTCAAGCGGCAGCAGAAGATTTATTTCCAGGTCTCCGCCGCCGGCCATGAAGCGCTGCAGGTGGGCGCGGCTCTGGCGCTCAAGCCCGGCTACGACTGGTTCTTTCCCTACTATCGCGACCGTGCTCTGTGCCTGGCGCTGGGCGTTACGCCCGAGGAGATGATGCTGCAGGCCGTGGGCGCGGCCACTGACCCCGCCAGCGGCGGGCGCCAGATGCCCACTCACTGGAGCAGCCCCTCGCTGCACATCGTCAGCACCTCGTCTTCGACCGGCACGCAGCTTCTCCACGCCGTGGGCTGCGCCGAGGCCGGCCGTTACCTCAACCGCCATCCTGAAGCTGCGGCAAGAGCCGATGGCGACTACCGTGCCTTTCGCGATGTCGCCTTCCACGGCGACGAAGTTGTGCTTGCGTGCGTAGGCGAAGGGGCCACTTCTCAGGGCGAGTTCTGGGAAGCGCTGAATGCGGCCTCCAACCTCAAGCTGCCGGTCATTTTCTGCATCGAGGACAACGGCTACGCCATCAGCGTCCCGGTCGAGGTGAATACGCCCGGCGGCAACATCTCGCGGCTGGTGGCCAATTTTCCCAACTTCCATTTTGCCGAAATCGACGGCACCGATCCAGTCGCCAGTCTGCGTGCCTTCCAGGCGGCCGCGGAGCACTGCCGCGCCGGCCGGGGTCCGGCATTCGTTCACGGCCACTGCATCCGGCCCTATTCGCACTCGCTCTCAGACGACGAAAAACTCTATCGCTCAGCGGCCGAGCGCGCCGCCGACGCCCCTCGCGATCCCGTGTCCAAAATGCAGATGCGTCTGGTGCGCGAGGGGATCATGACCACCGAACAGGTCGACGAACTGGAGCAGTCGCTCGACCGCATAGCCGCTGAAGCCGCCGCGCGCGCGCTCGAAGCGCCATTACCCACGGTCGCGAGCATTCCCGCGCACGTCTACTCCGAGGATCTCGACCCCACCAGTTCCGCCTTCGCCACCGAGCCTGAACACGGCGCAGCCGGCGGCGGTAAAGGCAAAGGCCACGGTCCCCGCACCATGGTCGATCTCATCAACGCCTGCCTTCACGACGAGATGCGCCGCGACCCGCGCATCGTGATCTACGGCGAAGACGTGGCCGACGCCAGCCGCGAAGAAGCTCTCTCTGAAGTCAAAGGGAAGGGAGGCGTCTTCAAGCTCACCGCCGGCCTGCAGACCGAGTTCGGCTCCGAACGCGTCTTCAACTCGCCGCTTGCCGAGGCCAATATCGTGGGACGCGCCGTTGGCTACGCCGTCCGCGGCATGAAGCCGGTGGTTGAAATCCAGTTCTTCGACTACATCTGGCCCGCGGTTCACCAGATTCGCAACGAGCTGGCCCTGATGCGCTGGCGCTCCAACGGCGGCTGGGCCGCTCCCGCCGTCATCCGCGTTCCCATCGGCGGCTATATCAGCGGCGGGGCCATCTATCATTCGCAGTCCGGCGAAAGCATGTTCACGCACATTCCCGGCCTGCGCGTCGTCTTCCCCTCGAACGCCCTCGACGCCAACGGCCTGCTGCGCACCGCCATCCGCTGCGACGATCCGGTCCTTTTTCTCGAGCACAAGCGGCTTTATCGCGAGTCTTACGGCCGTGCGCCCTATCCAGGACCGGAGTTTTCGATTCCCTTCGGCAAGGCCAAAATCGTCCGTCCGGGAACGCAGTTGACCCTCGTCACCTACGGCGCCATCGTGCCGCGCGCATTGCAGGCCGCCGAGGAGGCTCATCGCCGCCACGGGATCGACGTTGAAATCCTCGATCTGCGCACGCTCAATCCCTATGACTGGGAGGCAATCGCCACTTCGGTGCGCAAGACCAGCCGCGTCATCGTCGCACACGAAGACATGCTAAGCTGGGGTTACGGGGCAGAATTGGCGGCACGCATCGCGGACGAGCTCTTTGAGGACCTCGACGCACCGGTCAAGCGCATTGGCGCCATGGACATCTTTGTTGCCTACCAGCCGGTGCTCGAAGACGCAATTCTTCCGCAGCGCGAAACCATCCTCAAGGCCATCGTAGACCTCAAGAACTTCTAGTTGGAGAAGAACCCTTGCAGCCGGACCCTTCGATACGGAAGGTTCTGATCTACCGCATCGGGAGCCTGGGCGACACTGTCGTTGCGCTGCCCAGTTTTCACCTGCTCGCTCGCGCCTTTCCAAACGCCGAGCGCCGTCTGCTCACCAACTATCCGGTCCATGCCAAGGCTCCCGCGTCAGCCGCGGTACTGGGCGATTCGGGCCTGGTGCACGGGTACATGCGTTACACCATCGGCACGCGGAACCCCGTCGAACTGCTGCGCCTTGCCTGGCAGATTCGCAGCTTCAATCCCGATTTGCTCGCGTACCTGATGCCTGTTCGTACCGGCAAGGCAGTCAGGCGCGATGAGATGTTCTTCCGGTTCAGCGGCGTTCGGCGCATCGCTGGACTTCCGGCCGGCGATACGGGCAGCAATCGATTCGACCAGGCAACGGATCTTTGGGAAAGCGAGGCGGCAAGGCTGCTCCGCTGCCTCGACCCTTCCGGGGCCACCGACGTTTCCGATCTTTCCAATTGGGACCTGAAGCTGACGGATGCGGAGAAGAACAAAGCGTGCGAGCTTCTTGCGCCTTTCGGGTTCCGGCCAATTATTGCCTGCGGACCAGGGACAAAGATGCAGGCGAAGGACTGGGGCAGCGAGAGATGGAAAGAACTGCTCGAACGGCTGAACATCGAGCATCCTCGACATGCGCTCGTGTTAATTGGAGCCAGGGAAGATTCCGATCTGAGCGAGTTCGCCGCGGATAAGTGGACCGGGCCCAGGTTGAACCTCTGCGGGCAAATCACGCCGCGAGAAACGGCTGCGATTCTGGAACATGCGGCCGTCTTCCTTGGACCCGATTCCGGTCCCATGCACCTTGCGGCGTGCGCCGGAGTGCCCTGCGTCATCGCTTTCTCGGCGCGCGGGCGCCGCGGCATTTGGTTTCCGGCCGGCAGTAACCATCAGGTCATTTATCATCGAACCAGTTGTCAGGGATGCAACCTCGAGACCTGTGCGGCAGAAGCGCGACGTTGCCTCACTTCGATCGCCGTGCAGGAAATGGTTGAGGCTGTCGGCAGGGTGCTAAGCCGGCAGGCTGAATAATCACTTTTCAAATTTATTTCATGGGCGTCGGCGCATAAGGAGAAGTCCTGGGCATGATCATCGTTACCGGCGGCGCGGGTTTCATCGGCAGCAATCTCGTTCACGAACTGAATGCGAACGGCATTTCAGACATTCTCGTGGTCGATAACCTCGCCAACCCAGCCAAATTCGTCAACCTGCACTGCGCGCGCTACGTGGATTATCTGGACAAACGCGATTTCCGGCGCGCCATCGCCGAAAACGCGTTGGATGCCGGCAAGATCGAAGCCATTCTTCACCAGGGCGCGTGCTCCAACACTCTGGAAGACGACGGACTTTACATGATGGACAACAACTTCGAATACACGAAGGAAGTGTTGGCCTTCGCCGTCCGCCAGCAGGTTCCGCTGGTCTTTGCCTCCACTGCCGCCGTCTACGGGCTCTCGGGACCCGGTCATTTCACGCCTACCCTCGAAAACGAACGCCCCCTCAACATCTACGGCTTTTCCAAGCTGGTCTTCGATCGCTACCTTCGCCACCGGGCGGCGCTGGGCATGGTTCCGATCACTGCGGTCGGCTTGCGTTACTTTAACGTGTATGGCCCGCGCGAGCAGCACAAAGAGCGCATGGCCTCGGTGATCCACCACTTCGCCAGGCAAATGAAGACCACAGGCAAAGTGCGGCTATTCTCCGGTTCTGGCGGCTACGCCGACGGCGAGCAGCGCCGGGACTTTGTTTATGTCCGCGACCTGGCGCGCCTGAACATGTTCTTTGCACAGATCGGTCCCTACGCGCCTGCGCCCGGGAAGCAGCGCAAGTCCTACCTCGGCGTAGCGAACGCCGGTTTTGGCGTTAGCCGCAGCTTTAACGACGTGGCTCGGGCGATCATGGCTGTGTACGGCGAGGTTCCCATCGAGTACATCCCGTTTCCCGCCGATCTCGAAGGGAGATACCAGCACTTTACCGAAGCCGATTTAAGCGGACTCCGCGAGCTGGGCTGCGATTTGAAGTTGACGCCGCTTGAAGAGGGCATCGCCGAAACATTCCAGACCATGCGCGCTCTCGGGGATTGACGTTTCCTTCGCCCGCGCTTCACCACTCAAGCCAAACGCCGGCGCAAAGCGGTGCGTGCCGGCGTATTTCCGCAGGCGTCAGGCTTCCGGGCCGCGGTACGCTCTGACTTCCGTGTTTTCCCCCGTCTTCCTCTCCATTTCCGGCGCCATCTCTCGAAATCCAAGTGCCGTAATGTGCTCGATGAACGCCGGCGTCTTGGAGCGATCGTGAAATTCAATCAATAAATATCGGATCTTCTTCAGCGCCTCATCCGCGCTTTCGTCGCAGGCTTCGTATTCCGCTCCTTCGATGTCGATCTTGCATATGTCCACGAGCTCGTTGTCGAAGAACTTGGTGTAAAGGTCCTTTATCGTCGTGGTCGGAACCCCTATATGGGCTTCGGTTGCATCCGCTTGATCGGCGAAGATACTGTTCGATGTGCTTCCCCGGCTCGGCTTCATGAGGATCTCCGAGCCTCGGTCCGAACCGCAGACCGCGGCATTGATCGCAACGGCGGAGGTTCCCAGATTCGTGGCCAGATTCACATGGAGCCGCACAAAGGTCAGCGGATTCATTTCCACCGACACCACGCGGTTCACCTGGATGCCGTGAATGCGAAGCATCAGCGGGAATCCTCCCCCGTTGGCGCCAAGGTCCAGGGCGCGGATGCGCTCTGGCAGCGCGAACAAAGGCAGATACCTGCTGTACATGTCGGTGGCAATACATGTTCGCGTCCCGCACTCATCGCCGCCGCGATAGTCGATGAGGATATCGAAGCCGTTCTTGCGGAAGACCACAAACCCGGTTTCGCGGTCGAACATCCGGCCGATCAAAAGCATGGGCCAGTTATCAAAATGAAGCAGTGCCTTAATGCCTCCGAACTTGACGCCTAGCGACAATATCGCCTCCCGATCGCATTTCTCGGACCCATCATATCCTATGCACAAACCTTCCACGCATCGCTTCGGTTTCCGCCGGCGCATCCCATTTCGACGGCAGGCGAACGGGATTCGCGCTCCGTGCACCAGCCTTCGGACGCAAAGGCTCAATCGATAAAGCCCGCCCGATAAAGACCGCCATAAAACCAAGGCCCCGATTGCGCCAGTCCCCAGTGCTTAGCAACCCGTGGTGAAAGTCCGCTTTTGAAAGGGCACGACTTTAGTCGTGCCGTAAGTGGCCCAAAATCAGCGCGGCTTTAGCCGCTGAGGGAAGGTTTTTGCGGAGCTTCGACTTTCGCCACAGGCTGGTAGTCCTGATTCTCCGTCAGCGCATTCACCGCCTCAAGCAGAGACCCGCTGCGCATGTTGGCCAGCCGGCGAGCTTCTTCCCACTCGCGCTTCCGGTTCTCCGCGCTCCCTTCGATCCATATTGTGAACATCCCCAGCCGGTTGCCGAACTCGATGTCCGAGTGCGAGTCGCCGATCATCGCGCTCGATTCGGCTTCGATCTCGGGGAAGTCGGCCCGGGCCTGTTCGAACAGGCCCGGCAGCGGTTTACGGCAGTTGCATTGAGCTTTGTCGTGGGGGCAAAAGTAGAAAGCGTCCACGTGTGCGCCCCTGCCCTCGAGCTGGCGTTGGAGATGGCCGTGAATCGCCTCGACATCCGCGGCCGTGTAGAGGCCCAGCGCGATGCCCCGCTGATTGCTCACCACCACCACGCGCAGCCCTGCCCGGTTGAGGCGGGCTATAGCCTCCGGCACGCCGGGCAGCAGATGAAATCCGCTCCACGACGTCACATAGTGGCCTTCAGGCATTTTTTCGTTCAACACGCCGTCGCGGTCCAAAAAAACCGCTTTCAGCGGACGTGGAATGGAGCCGGCCGGCGAGCGATCCATCCCGTTATGATAGCAATAGCAACGTTCATATCCGGGAATGGAAAGCAGCGAAAGGGATGTCCGTATGCCGAGCGAGATCGAACCGCGCCGATTGCCAGCGAAAGCGAAAGGGTTGAAGTTCGGTGATTGAACAGCTTCGCGAGACCATCGGCCAGATCGAAAAGGATTGGCCCGCCATGCGTTTGCTGGTGGTTGGCGACATCATGCTCGACAAGTACATCTGGGGCGAGGTGGCGCGCATTTCGCCCGAGGCCCCGGTGCCCGTGGTGCGCGCCACCCACCAAACCGAGCAGCCAGGCGGCGCGGCCAACGTGGCGATGAATATGGCCCGTCTGGGTGCGCAGACCGTGCTGGCCGGATTCACCGGCGCCGATGAAAACGAATCCTTGCTCGCCGCCAGCCTTCGGTCCAATGGCATTAATCCCATTCTGATTTCCTGCCAGGGATTTCCGACCATCACCAAGCTGCGCATCCTGGGCGGCCGCCAGCAGATTGTTCGCCTGGATAGCGAACGGCCGGGCGAGCGCTCCGAGGGCGATTACCAGCGCCTCATCGAAGCCGTGCTCGCTCAATTGCCTCTTTGCCACGCCGTCGTGCTTTCCGACTACGCCAAGGGCGCGCTCACCCCCCTTGTCTGCCGGCAGGTGATCGAATCCGCGCGGGCGCTCGCGATCCCCGTCCTCGTGGACCCCAAAAACCCGGATTTTACGCGCTATCGCGGCGCCACGACCATCTGCCCAAATCTCGGTGAGCTTTCGCTGGTCCTGCACCGGGATGCTCACGATCTGAATGCCTTGCTCAGCGCCGCCCAGGATCTGGTGCAGGCATTCGGCCTCGAGTTCCTCACCGTGACTTTGAGCGAAAACGGCATTGCTTTGATCCGTTCTGGAAGCCGCTTCGTTGCGCCCGCCATGGCCCGTCAGGTCTTCGATGTCTCCGGAGCGGGCGACACCGCGATCGCCGTCCTCGCGCTGTGCCTCGCATCTCGCCTCAAGCCGGAGACCGCAGTACAGTTGGCAAACCTGGCCGCCGGCGTCGTGGTCGGCAAAGTGGGCACCGTGCCCGTCGAAAAGCACGAGCTTCTCGCCGCCCTGGCCCCGGAGATCGCTCTCCATGCCGCGGATAAGTTGGTCAGCCGCACCGAGCTTGCCAGCCGTGTGGCGCTCTGGAAGGCGAACGGCGAGCGCGTGGTGTTCACCAACGGTTGCTTCGACCTGCTGCACATCGGCCACATCGCGGTGCTGGAGCAGGCGCGCCGCTTCGGCGACAAACTCATCGTCGCCATCAACAGCGACGCTTCAGTGCGCGGTCTCAAAGGCCCCAGCCGGCCTATCGTCGGCGAAAATGAGCGCGCGCGGGTACTGGCCGCGCTGGCCGCCGTCGACGCCGTTGTCGTGTTTGGCGAACCGACCCCGATCGAGCTGATCAACGCCGCACGTCCCGATGTCATCGTCAAGGGAGGCGACTACGATCCCAGTACCGTCGTCGGCGCCCGCGAAGTCGAGTCGTGGGGCGGGCAGGTCAAGATCGTTCCCACTGTCGAGGGCTTCTCCACTACAGGTCTCATTGCCAAAGGTGCGGGCGGGTAGCCCCGGATACAATACTGGGATGGAGTTGCGCGCCGAACTTCCGGGGAACCCCGAGGGCGATCTTTCTGGCAAGGCGGGCCGGCCGGCATGAAAAACGTCCTTCGCCTTCTTCGCTATGGGCTTCCGTACACCGTGCCGTGGCTCATCAGCGTGGTGCTGCTGGCCGCGGTCGGCGTGCTGGAGAACTTCAGGGTCCTGCTGCTCCAGCCCATCTTCGACAAGGTGCTGAAGCCCAACGCTCCCGAGGGCCCCATCCTGCTGGGAGACCCCAAAAAATGGTGGCACTTCGACCTGCGCGCCATCATTCCTCATTTCCTGCACATGCACAACGCCTGGACGGTGGTGGCCTTTGTCCTGATCGCCGCCACGCTGGTCAAGGGCCTTTGTAACTATGCCGGCTCGTACCTGGTCAACTACGCCGGCTTCCGCGGCATCACCGACCTGCGCAATCATCTCTACGAAGTTACGCTGCGCCGCTCCGCCAGCTTCTTCCACAAGCATCCCACCGGAACCATCCTCTCCACGCTCATCAACGACGTGGACCGCGTGCAGACCGCGTTCAGCTCCGTCATCAGCCAGTTTCTGCAACAGTTATTTACGTTTCTTGTGGGGGTGGCGCTGGTGATCAAGTTAGGCGGCGAGCTCAGTTGGGCGCTGCTCCTCTTCGTCCCCATCGTGGCCGCCTCCGCTCGCAAAATCGGCAGGGAAGTCCGGGTGCGCACCCGCAGCGGCCAGGACAAGCTCGCGGAGATGCAGAACATTCTTCACGAAACGGTCACCGGCAACCGGATCGTGAGGGCCTTCAGCACCGAGCTTTGGGAGGTTTTGCGTTTCAAGGACGCGGCGCACCGGCTGTTGCGCGCCAACCTGCGCAGCGTGCGCGTGCAGTCGATCAGCTCGCCGCTGATGGATACGATTGGGGCCATCGCCATTGCCGCGATGCTGTTGATCGGGCGCAACGAGATTCAGCATGGCCGGATGACGATGGGCATTTTTGCGGTCTTCATCGTCCTACTCTTCAAACTGTACGATCCCGTGCGCAGATTCGCTTTCTTCTATAACAGCTTCCAGCAGGCGATGGGCGCCTCTTCCTCCATTTTCAATTTCTTCGACGCGGAGGACGACGTGAAGGAGCGCTCGCGCGCGGTTGCGCTCCATCATTTCTCCGCCTCCATCCGCTTCGAGGACGTGGGGTTCTGTTACAGCACCGGCGAAGGCGAACACCAGATCCTGCACAACGTGGACCTGGAGCTGCGCCGCGGCGATGTTCTGGCGCTCGTGGGTCCGAGCGGCGCGGGCAAGTCGACGCTGGTCAATCTCATGCCCCGCTTTTTCGATGTGACCTCCGGCCGCATTCTCATTGACGGCCACGATCTTCGCGATCTCACGCTGGCCTCCCTGCGCCCCCAGATCGCGCAGGTTACGCAGGAGACCATTCTCTTTAACGACACGGTGCGCAACAACATCGCCTACGGCCAGCCCGACGCCAAAACCGCGCTGGTGGAAAGCGCGGCGCGCAACGCCCTGGCCCACGACTTCATCGTGCAGATGCCGCAGGGCTACGACACCGTGATCGGCGAAAAGGGCTTCCGCCTTTCCGGCGGCGAACGCCAGCGCATGGCCATTGCCCGCGCCATTCTTAAGAACTCGCCCATCCTCATCCTCGACGAGGCCACCTCGGCCCTCGACTCCGAGAGCGAGTCGCTGGTGCAGGCAGCACTCGCCAACCTCATGCAGGGCCGCACCGTTATTGTCATCGCGCATCGCCTCTCCACCATCCGCCGCGCCAACCGCATCGCCGTTCTCGAAGGCGGGCACGTCACCGCCATTGGCGCGCATGAAGAGTTGCTCACTGCTTCGCCGACCTATCAGCGCCTCTATCGGCTCCAGTTCATGGACATGCCGGAGCCGCCGCTGCCCGACCCCATCGAGCCCATCGCTTCATCGCCCGAGCCTGCCTACGCTGCCGGAGCCAAGGAGTAGTACGACATGCCTCTTTATTCCATGACCGGCTTCGCGAGGATCCAGGCGCGCATCGCGCAATCGGATCGCGACGCGCTCGGCTACACACTCACCATCAAAAGCGTCAACCACCGTTTTCTCGACGTGCAGTTGCGCCTTCCTTCCGGTCTGGACGCGCTGGAAATGGAATTGCGCAAGTTGCTCAAGGAGAATCTTGTTCGCGGCCATGTCGAGCTGGCTCTTTCCATCGACCGCTCCGCGCAGCAGACAGCCGGCTACAATCGTGAGCTGGTGGCCGCGTATCTTGGCGCATTCGCCGCCGCGCGCGAGGAGTTTGCGCTGCTGGGCGAGCCCGATCTGAACGCCGTCCTTCGCCTTCCGGGCGCTCTGCAAAGCGAAACCCGCGGCGATGACGACCTCGCCGCTGTTGCGGAAAGCGTGCTCGGACAGATTGGCCCGCTTCTCGAGCAACTGAAGATCATGCGCGCCCGCGAAGGCGAAGCACTGGCTGCCATTCTCCACGGCGCCCTCGACCGGCTGGCCGAGGCCAACCAGGGCATCGCCGCAGTGCGCCCGGAGATCGAGCAGCGCTACCAGGAACGGCTTACGCAGCGGCTGCTGGCCGCCGCCGGCGCCGAGTTCAACCGTCAGCGACTGCTTGAAGAAGTCGCCGTCCTCGTCGATCGCAGCGACATCTCGGAAGAGGTCGAGCGCATGACCACGCACATCGGCCACTTTCGCGAGTTGCTGGCAGCGGGCGGCGAAGCGGGCAAGAAACTCGACTTCCTTCTGCAGGAGATGAACCGCGAGGCCAACACCATGCTCTCCAAAACCGGCGGTCTCGGCGGCAAAGGCACGCGCATCACAGAACTGGGCCTGGCCATGAAAGCCGAAATCGAAAAGGCCCGCGAACAGATTCAGAACCTGGAGTGAAACTTGAGGGACTAGGGACTAGGGACTAGGGACTAGGGACTAGAGAATAGGGAATAGGGAATAGGGAACAGGGAACAGGGAATAGGGAATGGGGAATGTGGAGCAGGGGGCAGATTGCTTTGAAAGGGCACGACTTTAGTCGTGCCGAATAGGAAGCAAATGAACGCGGGCTTTAGCCCCTGCGGGAAGCTTCGAGACCGGAACCGCTGTTGACTTGTCGATTTCCGATTTTTCTGCACCCTACTTTGGCCCGTGCAACACAGATTCGACAACAAGGACGAACAAAACCTTGGCAGGAATTCTTTTCATCATCTCCGCGCCTTCCGGCTCCGGCAAAAGCACTTTGGTGGCCGAGTTGCGGCGCCAGGTTGCGGGCGTAGATTTCGCCATCTCCTGGACCACTCGCCCGCCGCGCGGCTCCGAGGAACACGGCCGCGAATATTACTTCACCACCCGCGAGGAGTTCGAGCGCATGATTGCCGGGGGCGCCTTCCTCGAGCACGCCGAAGTCTTCGGCCGCCTCTACGGCACCGCCCGTGCGTCGCTCGAAGAGGCGCGCGCCGCCGGCCACGATCTGATCCTCGACATCGACGTGCAGGGCGCCACGCAGATTCGCGCCAAAATGCCCGAGGCCGTCGGCATCTTTGTCCTTCCGCCTAATCCGCGCGTGCTCCGCCATCGCCTGCGCAACCGCAGCCGCGCCGAGGGCGTGGTCGACGAACAGGAAGTCTATCGCCGCCTTGCCGAGGCCAGCCGGGAGATTGAGAATTATCGCGAGTACGGTTATATTCTGGTTAACGACACCCTCGACCGCGCGGTGGCGCAATTGGAAGCGATCGTGCTTGCCGAGCGCTACTACCGCAATGGCGAAACCATCGCCTACAATTCCCGGAGGGTGCTGGAGGTCGCTGCTTCCTGCCTGCAACCAAACTCGCAGGAGCGGCTCAAACCCGTGCTGGATGCCTTTGCCATCTTTGGCAAATCCGACCAGCAGGAACTTAAATTCGATGAGGATTCCGATGACGATTGAGACCAGCTTCGATTCCAACTACCGCAAGGTCCTGGTCGCGGCGCGCCGCGCCCGCCAGTTGCAGAACGGCTCCCACGCTCTCGTTCCTACGCATTCCACCAAGGCCTGCCGCATTGCGCAGGAGGAGATCGACGCCGGAAAAATCGCCTACGTCAAAACCGACACCGAGGTACACAAGCCTCTCGTCGAAGGCCCCGCGATTCCGATTCTGCTGAGCTAGTCGCAGCCTGGCTTTCGCACCTCCCAGCGGAGGCAGAATCGTAGTGCGTGCAAACGTGCGCCGCGAGACAATCACTGATCACTGACCGCTGACCACTGACCACTGACCACTGTTCTACAATCGTTCCATGCGTGTGACCGTAGGCGTCTCCGGCGGAATTGCCGCGTACAAAGCGGCGGAACTGGTGCGCGCCTTGCAGCGTCAGGCGCTCGAAGTCCGCGTGGTGATGACCGAGGCCGCGTGCAAATTCGTTCAGCCCCTCACGTTCTCTGCCCTCACCGGTTACAAAGTCCTAACCAGTCTCTGGGATGAGCCGAACCCTTCCGGCGAAGTCCCCGCCGAACAGAACGGCATCGATCACATCGCCGAGGCGCAGTGGGCCGATGCGCTCGTCGTTGCGCCCGCCACGGCCAACATCCTGGCCAAATTCGCCCACGGCGTCGCCGACGATTTTCTCACCACCATGTACCTGGCCACCACGTCGCCGGTCCTCGTGGCGCCGGCGATGAACGTGAACATGTGGGACCACCCGGCCACCCAGGCCAATCTTGAAATCCTGCGCCGGCGCGGTGTGCGCGTCGTCGAGCCGGGCACGGGCGAGCTGGCCTGCGGCATGGTGGGCGCGGGCCGCATGGCCGAGCCCGATTCGATCGCGGAAGCCGTGTTCGCCGCCATCGGCCGCCGTCACGATCTTGCCGGCGAGATCGTGCTTGTCACCGCCGGCGGCACGCGCGAGGCCCTCGATCCCGTCCGCTTTCTCGGCAACCGCTCCAGCGGCAAGATGGGCTACGCACTCGCCGAAGCCGCGCAGAGCCGCGGCGCAAAAGTGATCCTCGTCAGCGGCCCCACGGCGCTGCACCCGCCGGCCCGCTGCGAGCTCGTCAAAATCGTGACCGCGGACCAGATGCGGCAGGCTGTGCTCGACCGCATGGGCGAAGCCACGATGGTGATCAAGGCGGCGGCCGTCGCCGACTACCGCCCCGTCGCCGTCTCCCCGCAGAAGCTCAAGCGCACCGGCCCGCTCACGCTCGAGCTCGCGCCCACCGAGGATATACTTGCCGAAGTTGTGCGCCGCCGCCGCCCCGGCCAGCTTATCGTCGGATTTGCAGCGGAGACCGAAAACCGCATGGAGAACGGCCGCGCCAAGCTGCTCAAAAAGGGCGCGGACGCCATCGTCGTCAACGACGTGGCCGGCGAAGACGTGGGCATCGACGCCGACACCAACGCGGCCACGTTTCTCACGCTCACCACGGCCATCGAACTGCACGAAATGCCCAAGCGCCAGCTCGCCGACCGCATTCTCGACGAGATTCTGGCCCTGCGCCGTCCGCGTCCCGTGGTCGTCGAACTCGGCGAGAGCGAAGACGGAAAATCCCTTCAGGACCGCGTTTTGAGCGAGGCAGCTACATCGCCCGAGCGCCGGCGCCTCGTCGTGGAGTAAGCGATTGGCGCCTCAGCTCGATCCCGCAACCCGCGAAGCGCTTGCCGCGCGCATGCGCTTCTACCGCGACCTTGGCCTCACCGAGTTCTACCGCAGGCCGGTCGATCCCGCGCCGATTGCCGCCGCAGCAATAGACTCGGGCAAAGCCGCGCCTGTTTTGGAAACCGCTCAAGAGGACGCGCCTGCCGCAGAGACCGCCAGAGGCGATGAGCCCGCGCAGTCCGATTTTTTCGGAGAGGAATCCGCCATTCCCGCACACAAACGCTTCGCCGCGTCTCGGCAGTCTGCTCAGTCCGTTGCAACCGCCGATCGCGTCGCCGATTATCCCGCCGATCGTCCTGCTGCACTGCGCCTCATCCAGGAAGATATTGGCGACTGCACACGCTGCGCGCTGCACACGGGCCGTCACACCATCGTCTTTGCCGACGGCGATGCGAATGCGCGGCTGATGTTTGTGGGCGAGGGTCCGGGCGCGGACGAAGACGCGCAAGGACTGCCGTTTGTGGGCCGCGCGGGGCAGCTATTGAACAACATGATTTCGGCCATGGGCCTCAAGCGCGAGGAAGTTTATATCGCCAACGTGGTCAAGTGCCGGCCGCCGGGCAACCGCACGCCCGAGCCGGTCGAAGCCAACACCTGTATGCAGTTCCTCTGGCGGCAGATCGACGTGGTGCGGCCGCAGGTGCTGGTGGCGTTGGGCGCGACGGCGGCGACCTATCTTCTGGGCCAGCGCCAGCCGCTCGCCGGGTTGCGCGGGCGGGTTCACGCGCTGCGCGGGGCGAGCCTGATCGTCACCTATCATCCGGCGTATCTGCTGCGCGATCCGCGGCAAAAGAAGGAAGCGTGGGCTGACTTGCAGATCGCCATGAAAGAGCTGGGATTGAAATCGCCCGCAAAATCCTGACGGAGGCCCGGCCATCGAAGTTCACCGAGGAAGGAGACAACAGAAATGGAAGGCGACCCTAAGATCGTATTGGACGTGTACGGGAACAATGCGGCTGTCTGTTGTCCATCTTGCGGCAAAACATTCGTGTTTTCAGGATTTTTGAACAAAAAGTCTGGACGAATCTGCCCTTGGTGCAAACAGGTGCGAACAATTCTCGATGATGGAAAGCTGACGGCCGAGCAAATTGGATGACAACCGATCACTGCCCACTGCCCACTGCCCACTGCCCACTGACCACTGCGGTCACTCCCGCCACAGCGCCACCCCGCCCAGCAGCCCATCCTCATTGGAGACAATCGTCACATTCTTCGGCAGCTCGAAGTCGATTTTGCAGGTATTTCCGCCGCCGAGATACAGATGGTCCCAGTTGAACGTGGCTCTTGTCTGCGCAATGGCCTCCTGCAGCAGCTTGTTCCAGCGCTTTCTGCCGTGTTTTCTCAGGCCCCGTATGCCCAGGTAGTCTTCGTAGGTCTTTTTACGCCATGGATGGTGCCCCAACTCAAGGCCGGGACACAAGCGGCCGTCGGTGAAGAGCGCCGAACCCATGCCCGTGCCCAGCGTCACGATCATCTCCACACCCTGGCCCTTGACCGCGCCGTAACCCTGCACAGAGGCGTCGTTGGCCACGCGCGCCGGCTTCTTCCAGCGTTGTTCGATGGCCTTCTGCAAATGGAAATCGATCCACTCCGGATGGAGGTTGGCGGCGAGCCAGGTTACGCCACGCTTGACGACACCGGGAAAGCCCACGGACACGCGGTCGAATCCCGGCAAGCTGGCGACGAGCCCGTCGAGGGCCTCGAGCACCGCCTTGGGCGTGGCCGGCGAGGGCGTCAGCACCCGCTCGCGCTCGCTCAGCGGCTTGCCCCTGGGGTCGAGGAGCATGGCTTTGAGGCCGGTGCCGCCGATGTCGATGGACAGGGTCACCGGCGACGCGGAAAGAGTTGAAGCCTTGCTGGTGCGCGGGGATTGGCGAGGAGAAGATTGGGCGTTCATGACGATTCGATTGTAATTTGCGCGCCGGGATGGCAAGAGCCGGGCCCCATGGAATTGCGGCCATCCCAGGTCCCAAAAGCGGGGACCTGGGGCACCCAGATTCGTGAGCGCGATTACGAAATCACCAAGTCACGGTACCAGCGGGAGCCGGCAGCGTTCCGCACAGGCGGGGGAGTGCATCTAAAATGGCATCATGAGTCCACCGCTATCTTCGCGCCACCGCTCCAAAATTCCGCCTCCGGGTGAAACCGGCCAGGAGGCGCTCTATCTGCGCTCGCTCAGCGACCGGCAGGTGGTTGTGACCATCAAGCTGCGCGACGGCGAGACGGTGCGCGGCTGGATCGAGTACTTCGACGACGGAATGCTGCGGCTGACGCGCGACGGCCAGCCCAACCTGTTCATCTATAAGCACCAGATCCGGTCGATCACGGAAGCGGGGCGCAAGCGCGGACCGCGCACGATGACTGCGGAGCGGACGCCCGTGCATCACGAGGGGATTTCGTGAGCGGGGCGGCGGAGACGGCGCCTTCCAAGCGCGAACTCTGGGTTCCGACGGCCGCGGCGGTCGCGCGCGAGGCCGGCGCACGGCTGCGCGAGTTTTACGCCGAGGGCGTGGAGACCGAGTACAAGGGCGATGTGGACATCGTTACCATTGCCGATCGTACTGTGGAGAAACTGATTCGCACCCGGCTGAGCGAGGCCTTTCCCGAGCACGGCGTCTACGGCGAAGAGGGAACGCGCGAGCGGTTGGACGGCGAGTTCCGGTGGTACGTGGACCCGCTGGACGGGACGACCAACTTCGCGCACGGCTTTCCGCAATTCTGCGTCTCGCTGGGCCTTGAACAGCGTGCTGCCCAGCGTTTTGCCCAGAATGTTGACCAGCGTCTTGGCCAGGGTCTTGACCAGGGGCAAGCCGATCAGAAACCCGACGATGACGGGACGCTGGTGGCCGGAGTCATCTACGACCCGCTGCGCGACGAGCTTTTCAGCGCCGAGCGGGGCGGCGGCGCGCGCCTGAATGGAAAGCCGATCCATGTTTCGCGCACCGGAAACCTGGCGGAAGCGCTGCTGGCCACCGGCTTTCCCAGCCGCAAGCGGCACTTGAGCCCGAATATTCATTTTTATCAGGAGTTCACTTTGCGCTCGCATGGGGTGCGGCGGGCGGGCTCGGCGGCGCTTGACCTCGCCTACGTGGCCTGCGGGCGCCTCGACGGCTTCTGGGAGTTCAATTTGAACCCCTGGGATACGGCGGCCGGCATTTTGCTGGTGGAAGAGGCGGGCGGAAAAGTGACGGACTATGCGAGCGGGCATTTCCGCCTGGCCAGCGACGAGATTCTGGCCTCGAACGGCGCCATCCACAACGAGTTGATTGGACTGTTCGAGGACCTGTTTGCCGGGCGCGGCCTGGCCCCCATCCCCACGCCGAGGGAGTTCGCCGAGCGGCGCACGACAAATCGGGAGTAACGGAATCGGGAGCGGACGTCGAGCGCGGGCTGCACAGCCCACGGCAATCCGCGCACTTGTTTTCTACTCCCTGTTCCCTGTTCTCTATTCCCTGCCTTTACTCTTCCCGCATAGCAAAACGCAGGCGCGCGCCGGGCGAGTCAGGCCCCGGCGTCCTGTGCTACTATCAGCCTCGAGAGCTCTCGGAACGCGGAGACCGAACAAGATGGCTTATGTAATTGCAGAACCCTGTATCGGCACCAAGGACACCGCCTGTGTGGACGCCTGCCCGGTCGATTGTATTCACCCCAAGAAAGACGAAGACGGCATCGCCGAGGCCGATCAGTTGTTCATCGACCCGGTGGAGTGCATCGACTGCGGCGCGTGCGTGCCGGCCTGCCCGGTGTCGGCGATCTTCGCGCTCGACGACCTGCCGGAAAAGTGGTCCAGCTACACCGAGAAGAACTCCTCGCACTTCGGCCGCTGAAGCAAAAACGGATTGCCCGGCTTTGTCCTGAAGGCGCCTCTCGATTGCCCGCCTGCCCAGTTGCGAACAATCAACGTCTGGCAGCGTCTGCCGCGGCTGTGTCCGTGGCAGGCGTTGGTTTTTTTGCACGAACGATGCGGCCGTCGAGAAGAAACAGAAAGACGATCCCGCAAACGGTACGAATGCAAGCTCCCGTAGACAGGAGGCGCCCCGCATGAATGCTCGCGTAAATGCCCGCATCAATGCCCGCGTAAATGCCCGCATAAATGCCCGCGTAAATGCCCGCATAAATGCCCGCACCGCCGGCGCACTCGGCGCAGCGTTGCTCGGCGCTCTGCTGTTTTGCACCGTCGGCTGCAAGGACCTGGCCTCAAAAATCGTCGCGCAGCAGTCCCAAACCGCCAGCCATTACCACATGCAAGGGATGGTTCTTGGCGCCAGCGCCGTCACCCGGCAGGTCACCATCGAGCAGGACGCGATTCGCGACTTTATGCCCGCGATGAACGCCGTCTACGCGGTTCGGAATGCGCGCGTGCTGCAAGCGCTCAAGCCGGGCGACCAGATTGAGGGCGAGGTGCTCGAGCCCGCAAACGGCAACCAATTCCGGCTTGAGGATATCGCCATCAAGTCCCAGCCGCGCGCCCCAATCGCGCCCTCCGCACTGCCGCCGCACCAGCTCTTGCTCGGCGAGGCAGTTCCCGATGTGCCGCTGGTCGATCAGAATGGAAGGCCGGTGGACTTCAGCCGGTATCGCGGCCAGGCCGTCCTGCTGACCTTCATCGATTCGCGATGCACCGACGATTGCCCGATCCTGACGGCCCGCTTCGCGCGCATCGACAGGCTTCTGCACGGCGATCCCAAGGCCTATGTCCGGAGCCATCTGATGAGCATCAGCATCGATCCGGCCTACGACACGCCGCCGGTGCTGCGCCGCTACGGCCTCGGATACCTGAAGGGGAACGCGGCCGGCTTCTCCCACTGGGAGTTCGTGCGCCTGACCCCGGCCAATCTGAAAGGGCTGGCCACCGACTTTGGCGTCGTCTACTACCCGACCAAGGACGACATCGACCACACCATGACCACCGCGCTCATCGGCCCGGAGGGAATGCTTTTGAAGACCTGGAGCGGTGACGAGTGGGATCCGGCCACAGTGGAAAAGGCGGTGGCTGCGGCGGCTTTGAAAGCGCAGACTGCGGATAGCCCGCCCGCCGCTTAAGCCCGCTGCGCGAGCCTGCGGCTGCGGCAATTCTTCACGGCGGACCGTGAGACGGACGCCTCGTTGAAGAGCCTACTGAACCACTTCGTCCAGCTCTTCCCTCGCCGCATCGCGGTCCAGCTTTGCCCAGGCCCTGGCGCCGTCAATCGATTCGGGGCTGGGCAGGATGGAAAAACGCCCCTTTTCGATTTCGACAAATTCGACGGTGTCGCCAGTCTTCAGTCCAAGTTCTTTGCGTACATGGGTTGGGAGGGTGACGCGGCCGTTGAAGGTAACCGTTGCTGTGGGCATTTGGAACCTCTGGAGCCATTGTAACGCGGCGTTCACGAGGTGTTTCCACAGGGCGGGATGGGCAGCTATTGAATCAGCTCCATACCTGCATCGCGTGCTGCGATGCGGTCAAACGTGACGGTACGGTCGCATCCGGCGGCCTTAGCGGCGGCAGCAATGAGGCAGTCGGCGAAATCGGCTTTACCCCTCCGATAAGCTTGAAGCGCCTTCTCCACGACTTCAGGCCTTTCGATCACAATCGTATCTCGCGCAAGTAACTCTCCCAAAATCCGCGCGATTCCATCCCTGCGCAAGCGACTTGTGCTCGTCATCACCCAAACGAGTTCCAGGATCGTTCCTTGCCCAATCCATCCGGGACCGGATACCGTCAGCGACTCCAGCAGCGCTCTCGCCTTCGGGCTTTGCAGAGGATCGTCCTTCGCAAAAAAGCGGACCAGGACGTTCGTATCCAGCCCGATCAAGCGGCTTCTCCATCAGAAACACGCTGGACTGCATCGCTCTTGGTCGCCGCATCCAGTTCCGCGGCTCGATCCAGAATTGCCTGGTGCATCTCCTCGATCGTGACCGCATCGTCCGGCATCGCGAGACAGCCTTCCAGATCTCGAATCGAGCCGGTCTTGGGATAGAGGACAAATCGGCCCTCGTCATTCTGATAGAAATCGATCCGCGTGCCGGGCTTCAGCCCCAGCGCTTTGCGCACCTTCGCCGGAATCGTGATCTGGCCTTTAGAAGTTACCGTTGCCGTCGGCATGGAGATTCCTTTCATCTCTCATTTTACCTTACTTTTCTGACGATCCCTTACATTTCATCGGAAGTAAGGGCAAGGCGGATGCCGATTCTTGTCCGGAATCCCGACTCTGACCCGTTTTTTAGACCCGCGGATCGCTGCTCCGCTTGCGGAAAATAACCTTCAGCTCGCTTCGCCAGTGTTCGGTCAGCGCGATCAGCTCCCAATCGACCTCCGGCGCAAGGTAGCGCAGCACTGGCTCGTTGGCCGGGTGAATGCGCAGCGCTGGCGCGGCCAGCAGCAGTTTTGGCGGGAGCGGGGAGACTTCGGCGCCTTCAAAATAGCCCTGGCGCTCAAAGGCCGAGAGCGGCCGGCCGCCTGCGGATGCCGGTCGGCGGTCCGCGTTCAGCGCGCGTACGCGAATCCAGTAGTCGAGCGCCTGCAGCGGCAGGTGCAGATCCTCGTTGGCCTTCAGTTCGAGCACCGTCAGGCGGCCGCTGCGGTCGAGGGTGAGCAGGTCGAGCAGGCCGCGGTCGCCGGTCGAGAGCGCGGGAACCTGCGAGTACATCAGGTCGCCGCGGAGGGTGGGAAACAGCTTGGCAATTCCGGCGCGGAGGCGCGATTCGAGCCAGCGCTCGGGGGCCATGCGGAAGAGCGGGTCGGTGCGGACGCCGTCGGCATGGCGGGCGGCGAAGAGGCGCTCGAAAAGCTCGCGGGCCAACGGCTCGGACTCTTCCGTGAACGGGGTTTCGCTGGCTCCGGCTCCAAAGGTGACCTCGTCTTCGCGGGCAAAGGAGTGCGCCGCGGCGACGTGGCGGACGCGCGCGAACTCCAGGCCGTGCAGCAGCAGCCCAACTTCGGTCGCGGACGACGGCCGCACTTCCACGCGCTCGCGCGAGACCGCGGGCACAAGCGCCATCAGCCGGTCGATCCCGGCCCGGCAGCGCTCGAGAGCCGCGGCGGCCGAGAAGGCGTGCACCAGGCGCGAGTCCAGGTTGCCGGTGTCGCGGAAATCGACGGGCGCGAGCTCTTCGCTGCGCTCATCGAGAGTAAAGATTTGGAAGTCGGCGGCGGCGTGGTTGAGCCAGGCCATTCTTTCCGCCGTTGTCCTTGAGGCCCCCGCGGGCACAATCACCTTGAGCCCGCCGAAGTGCCGGCGGGCGTCGCCATGCTGGCGGCAGTGATCGAGCCAGAGCACGCCCAGCGTCAAAACGCCGTCAACCATCGCCGCCGACTCAGACTCGCCAACGCCGATGACGGCTTCCGCCGCCGCGCCGCGCAAGAGGCGCCCGCGGACATAGGCAGGCCCGAAGCTGTGCTCGAGGTCCATCGCCGAGCGCATTCCATCCACTTTCGATCCGATAAAGGCGCGGCTCAGCGCGCGTTCGAGCAGCCGCTGGTAGTTGCGCCGCGCGGTGTCGCGCGTGGTGGGCGTGCGCCGGTCGGCCGTGGGAACCAGTTCGAGAGTCTGCGGCCGCGCGGCGCCCATGCGGCGCGTGGCCAGGCGCAGGCTCTGCGCGCGCGGTTCGGCGCCAACCACGGTGCGCACCAGGTTCCGCTCGCCGCTCCAGAGCTGGAGCAGGCAGCGGCCGTGCGATTCGCTCACGGCGTAGCGGGCGGTGCGCATGTCGAAGACAACCCGGCCGTCTTCAAGCAGCGCGGCCGCGGGGTGCTCGGAGAGATACTCTTCAATGGCTTGCGCCAGGCGTTCGGGCGGAACAGGCTCGGGCCCCGCTGCCTCGCCCCGTCGAGCAGGCATCGGCGGGCGTCCTACCAGCCCTGCCGCTGGCGCAGGCCGGCGATGTGGGCCGTGTGGTGGCGGCCGTGCCAGGCGTAGAGCGCGAGCGACGTGGCCAGGTTCTGCCGGCCCATCTGCGGATGGTTGAAGCCCTTCTGGAAGTCCCCTTCGCCGAGCGATTCGAGCAGCGCCACCCAGCGGCCGTGCAGCGCGTCGATCATGACAAGCGAGCCGGCGATGGGTTCGCGGTTGTCGGGGAGGCGCGCCCAGGCGGCTTCGTCGTAGGTCTTGACGGTGGGCCAGTCCTCGGTGAGCGCGAGCTTGAAGCGGATATAAGAGTTGGCGTGGCTGTCGGCAAGATGATGAACCACCTGCCGGACGGACCAGCCGCCTTCGCGGTAAGGCGTGTCGAGCTGGCCCTCGTCGAGGCCGGCGACGGCGGCGCGGAGACGGCCGGGAAGCTGGCGCAGTGTCTCAATATGAGCAGCGCGAATGCCGGGCATGCTTGCGGCTGGCGCCGTAAAACGGCCGATGGGGTAACGCAGGTCCTGTTCGTCTGTCATGGTTGGAACTTTAGCACGAGGGCTTGAGAGAGCGCGACGGGTTTCACGAGATGGCGCCGCGGCAGGATTATTCAGCACTTTATGTACGGGCTAGAGCCCATAGCCTTCAAACCTCAGCCAAACCGACCCACTACCGCTGGCGCGGCAAAAAGTTGAACGGGCGTACACTGAAGATACGATGACGATTGCGGAACCGTCCCTCACAGCCAGCCATAAGCGTTTTTTTTTCGATAAGTTCGGCATAACGGAGCGGCTGCTGGAGCGCTGCCTTGGCGAAGCGCTCTCGGCCGGGGGCGATTACGCCGATCTCTACTTCGAGTCGGTGATGGCGACGGCGCTGGGCGTCGACGAGCAGATCGTGAAATCGGCGAGCCAGGGGACCAGCGCCGGCTGCGGCGTGCGCGTTCTCTCCGGCGAGCGCACCGGGTACGCGTACACAGACAATCTCAACCCCGAGCGGCTGCTGCACGCGGCGCGCACGGCGGCGCTGATCGCGTCGGGGCCGGCGAAGCAGCCCGTGCAGGGATTTGTGGAAACGCCTTCGGCGGGTCTGTATCCTGTGCCGCTGGGCGGCTACGACCTCGATCTCGCCGCGCGGCTTGAGTTGATTCTGCGCGCCGACCGCGCCGCACGCGCCTTCGATCCACGAGTGGTGCAGGTGCGCGCCAGCTACTCCGAAGAGCTGCGACGGATTTTGATTGCGGCTTCCGACGGCGCCTTTGCCAGCGACACGCAGCCGCTTTGCCGGCTGAATGTCTTCGTGATTGCCAAAGAGGGTGCGGTGACTACAAAAGGCGCGGCCGGCGGCGGCGGCCGAGCTGGACTGGATCAATTCCAAGGCTCGAAAGGGCCGGAGGGCCTGGCGCGCGAAGCGGCGCGCGGAGCGATTCTGCAACTAGGCGCGGTGCCGGCGCCTGCCGGTGAAATGGAAGTCGTGCTCGGCCCCGGCTGGCCGGGCATTCTGCTGCACGAGGCCGTCGGCCACGGCCTTGAAGCGGATTTCAACCGCAAAAAGACTTCGGCATTCACTGGCCTGATCGGCCAGCCGGTGGCGAGCCCCAAGGTCACCGTGGTGGACAATGGCACCATCGCCGGCCGCCGCGGCTCGCTCAACGTGGACGACGAGGGTTCGCCCACGCAGGAGACGGTGCTCATCGAGGGCGGCGTCCTCAAAGGTTATCTATCGGACAAGCTTTCCGCGCGGCTGATGGGCGCGGCCAACACCGGATCGGGCCGCCGCGAGAGCTACCAGGCCATCCCCATGCCGCGCATGACCAACACTTATATGCTCGCCGGCGACGACGCGCCCGAAGACATTCTGCGCTCGGTCAAGCACGGGCTTTACGCCGTCAACTTCGGCGGCGGGCAGGTGGACATCGTCAGCGGCAAGTTCGTCTTTTCGGCCTCGGAAGCCTATCTGATCGAGGACGGCAAAGTGACCGCCCCGGTGCGCGACGCCACGCTGATCGGCAACGGGCCGGAAGCGCTCAAACACGTCTCCATGGTCGGCAACGACCTGAAGCTCGACGAAGGCATCGGCACCTGCGGCAAAGACGGGCAAAGCGTGCCGGTGGGCGTGGGAATGCCGACGGTGAAGCTGGATCGGATGACGGTGGGGGGCACTGGAAGGTAAGCGTATGGAGCTTTACTCCAAGCGGAAGAGGGCTGCGGAGAACCCGCCGGCGTCATACCGGTATGACCTTCCGCAGAGCTTCAAAAATCAGGTGCTACACATCTGGCAAAGCTCGATTGGGTTCATAAATTCCGACCAGAGGGGGTCGCTCGCGTACAACATTTCCTCTGACAGCCGCCGAGTAGACCAAATCTTCTGGGTATACGGGCGGATGAATCAGCTTTTATGCGAGGAGCACGGGTTGATCGGGCTGCCGGGAGATGGACCGTGCCGCGCCCTCTTTGAGTGGTTCACCACCGCCGACACGGACACCGCGCTCGACATCATCGAGGCGAGTTTTCAGATAGCCCGGGCGGCACAAAATGATCATGACTTTATGCTCTGGGTAAGGCCGCAACTTAAAGAAGCGGATGCAACAGCTAGGCTCAATCAGCGATTCCAGGAGCACGCAATCGGCTATCGCCTTCAAAGTGGGAGGATTGTCCGAATGGATTCGGAGTTTCTCCACACCGAAGCAACCGAGCCTGCGTTTCGGCTTCTTTATCAGCATGGGTACGAGGGCGCGCTCGAAGAGTTTCGGCTCGCCCACAAGCAATACAGGGAAGGACCGGAAACATATGATGATTCCTTAACCAATTGCCTCAAATCCTTGGAGAGCACGCTGAAGACAATCTGCAAGCGGAGGAAGTGGGCTTACAAGGAACATGACACTGCGTCGAAGCTGCTCGACCTTGCATTTAGCAAGGAGCTGATTCCGGGCTATCTCCAATCGCATTTCAGCGCCCTTCGCACGACTCTGGACAGCGGTGTCCCAACAATCCGAAATCGCGAGGGCGGACACGGTAGCGGAGAAAAACCAAACGACGTGCCGGAGTACTTGACTGCGTATCAGCTTCATCTCACGGCGTCGGCGATAGTTTTTCTGATTCAAGCCAACGAGCATTACGGCCGGGCGAAGCCCTGAGCTGTTTTTATGCCACGTCTTCTTTCCGCACCAACGGCAATTCCAATTCAATCCGTTGATGAACGACCTTCGGCGCAATGCGTCCCCGTGGGCCACGCTCCAACTTCACGAGGCCGTAGTTAGCCATCGTCTTGAGCGTGCGCGAAAGGTTCGATTTCTTCCGGCCGGTCATCTCGGCGAGTTCTTCGAGCGAGCTGGGAGATTTTTCCGCAATGGTCCGCAGCAATTCACGATTTCCTGCCGAAAGCACTTTGGCAAAAGACTCCGTCGACGGAAACCAGACGCGCGGCTCCTGCGGCGCGAGCCTTCGCTGGCCACGCGCAATGGCAAGCGACATCGCCTTCATCTCCTCGTAGCTTGCGATTCCAACTTTGAGCGTTGTCATGATGCACTCCATGGTTATCCTACAAAGATAACCCATGTCAGGCTCTGCACAGCGCCATGATCTCAAATTTGAGATATACTGGATTGTGGACTGGCACGTCGAAATCCTGAACGATACAGTGCGAGCCGAGCTCAATGCGCTTCCCCTGGATATGCGTGCAAAGCTGGCTCGGCTGGAAGAACTGATCGGCCAAATTGGCTTGGCGGCGCTGAGAGAACCTCACGTCAAGCATCTTGAAGGAAAACTGTGGGAGATGCGCCTAACGGGACGAGACGGGATTGCCCGCGCCATATACGTCACGGCATTAGGCCGCAGAGTCATTATCGTTCGCGCCTTCGTCAAGAAGACACAGCAGACACCGCGCGCAGAGATTGCGCTCGCAAAAAAGCGAGCAGAGGAGATTCAATGACCATTCCCTTCAAAGAAATCAAAGCAGAATGGATGTCGGACCCTGCGTTCAAAGCGGAATACGACCGACTCGCTCCGGAATTTGAAATTTCCGCCGAGTTGATCCAGGCGCGGCTTCGCGCCGGGCTCTCGCAAGCCGAACTCGCCGCGCGGATGGGTACAAGCCAATCCGCGATTGCCCGTCTTGAAAGCGGACAGACGCTGCCCAGCACCAAGACGCTGCTTCGCTTTGCCGAGGCTACAAAGTCAAGGGTGCAGGTGCGCTTGTTCGCGGCCTGACTGATGGATGGAGCAGTGTCGTCGTCGTGCGCTCCATGGTTAATTTAGAGAAGAATGGGTTATAAGAATCAGCAAAGCGTCACGCCGCCTCAAGCTGAATCTTTACCCTCCGCCCCAGCATAGCCGCAATGTTGACCAGCGCGTCCAGCGAAAACCGTGAAATCCTTCCCCGCTGTAGATCGCTGATACGAGGTTGCGAAACGCCGCAGCGCCTGGCAGCTTCGGCCTGCGTCCAGCCATTCTGTCTGACGATAGCAGAGATTCGTTCCATCAGTTCGTAGCGCAGTTCCAGGTTCGCGGCTTCTTCCGGCGTCTCGGCAATGGCATCCCAGACGTTCGCGAAGGCCTTTCCCTTTTGCTTCTTCATAAGCGATCTCCCATCAGTCGCTTGAACCGCCGCTTGGCAATCTGTTTGTCTTGCTCCGTCGTTTCCCGAGTCTTCTTCTGGAACGCATGGAGCACATACACCTTGTCTTCGAGCCGCGCAGTATAGATGACTCGGTACGTTCCGGAGCCTGCCCAGATTCGGATCTCTTCCACGCCCTTGCCGATGTCCTGCATTGGCTTGAAATCATCGGGCTGGTTTCCATCCTGCACTCTTCTTAGCTGATACCCAGCCGCCTGCCTCGCATTCTTGGGAAATGTGCCGATGATCTTCAGGGAATCGCCAAGAAACTCGACAGGTTTCATTTATTGAGTATATCCGATTGGATATGCTGCGCAAGTATCGTTTATTGCATGTTCTCGTCTGCGTCCTTTATCGGTCATTCGCCGACGGACTCCAGCTTTGATAGCTTCAGTACATGCCCCAAACCGCATCTCCATCCACCGAAACCGCCCCCGCCCGCGAGCCTGACCTCGAATCCCTCGCCGCCGACGTTGACGCCCTCGCCAAAAAAGCTGGCGCCAGCGACGCCGAGGCCGTTGCCCGTGAGGGCGACGATTTCAGCGTCGTGCGCATGGGCGAGGTGGAAACGCTGAAGGAGTCCGGCTCGCGGGGCATCGGCCTGCCTCGACGCAAGTGGTTTCGATAGCCTTCACCGCAACTTTCCCCGCCAAACCCCGTCTTTGCTGTCAGCAGCACCGCGTTGCGCGGCCTTTTCCGGCCATCCCCAGGCAGGAGAGCCAGAGATGCAGTTTCTGAAAGAGTCGTTGATCGCGCTCCTATGCTGCGCCCTGTGCGCGCAGCCGTCGATCAGCGAGGCTCAGCCACTTCCGGCCGACCAGACGCCGGCAAAGGCACCGCGGCCGCAGTACAAATCTGCGCAACTGCGCGGCGACCAGCGCATCCTCCAGGCCCTCGACCGCTTCACCTTCGGTCCGCGTCCCGGCGACCTCGAAGCCGTTCGCGCCATGGGCCTCGACAAATGGTTCGACCAGCAACTGAACCCCGGCTCAATCGACGAAACGGCACTCTACGCGCGCTTGTCCGCGTTCCCGGCCATGCAATGGAGCGTCCAGGACCTGCTCGCTCGCTACCCTGGCAACGGCCTCATCCGCCAGGCCATCAACGATCGAATCTCCATCCCCGATGACCCCATAGAGCACGCCATCTACGAGAACCAGATCTACCGCATCGAGATCCGCCAGCAGAACAAGCAGCAGAACAAGGCCGGAGGTAAGCTCGGGAAGAATCAGCCCTCCCCCAATCCCGCAATGAATGGCATGAACGCGGCTGCCGATCAGCAGAATGACGCAACGGCCCAGCCCGCCGCGATGGATACAGCGTCCGGCGACAGCGCGCAAGCGTCACGCAATGAAGCGCCCAGCGACGAGTCGACTATCCGCGATCTGCTCTCGCTTCCGCCCGAACAGCGCGTCCAGCGTCTCGCCTCGATCCGCGAGCCTGAGTTCGACGGCTTCATGAAATCGCTGCGCCCCCCGCAGCGCGCCAGACTGATGGCCGGCCTCAGCCCCGAACAGAAAGAGACAGTCGGCGCCCTCGAAAATCCAGAGCGCCTCGTGGGCCAAGAGCTGCTCAGCGAGCGCCTCACGTGCGACATCTACTCCAACGCGCAGTTGCTCGAAGCGATGACCGACTTCTGGCTCAACCACTTCAACGTCTACCTGCACAAAGACGAGCAGATGCCTTACTACCTGGTCAGCTACGAGCGGGATACCGTCCGCCCGCACGCGCTGGGCAAGTTCGAAAACCTGCTTGAGGCCGTGGCCCACAGTCCGGCGATGCTGCTCTATCTCGACAACGCCAGCAGCGTGGGACCCGATTCGATTGCGGCCGAGCGTTTCAGGCAAACCGCCTGGCGCCGCCCGGACAAGAAGAAACAGGACCCGCCCGGCATCAACGAGAACTACGGCCGCGAGCTGATGGAGCTGCACACCGTGGGCGTGAACGGCGGCTTCACGCAGGCCGACGTGATTCAGGCGGCGCGCGTGCTCACCGGCTGGACCGTAAATCGGCCGCAGTATGGAGGCGGCTTCGTATTCAACCCCAACCGCCATGAGCCCGGCGCCAAAACGGTTATGGGCGTCAAGATCAAGAACGGCGGCGAGATGGAAGGCGAGCAGTTGCTCCACATGCTTGCCACGCGGCCGGCAACAGCGCAGTTCCTCTCGCGCGAGCTGGCCGTGCGCTTCGTCAGCGATAACCCGCCGAAGGCCCTCGTCGATCGCATGGCGAAGACCTATCTGGCCACTGGCGGCGACATCTCCGCGGTGCTTAGAACGCTCTTCCACTCGCCCGAGTTCTGGGCCAGGAGCGATTACCACGCCAAGGTCAAGACGCCCCTCGAATACGTTGTCTCCGCTGTGCGCGCGTCGAACGCGAACGTCCAGAACTATCTGCCCCTGATCAACCAGCTTCGGGCCATGGGCATGCCCCTCTACGGCTGCGTCCCGCCCAACGGCTATAGCTGGGAAGCCTCGGCCTGGGTGAATAGCGGCGATCTCGTCGACCGCATGAACTTTGCCCTCGCGCTCGCCTCCAACCACCTGCCTGGCATTCGCATCGACTGGCTAGCGGAGACGGATTCAGGCGCCGGCGAAAACGCGGGCGCAAACGCGGGCATCGATGCTCCGATCCCCAGTCCGCAAACCGAAGAATCGCGCCTTCTGCCGATTCTTCTTCCCGGCGGCGTAAGCGCATCCACTCGCTCTGCCGCGCTCGATGAATTTCAGAAGCAAACTGCACGGGAAACAGCAGGCGTCCATCCCATTTCCGAAAATCGCCCGTTCAATCGCCGTCCTGCGCCCAACCAACTCGAACGCGAAGACCAACTGCTGGCCGGATTACTGATCGGCTCGCCGGATTTTCAGCGCCGGTGAACTTAAGGCAAGAAGAACATCAAGAAGAACATTAGGAGTCCCATCATGCAACTCACTCGCCGCTTCTTCCTCCACAACGGCGTCCTGGCTATCGCGGGCACCGCGGCCATCCCCAGCTTTCTGGTGCGCTCGGTGCTGGCTGAGTCCGCGGCCACGCCGGGCCGGCGCCTTGTCGTCATCTTTCAGCGCGGCGCCGCGGACGGGCTCAACGTCGTGGTTCCCTACCGGGAAAAGAACTACTACGCCATGCGGCCCATGATCGGCATTCCGCAGACCCAGGTGCTGGATCTCGACGGGTTCTTCGGGCTGCACCCGTCGCTTACGTCGTTCAAGCCGCTCTACGATCGGGGTCATCTGGCCATCGTGCACGCGTGCGGGTCGCCCAGCATGTCGCGCTCGCACTTTGACGCGCAGGACTACATGGAGTCCGGCACCCCGGACGTGAAGGCCACCGAGGACGGCTGGCTCAACCGCGCGATGCAGGCAGAAGACATTTGCTGCCGCGAGCAGCACACGGCCTTTCGCGCCGTTGCGCTGGTGCCGCAGGTGCCGCTTACGCTGGCCGGCAAGATCCCGGCCATCGCTCTGGACAACGTGAACGGGTTCACCGTCGCCGGGCGCGGACCTGCGCCGTCGCCGGTTGCGGATGCGTTCCAGGCCATGTATGCCGACTCCGGCGACCGCATCTTTCACGTTGCCGGCGACGAGACTTTCGACGCGGTGAAGATGCTGCGGGCAGCCGATCCGGCGCAGTACCAGCCGGCGGCGGGCGCCGAGTACCCGAACTCCGAGTTCGGCAACTCGATGAAGCAGATTGCGCAACTGCTCAAGGCCGACCTCGGCGTCGAGGCGGCGTTTACCGACGTGAACGGCTGGGACACGCACCACGCGCAGGGCGGCGTGGACGGACAGCTTGCCGATCGGCTGCGCGACTTCTCGGACTCGATCGGCGCGTTCTGGCGCGACCTGGGCGACGAGGCCGGCAACGTCACGCTGGTGACCATGTCGGAGTTCGGGCGCACGGCGCGCGAGAACGGCACAGGCGGCACGGATCACGGGCACGCCAATGCCATGTTCGTGCTGGGCGGCGAAGTGAAGGGCGGCAAAGTCTACGGACGCTGGCCGGGACTGGACAACGACCAGCTCAACCAAGGGCGCGACCTGGCGCTGACCACCGATTATCGGCAGGTGCTTGGCGAAGTGGTTACGCAAACCCTGGGCGCGGAGAACCTCAATCTTGTATTTCCCGGCGCGAGCCTGAACCCGGGCCGCTTTCTGCGGATTGTGTAGGCGCGGATTGAGAGGACTGAGAAGACGGAGCGCTTGACTTCGATGGAGCGCTGCGGGCCTGGACTTGCGCCGTTAAGAGGGCTTAACTTGGGTTTAAATTGGCTTAATCTCGCTTAAAGAAGGCTTAAAAAGCCTTAACTTTGCTTAAAAATGCTTATCCTTTTGCGGCTGAAATGCGGCATGTGATTTTTTAAATGCTTTATTATGTGGATCTTGTAAAAATGCGATCCGCAAATTGCCCCGATTTCCGGGGAGGGGGGGGTGGGGTCCCTGGTGAAGACCGGCCGGTTTGCCACTCACCGGACCGTTGGCCTTCGCTTCCCGGCCGGCTTTCGAGGGCTGGTTCGGTCCCTGAACGTCTACAAAATTATTGTGCGCCAAAGCTGCGAAATTATATGCAAAATGGGGCAAAGAAATTTTTCTGGAGGAGGACGCCCGGCGATGCGGCTTCGACGCCCAATCATCGCGATAAACCGCGATGAATAGGCACACGCTTCCATCTTTGCCACGACAGCGGGGGGGACCGTGCATATGAGTGGGCCGCTTGCCGAACAAAGGCGTCCCGCAGGGGCTGAAGCCCGTACCTTATCCTGTTGCATTTTCGGCACGACTAAAGTCGTGCCCTGATACAAAACCCCTTGCGCAGGATTGACCAAACACCTCTTAGTGCTTGCTGTACATTGCTTAGTGCTTGCTGTACATTGCCATCACGTCTTTGCGCAGGGCGAGGCGGCTGTCGAGGCGGGTGTAGAACATGTGGCCGCCGGGGTACTCGTGTACGGCTACGCGGGTGGGGTCGCCCATCACCGGCATCTGGTCCACGGTGAGGAGCGAGCCCATGAAGGGGCACGACAAGTCGTTCCATCCGTGGGCGATGAGGACGCGCAGATCGGGGTCGGCGGCGACGGCTTCACGCAGTTGGGCAGCGGAGCCGGCGCGCTCCTGGTCTCCGCCCACCCATAGGCCGCCCACTTCGTAGGAGAGCGCGTTGTAACGTGCGTCCACCTTCCAGCCCACGGTCTGGGTAATAAAGTTGACCATGGCCGTGGTCACGGGCGCGATGATGCCGGCAAGGATGGGATCGTTGGCGCGCTGCTGGGGCGCGTAAGGAAAGGGATCGAAGGAGGTGACGTTGGAGTCGTAGACGGAGCCAAGCTTGCCTTGCTCGCGATAGACCTCGCGGAGGTAAGCGCCGGTCTCGAGCCTTCCGCCGGACTGTTTGACGAAAGTGGGGTCGAGGCCGGTCATCTCGGTCACTTTCTGGATCATGGCCTGGGTGGCCGCGGGGTCGGAACGGCCGGCGATCAGCGTGGTGGCGTAAGTGCCCAGGGTGTAGCCGATGACGGCCTGCATGGCCTCGGGCGTGAGCTTGTGCTCGCGCTCGAGATGGGCGGCGGTAATCGAGGGCAGCGTAATCATCCAGGGCAGCGGAGAGAGGTCGCCGTTGCTCTCGTCGGTGGGGTTGAGGTAGGGCGAGACCAGCACTTCGCCGCTCATGCCGACGCCGAGCTGCGATTGCAGATAGTAGGTCATGCGCGGGACGCGAAAGCCGCCGTAGCTCTCGCCGACGATGTATTTGCGCGAATCGAGGCGGCCGTTCTGGACCAGCCAGTCGTAGATGACGCGGGACAGATAATCGATGTCGGGGACGGTGGAGTAGAAGAGCTTTTTGGCCTGGTCGTCGGGAACCAGGGAGCGGCTGAAACCGGTGCCGATGGGGTCGATGAAGACAAGGTCGGTGAAGTCGAGCCAGGTGCCGGGGTTGTCGGTGAGCGTGGGGGCCTCGGAGGCGCTTTCGCCCGCGTTGCCGAAGTTGAGGTGCCTGGGACCGATGGCGCCGAAGTTCAAGTAGACCGACGAAGCGCCGGGACCGCCGTTGACGGCGAAGGTGACGGGACGGTCCTTGTCTTCGACGTTGTTGGCGCCGTCGACGGTGTAGGCGGTGGTGACCACCTTGCCCGCCACTTTGCCGGTGTCGTCGCGCACGTCGGTGGCGCCGATGGTGACGGTGTAATGCAGGGTTTTTCCGTTGAGCACGATGGACTGCTCGACGTGCGCGGGGGGCGGCAGCGGAGGCAATTCGGATTTTTCGGCGGCGGGCGGCTTCTGGCTCGATGGGGACGCTGGTGCGGCGGCGGCCGGTTGCTCCGGCGCTTGCCGTCTGGAGGGCCGATCGGACTGCGCAGAGGCACAGGCGGCGGCAAGAGCAAAGCTGGACAGGGCGCAGCACAGGGCGCAGGCGAGAGCCGGGACGCCGAGACGGGAGGGAAACGGCCGGAAAATACTCATTGCAATAATTTACATCGCGCGGCTGGCTGGCGGCAGTGGGCTTTCCGCGGGGGCTAGAGCCCCGCTAATTTTGGTGCGTTTATGTGCGGGATGAAAAGCTTGCGGAAAAAGGGCCGAATTCGGGTTGGAATCGCAGGGCAAGCGAGGCAGGGGCTAAAGCCCGAGCCTTTAAAATGAGCATCTTCGGCACGACTAAAGTCGTGCCCTGACACAAAGCTCTGCCCAAACGGAGTTTTTCCGCCAGATGTAAAGGCCGTATCCTTCAGGCTGGCCCACTACCGGGCTGGCGGCATGGATGCCGCATGATTTAACCTCGAAAGCAGCATGAAACTGAAGCTTTCCTACCTTATTTCCGCGGTGATTGTGGCCGGGGCCGCGGTGGCATTCACGATCTGGTTTACGCAAAAGCCAACGCAGGCGGCGCAAACCGCGCAGAAGCTGCCGCAAGCGCCGCAGCCCACTGTGCCCGTGGCGGTGGCGCCCAATGGCCCGCACGTGGTGATGGACACGACCATGGGGCGGATCACCTGCCAGTTCTTTCAGAAGCAGGCGCCGATGACGGTGGCCAACTTTATCGGGCTGGCGAAGGGCACAAAAGAGTGGACCAATCCCGCGACGCACCAGATCGAGCGGCACAAGCGCTTCTACGACGGGACGATTTTTCACCGGGTGATCCCGGAGTTCATGATCCAGGGCGGCGATCCGACGGGCACGGGGATGGGCGGGCCCGGGTACAGCTTCGACGACGAGTTCGACCCGAACCTGAACTTCAATGTGGCGGGGCGGCTGGCGATGGCCAACTCCGGGCCAAACACGGACGGGAGCCAGTTTTTTGTGACCGAGCTTGCGCAGCCGTCGCTCGACCAGCACTACACGATTTTTGGGCAGTGCGACGACCCCAGCGTGGACGTGGTGAAGGCCATTGCCCGGGTGCCGCGCGACGGGAGCGACCGGCCGCTGACGCCGGTGGTGCTGAAGAAGATGACGATTGTGCCGGTGGGCGCGCCGATGCCGCCTGTGCCGGAGTGGGAGAAACAGGCGGCGCTTCCCGCGGCGCCGGCGCC
>JBOGLX010000203.1:0-6202 GCA_050745765.1 Occallatibacter sp. | reverse complement strand
GTTTTGCGCCGGGCGAGATCTTTTAAGCTGCTTATTATGAGCTGCTTGCTATTTTTATGCACCTGAATTGGGCAGGTTTTCGGGGGGTGGGGGGTGGGGTCCGCGCCTTTATCGGGCCGCGGCGGATCGATGCGGCAAAGGTGAGCGCGGCAGGGGCTGAAGCCCGTCGGTTTTCAGGCGCTTTTGCGGCCCGACTAAAGTCGTGCCCTTTTACAAAGCCAGAAATGCGATTCCATTTCTGCCGGCAGCGCCCTGGTTTAGTGCCCTGGTTTAGCGCCCTGGTTTAGCGCCTGGTTTAGCGCCCTGGTTTAGCGCCTTGGTTTAGCGCCCTCGTTTAGCGCCTGGCTTCTTCGCCCGCTGCACCTGCCTGAAACCCTCTACTTCATTATTGTGCGCCAACCGGGCTTAATTATATGCAAACCTGCGCGACAATTTTTCCCCGCCAAAACGATACCGCGATTAACGCGTCCAGCAACTTGTCGATTTCCTCGACCGTTGCACGCGACGCGGTAATCCGCCCGGGTCTTTTCAGCACGGCCTCGTAATCGAGCGAGACAATGTGTAAAGGATGTCATGGAACTGAACAGCGGGGGGACCTTGGGCGCCCGCCCAGAAGTCGCTAGTGGATGAGTGCTTCTCCTATCCCCTGACCGGCCCTTTGCGATTCTTTCGCGATCCCTTCCAGGGCCGACTCATATTCCTGCTTGCGGGCCTCTACCAGGTCCGCAAATTCATTGACTTGGTCCTTCAAGCCGCCGAAGCCATCCGCCAACTCGATCAGATCGGACCGCGCAAATTCAACCGACTCAAAGTACACGAAGGGCAAGAGCTTCCGGGCGTCATCTTCCAGAGTTTCCTTCGCCTTAGCAAGGGCCTCACTGCGACGCCGCAACTCTTTCACAAACTCTGCCGACCGGACACGGAGCTTCTCATCGAGCGCCTCAACATCGCGATCCAGAAAGGCCAACGCCAAGGAATAATCAGCCTGAGCTTTGTTAAACTTTCGAACGAATTCGCCAGCGCCGGGCAGCTTCGCCAGGAGGTCATCCGCTTGCTGCAGCTCAGCGTTGGTGGCTGCGTCCGACTTGCCCTGTGCCGTCATAGCGACTCCCGCATACAGAAGGTCTTTTGCGAAGTTCGGCGAATTTAACGCCATGCGTGCCTTGTCGTATTTTTCCCGGTACTCCTCAAGTGAGACTCCCGTTCCGAGAGGGTCACGGGTAAACTCGTCGACGCCTGGAAACCTGGTTACAAAGCTGTTCATCTCATTTTGAAGGGCGCCCCTATAATGGTTGAAAACGGCATTTACTTCATGGCTTTTGAGCTTCTGACCCGTCCATCGGGTGGGATGGGCCACGAACGACTTGAATTCGTCGACATAATGCTTCGCCGTGATGACCTTATTGATTTCCCTGACAAGCCCCGCGGTTTCCGGATCCGGGTTCGAATTCGCTATCTGCATGATTTGGTCCTGGAAATCCTCCAACACAATATTCAAGGCCTCGCCGGCTCTGGAAGCGACCTCAGTGAGGCCAGCATTCTCGCCAGAACCACTATGCGAGGATGAAGCATGATCCACCGGCGCCTTTTTCGCCGCGGCCGGTTTGCGGCTGCCCGCCCTCGAAGTTGCTCTGGAGCTTGACCGCCTGGCCGGCGCGCTGGCATCAGGATCATCGGCCGGCCGCCGCCGGACCGGCTTCCGAGCCGTATGCGCGGGCGCCGCTGTTTGCGCTTTCTTTGCAGCCCCAGATGTGGCGGCATCAGAGGGCGCTGTTTGAGCGAATGGAGTCTTCGGCCGGTAAGTGACTTTTGAGGCTTTTGCTGTCTTCTTTCGAGACTTCGGTTGCGCGTTCTCGAAGTTTCGCGCTGCCGCCGGTTTTCGCACTGCCGCCGGGCGCGAGCTCGTCTTCGCTCCCGCTATTCCACTGCCGACGGAAACCGAAGGCCTTCTACCCGTCATTAGCCGCTCGGCGGCTGCTCTGGAGGCTACTCCCCGGGTCCTCGGCTTTGGAGAAGCAGCGGAATGCTGGGTGAACCAATGAGGATTGTCCGCGGGCGTGTTGCGAACAATCGAGTCGTACTTCGCCTTCACGCCCCGAGCCTGGTCCAGGATCCCGTCATCGTTGCCGGCCGTGGCGGCCATCACCACCGAATGCACCGCGTCATAGGCCGCCAGGGCGTCTTCGGGCGTCAACTTATGGCCTTTCTTCCTGGCGATCCCTCTGAGACGGTCGATTTCGGCGTTGGCTCTGGCAATCAGTTCCGTCGCCCGCTTTCGCTCCTTCTGGTCCGGATGGCGGGCAAGGGCGATGCTGGAGGGAACGATTCTGGGTGGCGCAGCTAAATTCCCGAGCACGTAGTTTGCGGCTAAATTTGCGTTGGCCTCATAGACGCTCTCGGACGCGTGAGCCGAAGCTCCTCCGTTCCGCTGTTGCAAAACATGCGCCAGCTCGTGCGCCAGCAGCCGAACGCCGTCTCGTGAGCCGGGTGCATATTGCCCCGGTCCGAAGACAATGTGATTGCCGACCGTGTAAGCGAGCGCGTGAGCGGCGCGCGCGGATTGCGCCGCGGATTCGCTTGTATGCACGCGAACTTTGCTGAAATCCTGCCGGAATCGCGCCTCCATATATTCTCGCGTTCCGCCCCCGAGCGGATCGGCCGGCGATCGCAACGCTGTTTGAACCGAAGATGGGATTCCTGCCGGCAACGCGCTTCCGATCTCTGTCTCGACGCCGCATCCCTGCTCCGCGGACGCGCCGTCGTGAATCCGGCGCCGAACTTCCGTCTTCGCGTGCGCCTCCGCCGACGCAGCCTCGGCAGGCAAGGGCGTCCATTGCGCGGCGACGCGTTCCGCCTCATGTTTATGCTCGTCTCCCGCCCCATTGACCGCCGGTTGGTTCCGGATAACGCCGGACAGAACCGGCGCATGGAAGGGAGAACGAACTTGCGCATGGCCTTCACGGCCGGATGGGAAAACAGGAATCCTGCTGAAATCCAACGACGTATATTGCGCTGCCACATGGGCGGCCGGGATGACCGCACCTTGCGCTGCATTGCCCCGAAACCCGCTCTTTGCGGAGTCCGAGCGCCGTCGCCCACTTGGTGGACCCGCTCTCCGATCCCCGATACTCCACCGCGGCACCTTCTCTCCTGGGTTGCGGTTAAACGGCCGCACCGCGAGCGTGGAGGGCCCATGAGCTGCCGGGCCGCTCGAGCCTGCACGGGATTTCGAACCTGTCTTTGCGGTCCGCAGGGCAAACATACCGCGCCTCTGGACGATACAGATAGCCGATCGAGAGTTAATACACCTTCTCATGCCGTTATAGCAAATGCTTCCGCAAGGCGCGCGGCCGCCATCCCAATACGGTTGTAAATCGCGGAAGCTCCGCAGATTGAAGACGCAGTGGCGCCGCTCGCGGGAGAACTCAGCATCGACGAGACTTCCATCGGCGCGCTCTGCTCGACCATAAGCGCCGCAGAGACTCCGACTTCCTCAACTGGAGCGATGCGCGTGAGCTGTGTGCTGGTCCCACCCATTCCGCGATGAGGCCGCGGAATGGATGGGGCACAGCTTCGATTTTGACGGGGCTATCGTCTAAATCGATGCTTGCCTATTCCCTATTCCCTGTTCCCTATTCCCTATTCCCTGTTCCCTGTTCCCTGCTCCTTGCCATCTGGCGGCTGAGGACGAACATGAGCAGGCCGGCGATGGCCGACATGGCGCCTACGGCGTCGAGGCCGCCGGCGTAGGAGCCGGTTGTCTGTTTGATCCAGCCGATGAGGGCGGGGCCGACGAAGCCGCCGAGATTGCCGAGGGCATTGATCCAGGCGATGCCGGCGGCGGCCGTGGCTCCGGAAAGGAACAGGCTGGGCAAGGCCCAGATGGGTCCCTTGGTGCCGTTGACGCCCCAGTTGACGACGGAGAGGGCGAGGATGACGGAGACGGCGCCGGTGGGGTCGCCGGCCCAGACCAGGCCGAGGCAGGCGACGAAGCAGGGGATGGCGGTGTGCCAGATGCGCTCCTGGGTGCGGTCGGAGTTGCGGGCCCAGATGACCATGCCCACGGCGGCCACCACGCTGGGGATGGCGTTGAGCCAGCCCACGGTCAGGGGCGAGAAGCCGAATTGCTTGATGATGAGCGGGGACCAGAGGCCCATGGCGTAGAGGGCGGCGGAGGTGCCGCCGTAGATGGCCGCGAGCACGAGCACGCGGGGATCGCGCAGGGCGGCCCAGGCGTAGCGCCAGTCGTTTGAGTGGGAGCGGGCGGGAGCGCACTCTTCGCGCAGGCGGGCGGTGAGCCACTGGCGCTCTTCGGGGGCGAGCCAGTGGGCGTCTTCGGGGCGGTCGGTGAGCACCTTGAAGACGAGCAGGCCGAGGATGACGGCGGGCAGCCCTTCGAGGATGTAGAGCCATTGCCAGTTGCTGAGGCCGGCGATGCGGGGCAGCTCCATGATGGCGCCGGAGATGGGCGAGCCGACGGCTGTGGAGAGCGGCGCGGCGGCCATGAAGACGGCGATGGCGTGGGCTTTGTGGCGGGCGGGATACCAGAGGCTGAGATAGAGGATGGTGCCGGGGAAATAGCCGGATTCGGCCAGGCCGAGAAGAAAGCGCATGGCGTAAAAGCTGTGCGGCCCCGTGACGAAGGCCGAGCAGACCGCGACGATGCCCCAGATCACGACTACCCAGGCGATCCAGCGGCGGGCGCCGACGCGGAGCATCATCAGGTTCGACGGGACCTGGAAGAGGACGTAGCCGAGGAAGAAGATGCCGCCGCCGAAGCCGAATTCGGCCGGGGTGAGGCCGATGGCCTTGTTCATGCTGAAGGCGGCGAAGCCCACGTTGACGCGGTCGAGGAAGCTGACGAAGTAAAGCAGGACGGCGAAAGGGAGAATCCGCCAGTTAAGCTTGCGCACCACGCGGGATTCGAGGTCAATACTCATGGTCGGAGGTCATGGGGCGAACCTCATGGGAGTTCGAGGTGGGCGAAAGCTGACTGCAACAGCCTACATTGCCGGACCGGAGGGTGGGCAAACAGGCGCCGCCGGCCGCGAAAAACCCGGCGCGCAGTTCCATCTTGGGACGGGTAGGCGGCCTGAGCCGGAAGGGGTATCTCGTAATGGAACTGCGCTTCGCGCCGCTTGACAGGACCTTAGCGGGCGGAGCCGGTTGGCCTTACAATAACTCCTGAGGTAATAACCGAGCCCCAATGTCTTTGAACGGCTATCCTTCGCGCTCTTCGCGCTCTCACGGGCTGCGTTCGCTCTTCAGCATGTTTTCGAGCGACCTGGCCATCGATCTGGGCACCGCCAACACGCTGGTTTACGCGGCCGGCAAGGGGATCGTTGTCAACGAGCCCTCGATTGTGGCCATCAACAAAAATACCGGCGAGGTGGAAGCCGTGGGCAAGGAGGCCAAGGAGATGCTGGGCCGCACGCCCGGCAACATCGTGGCCATCAAGCCGATGAAGGACGGCGTAATCGCCGACTTCAAAGTCACCGAGAAGATGCTGAACTACTTCATCCAGAAGGCGCACAACCGCAAGATGCTGGTGCACCCGCGGATCGTGATCGGCGTGCCTTCGGAGATTACGCAGGTGGAGAAGCGCGCCGTGGAAGATTCGGCTTACCGCGCCAAGGCCAGCGAGGTTTACCTGGTGGAGCAGGCGATGGTGGCGGCGATCGGCGCGGGATTGCCGATTACCGAGCCCTCGGGCAACATGGTGGTGGACATCGGCGGCGGGACCACGGACATCGCGGTGATTTCGCTTTCGGGAATCGTCTACTCGCGGTCGGTGCGCATGGCCGGCAACCAGATGGACGAGGCCATTACGAATTATCTGAAGCGCAAATACAATTTGCTGATCGGCGAGCGGACGGCGGAACAGATCAAGATCGAAGTGGGATCGGCGTTTCCGCTGGACAAGCCGCTTTCGATGGAGATCAAGGGGCGGAACCTGATCGAGGGCGTGCCCAAGACGATCGCCATCGACGACAGCGAGGTCCGCGAGTCGCTGGGCGAGTGCATTGCGGTGATCATGAACGCCATTCGCGTGGCCCTGGAACGCACGCCGCCAGAGCTTTCCGCTGATATTAGTGATCGCGGCATTGTTTTAACAGGCGGTGGAGCGCTCATTAAGAACCTCGATAAGCGTATCCGCGAAGAAACCGGACTGCCTGTTTCGATTGCCGACGATCCGTTATGC
>JBOGLX010000202.1:0-1911 GCA_050745765.1 Occallatibacter sp. | reverse complement strand
TTCGAGGTGAATCGATGGCGGAAACACTGGATACGGAAAACGGTCTCGCGCGACTTACAGGCCGCGAAGCTCGGACCCAGAGCATTGCGACCCGTTTCACGCCCGCCGAGGAACAGGTATTGCTAAGACGAGCCGAAGCCGGCGGCCAGAACCTGCGCGAGTGGGCGCGCGAGGTTCTCCTGCGCGAGGCGAATACAGAGTCTACCGATTCCGGAATCGAAATGCTGCTCACCGAAGTCGTTGGCCTCCAGCTTTTCCTCGCGCACGTGCTCGGCCCCGTCGCCTGCGGCGAAACCATTACCGCCAGCCAGTACGAGGAGCTGTTACGCCAGGTGCGGGCAAACAAGCGGCGCGCAGCGCGCGAGGCCATGGCGAAGCACGAGAGTCCCAACGAGGAGTAGCCATGCCGGAAACCGAATGGGGTCGGAAGGAAACGGCCATCTGGCCGCCGCACAAGCCCATCTTCACGCTGGGGTGGTTCTATGTGGCGCTGGCGGCGACCGGCTTGCTAATGTGGCTCGCGTTCGCCGAAGCGCTCACGCCGTTCCAGCAGTTCTACCTTCCTGTTTATCTGAAGAGCGCCCTCGCAGGAACCTTTCGCCCGACGGGAAAGTACCGCGTTCTGCTCATGGCCGACGCCAAAAAGCGCATCTTCTACGCGCGAGCGCAGGACGTGACCAACGGTTCGACGCCCCAGGGGAACTCCCGCCCGCTGCCGCTGGCACTCTCCGATTCCGCCCGCTCGGCCGGCATGGTTTACCTTTTTCGCAGCGCGCCCGCCACGTACGCCAACCGCGCATTGCACGACTGGCTGAGGCTGCGGGTTTACGGCGGGACCAGTCCTCTTTCGCTTTTGAGATGGCCGATCATTGGGGGCGCTGCCTTCTTCATCCTGCCGCTGCCCTACTGGATCGTCCGCGACATCCGCCGGCGCAAACAGATGAAGTACGGGCGCCGGCTGCGCGGCCCGGTTCTGGTTTCCCCACGCGGCTTCAATCGCGCCGTCCAGGGAGACGGTGTTGGCTTCAAAGTGTGCCGGCACGGGCAGCCGATGCGCATCCCACGCGCGGCTGAGGACCGGCATATCGAGATTATCGGCGACACCGGCTCGGGCAAGACAACCCTCATTATGCAGCTCCTCCAGCAGGTGGAGGAGCGCGGCCACCCGGCCATCGTGTACGATCCCGCCTGCGAGTTCATCCAGCGCTTCTACCGGCCCGAGCGCGGCGACATCGTACTCAATCCCCTCGACCGGCGGTGTCCATATTGGGGGCCTTCAGAGGAACTGGTCCGGCGTTCGGAAGCCAGGACCCTTGCCGCCTCGCTCTTCCAGCACCCGGAGGAACGAACCAAGCATGAGTTCTTTATCGAGACGCCGCAGAAGATCTTCGCCAAGCTGCTGCTCGATCTACCCACGCCGCAACAGTTGATCGAGTGGATGTCGAACGAGGAGGAGATCGACAAACGGGTTCAAGGGACGGAACTCGCCGCCATGATCCATCCGTCGGCGCCAAACCAGCGGTCCGGTGTTCTCGGCTCGCTGAACCTGGTCGCCGACAGCTTCCGCCTGCTGCCGTCGAAACAGGAAGCGAAAACCGAATGGACTGCCCGCGAGTGGTCAAAGCACAGGCGAGGCTGGATCTTCATGCCGTCACAGGCCGCGGAACGCGAGGCGCTGCGTCCTCTGCATAGCTTCTGGATCGACATGCTGGTGCTTCGCCTGCTGACCGCGCCCAGTCACGGCCAGCCTCCCGTTTGGTTTGTGCTGGACGAACTGGCTACGCGTCAGAAGCTGCCGCAGCTTCATACCGCGATCACCGAAAACCGCAAGTCGGGCAATCCCCTTGTCCTTGGCTTCCAGGGCAAGGCGCAGCTTGAAGTCATCTACGGACATCTGGCGGAGGTCATGCT
>JBOGLX010000201.1:0-16232 GCA_050745765.1 Occallatibacter sp. | reverse complement strand
CTATTACCGCACCAACGAGTTCGACGGCTACCTGCAGGACAAGTGGCAGGCTCGGCCTAACCTGAGCATCACTCTCGGTGTGCGCTACGACTACCACGGCGGCATGACCGAGAAGTACGGCAATATGTTCAACTTCGACCCCTCGCTGTATAAAGTGACGGGTAATACCACCGCGGGCTTCAGCGTCGCCAACGCCGGCTTTATCGTAGCCGGCAACAACAAATCCAGCCCCACCGCCGGGGTCAGCGATTCGACGCTCACGGGACGCCAATGGGGCATCTCTCCCCGCGTCGGTTTCGCATGGTCGCCTGGATTCGATCACGGCACGATCGTCATTCGCGGCGCGGGCGGCCTCTATTACGATCGCGGAGAAAACCTTCAGTACCTTTCGCAGCCGGCGGGCAGCACCACCGGCGGCCCCTTCGGCGTCACCGAGTCCGCGCCGCTAGCCACTTACGTGACGGGCACCGGCAAGACCCTCGAAGCCCCCATGGGCACGCCTATCTATGTCCCGCCCAGCTCTAATCCCGGCAACATCACTTCCGCGCTTCATACCGTGCTGAACGCACTGCAAGGCCCGGCGCCCGGCAGCGACGCCAAATTTGGCAAAGCCTGCGGCGCCGTCGACAACCAGGAAGGCTATACCGACTGCCCCGACGTCCTCACCTTCGGCGCCTACGACCAGTCCAACGTGCTTCCTTACACCATCGATTACTCGCTCAACCTGCAGTGGCAGCCCGGCCGCGACACCGCCGTGACCATCGGCTACGTGGGCAACCGCGGACGGCACGCCGTCATCCCGTTTCCCTTTAACGCGCCCGGAATCGCCACGTCTACCAACCCCATCTGGGGCGAAACAGCCAGCTACGGCTTCCAGGTGCTCAACCAGAACTCCTTCGACGGCTACGACTACAACAGCATCGCCGGCGAACCCTGGAACACCGAAGACGGCGGCAATACCGACTTCCGCACCCCCTACGTCGGCTTCAGCCCCAACGCCGCCATGTTCAAGACCATCGGCAACTCCGCCTACGACGCCCTCGAAGCCCACGTTGAGAAGCATTACTCTCACAATTACATGCTCGGCGCCAGCTACACCTGGAGCCACTGCCTCGACGATCAGAGCGACCTGGGGCTGTTCTTCACCGGCGACGACCCCAACAACCTGCGCAACTCATGGGCCTCCTGCGATTACGACCGCACCAACGTCTTCACCGCTTACTTCCAGGCCAGCATTCCCAATACCGCCAAAGAGCACACTCTCGCTGCCCAGTTCGTCAACGATTGGAGCCTGAACGGGGTCGCCACCCTGCAGAGCGGCGAGCCGTACTCGCTCTATGAGTTCTACGGCGCCGTCGGCAGCATCAACTTCGGCGACTACCCGACGCTGATGAACCCCATCCTCGGCGTCAAGGATCCCAGCGACGTAAAGCAGGAGCTCACCGGCAACAAGGGCGATACGCGCGGTCCCGGCGGCGCCTGGATTCCGGCCATTGATCCCACGCAGATCGCCATCAACTATCTGACGCCTGGCGAGAGCGGCATTCCTATCTCCACCGGCAACGATCCCCAGGACATCTACGAAACCGCCTTCGCGCCGCCCCAGCGCAATATCTTCCGTCAGTCGCCCCAGAAACAACTCAACCTCTCCGTGCGCAAGACCTTCCACATCGCGGAGAGATACAGTATCCAATACGAATTCAACGTCTTCAATGTGACCAACACCACCAGCCTCGACGTGCCCATGGATCAGGGCGAGATTCGGCAGAACTCCGCCTGCTCAAACTCCGCGGTCGCCGCGGGCAATAATTGCTATCCCGAGGACTACTACGTCAACTACGGCCAGATCGTCACCAGCAACACCGCCGCCGATCAGCAATCCGCGCTGCACAACCTCGATCAGTTGCCCTACTCCACCGGCACGGGAAAGGGGTTGTCGATTCCCACTGAGATCCCCCTCGGCGTCGGTACTTGTATTTCCGGCGCATCCTTTGCCACGCCCACCGGCTGCCCCAACAACTCAGCCAACTTCGGCTCCGCGTATAACACCATCGGCAGCAACCGCATCGTTACCATGGGCATTCACTTCACTTACTGATCTGCCTCTTTCGGCGCGTTCCGCCCATCGGGGTTCCTTCGGGAGCCCCGATTCGTTTTACCGCGCAGTTTTCCACAGCCAAAATGTTGCCTTGGACGCGGTTTTTATTGCAAGACCCGTTCAATCCGAGTACATTGAAATCTTTCCCGCACGACTGTGTATCCCGGTTCCGGCAATGCCGGAGCGCAATGTTTATTTGGGAGAAGCTGCCACTTCATTTGTCCGAACCGCAATGGCAGCCGAGCACGTGGGAGAGTTTGGAGACGGCGAACTGCGGCCGGCATCTGCGCAGCGCTGGTCTCTGCTTCGCCATGCCAGGTCCGCTGAAAGCCGCGGCGGCAGAAGCGAATTGACGGTCTGGAAAGCCGCTGTTCATGGGATCTTCATAGGTTTTCTGTACGCTTGCTGTTGAGGGAGAATGCAACTTCGCATGATTGCCGGCTGCTCCGAGCGCGCGAGCGCGGGAGCATAGCCGCGAAACCCCCTCGGATCTTGGCGCGCCAGCCTTTGCAAGGGACATCGAGTCCACGCGGCGCAGCCCATCGTAAACGCACTATTTGCAGCTAAACGCAAATCAGTATTTGGGGAGCCTCTATGACATTCAATCGAATCCGCCACGGGATTTTCTCGCTGGCGATCTTTGCCCTTGCTGCGTCTCTCGGAACGTTCCTACTTCATGCGCAGTCCACCACCCAGGGAGCGATTACCGGAACCGTTGTCGATCCCTCGGGAGCCGCGGTCCCTGGCGCCACCGTAACCATTCGGGATCTCGCCACCAACTTCACCGAGACCCGTACCTCCGACAGCAGCGGCTTCTTCAACGCCCCGCTGCTTGAGCCAGGCACTTATTCGGTGTCAGTCTCCGCGTCCGGTTTCGCGGCGTATCGCGCCGATTCCGTGATCGTGATCGTCGGACAGGTCACCACCATCGCCCCCCACCTGAGTGTAGCTTCCGCCTCATCCTCCGTCGTCGTCACGGAGCAAACGCCGGCGATCAATACCGAATCGCCCGACTTCACCGCCACCCTGAACTCCGCGGCGCTCCAGAACATCCCCGTCAACAACCGCCGCTGGTCCAGCCTGGCCATGATGACGCCCGGAGTCGTCTCCGACGCCAACGGTTATGGCCTCGTCAGCGTCCGCGGCATCAGCCCCGTCCTCAACAACGTTGAGATCGATGGCGCCGACGACAATCAAGCCTATTACGCGGAAGAGCGCGGCCGCACTCGTGAGGCCTATTCCACCTCCGGCGCCGCCGTCCGCGAATTCGCCGTCAACACCGGCGTCTATTCCGCGCAATATGGCCGCGCCGCCGGCGGCGTCATCACCTCCGTCACCAAGAGCGGCACCAACCAGCTCCACGGCGTGGCCTACTTCTGGGACCGCGAAAGCAACTGGGCGGCCTACAACGACTACACAAAAGAGTCGTTCCTTGACGCGGCGACCAACCAATACGTTCCCCAGCACATCAAGCCTGAAGACCTGCGCAAGATCTACGGCTTCACCGTCGGCGGTCCTCTGATTAAGAACAAGCTCTTCTGGATCTATACCTACGACCAGCACACGCACGTCTTTCCGGCGACCGGCGTTCCGGAAAACCAGAATGCCTTCTACACGCTGCCCACGGCCTCCGCAAGCCTTGCCGGCGGATCGTCAACGGCAACCAGCGACTGCAACCTGGCCACCGGCTATTGGAGCGATACCGCTGACACCAACTACGCGCTCGACAGCCAGGCCTGCACATTGGCCGCGCGCCAGAAGTTCAGCAACGGCGCAACCACCGGATACGACCAGGGCGTGAGCGCATACAACGCCGGAATCGCCGGCCTGGTCTCCGATATCGGCCCCGTCGCTCGCTTCGGCTACCAGGAAATCAACATGCCCAAGATCGATTGGCAGATCAACGGCCGCGAGCACGTCAGCTTCCTTTACAATCGCCTCCGCTGGGATTCGCCCGGCGGCGTGCAAACTTCCTCCGCCGTCGACTATGCCCGCGACACCTTTGGCAACGACTTCGTCAAGCTGGACTACGGCGTGACCAAGCTCACCAGCCTCATCACTTCCAATATCAGCAACGAGATCCTCTACCAATACAGCCGCGAGCTCGACGACGAAGGTCAGCAGCCCTTCACCCCCTACTCGCTGGCCAACCTCTTCGGCACAGGTGCCTCTTCGACCAATATCCCCGAGGTTTCCGTGGATACCGCCGAAGGCATGAACATCGGCTCGCCCTACTATTCCTATCGCAAGGCCCTGCCCGACGAACGCAAGTTTCAGATCAGCGATATTGTCTATTGGGAGAAGGGCAACCACAGCTTCAGGTTCGGCGTCGACGAGTTGCACAACTGGGATGAGATCAACAACACTTACGAAAGCAACGGCGATTACGTCTACAGCTATCTGGGCAACTACTTCAACGATCAGCTCAACCGCAACAACGGCACAGCCAACTCCTGCAACAGCAGCGTTTCTTCCGCCGCAACCTCTTCAACCAGTGCCGTCGGAGCCGATCCCTGCTACGCGGACTTCTATCAGGGATTTGGCAATCCCGTCTACGCCATCTCCACCATGGATTCCGGTGTCTTTGCCCAGGACAACTGGAAGTTGAATCCACGCCTGACTCTGGAACTCGGCTTGCGCTGGGACTACGAGTCCATCCCGCCCGCCGATTCCAATCTCACCTCCGCGGTGGGCAGCTTCGTTCCCTATCCGCAGTTAAATAACGAACCGAGCAACAAAACCAACTTCGGTCCCCGCATCGGCTTCTCGTACGAGGTCTTCGGATCGAGCGCAACGGTGCTGCGCGGAGGCTACGGCATCTACTACGGCCGCGTCAACAACGGCGAGCTGCTCAATCTCCGCCTCAACACCGGCAGCCCCAACGGCCAGTACACCACCACCTACAAGGCCACTACCAGCGGCGCTCCGCAGTTCCCCAATATCGAAACCGGCACGGGCGCCGCCTCCGCCACGCCCAGTTCCAACTTCCTGGCCGCCAACCTGAAAAACCCCGAGGTGCAGGAATACGACCTCGAGCTGCAACAGGGATTCGGCCACGGCACCGTCTTCGCCCTTAGCTACCTCGGCTCCCTCGGCCGCCGCCTGCCCAACTTTCTCAATGTCAACCTCAACCCCACCGAGACCACCGTTACGGTTACGGTCTCCGACCCCACCGGTAAAGGCCCCCTGGGACCGACCGGTACGACCTACCAGGTGCCCCAATTCACCGGTTACGGCAATACGGCTCTCTTCGGGTCGGTGGCCAAAAACTTTCAGACCATCACCGAAATGATCAGCAACGTTAACTCGAACTACAACGCCTTCGTGGCCGAGATCCTCAACCGTTCGCTCAAGAGCGTTCAGTTCGATGCCAATTACACCTGGTCTCACGCCCTCGACTTCGGCCAGAACGCCAACACCGCCAGTACCGCCGTGAACGACTGGTACGATCCCTACGGCGATGCGCGCGTCAACTACGGCAACTCAAGTTGGAACGTTCCCAACCGTTTTGTCGCCTACGCGCTTTATAACCTGCCCAATATGCATACGGAAAATCCCATGCACTGGATCGCAAACGACTGGAGCGTGGACGACGGCTTCCAGATGCAGAACGGGCTGCCTTACACCGTCGGCGTCAGCGGATTCTTCAGCGCCGGCGTCCTCAGCGACTGGAACGGCGGTTCCGGCTCCACGATGATTCCGATGATCGGACCAAACACCGAGCGCTTCCCGCGCCACGTCGTCGACAACGCCCGTGTGCAGAAGCAGTTCACGTTCCACGAGTCCCGGCCATACAACCTGCAACTGATGGCCAACGTCTTCAACATCGCCAACCACCAGAACATCGATGGCCTGGGCGAAACCGCCTACAAACTATCGGGAACGACGGCGACCTACCAGAGCACCACCTACCAGATTCCCACCAGCTCCAACAACAGCGGCTTCCTTTTCACGCCGCGCGAAATCGAAATCACCGCCCGCCTTAATTTCTAACCCCGCGGCGGCATTCCAAAGCGCGGCGGCTTCGGGCGCCGCGCTTTTTCTTTGCCTCGGCAGCATGAATCCGGCAAAGCGACCGCTCGCCAATCTCCGTCCATTGCTCGCGTCTCTCTGCAAAATCAGATCTGCGGAAAGTGCCTTTGAGAATCGACTTCATGCTATCAATCGATTATTTCTTACTATCAAAAATTTCACCAAAAGATTAAAATTCCCAAAATAGAAACTATCGAAAGTGTTACTTCCGCACGATTACTGTAATGGGTCCAAAATTTTTGCGTTCGCTTTCACCCGTTATTGAGGTGCCTTGATGGTTTGCCCAAAATGCCAATCTGCCGCCCTGTCCATTATCCCGGCAGAAGTGAGGCTTTATCGCAACAGTCCGCGCACGTTGAGTCATCCTCCCATGACGCCTTCTCCGGACATCTGCGTCTGTCTCGATTGCGGATGGTCGGAGTTTTCCATCCCCCGCTCCTGGCTCTCCGCCGGCTGGCTAAAGTCGCTGCGCCAGCAAGCGGCGTCCACTGAGTCCGGGATGACTCCATCGAGCGCTACAGCGATATAGCCGTCTGAAAAACCGAGCCTTGCCTCGCCCCACCGGCTACCGCCCACAAGCCGGACGATTAGAACGTTGTCCAACGCCGGACCCCAGTCATAACCCTAAAGAAAAAAGGCCCCCAGCCAAAGCCGGAGGCCCTTTTCAGTCCCTGCGCGTTCAGCAGCCAGGATCAGCAGCCAGGATCAGGAGCCAGGATTCCCGTTTTCCCGATCCCTGATCTCTGATCCCTGATCCCTGACCACTGACCACTGTCTTTAGTACATCCCGTCCATCCCGCCGTGTCCGCCGGCAGGAGCAGGCGTCTTCGGCTCGGGCAGTTCGACGACCAGCGCTTCGGTGGTCAGCAGCAGAGCCGCGATCGAGGCCGCGTTCTGCAGCGCCGTCCGCGTCACCTTGGTCGGGTCGATCACGCCGGCCTTTACCAGGTCCTCGAAGGTCCCGGTCAGCGCGTTGTAGCCGTAGTGCGGTTCCTTCGACTCCATTATTTTGGCCAACACCACCGCGCCCTCTTCGCCGGCATTCGCGATGATCTGCCGCAAGGGCTCTTCGAGCGCCCGGCGAATGATCTGCGCGCCGGTCTTCTCGTCGCCCGTCAACGTCTTGATCAGCGCGTCTACCGCAGGAATGGTGCGCACCAGGGCCACGCCGCCGCCCGGAACAATGCCTTCCTCGACCGCCGCGCGCGTGGCGTGCAGCGCGTCCTCCACGCGAGCCTTCTTCTCCTTCAGCTCGGTCTCGGTGGCCGCGCCCACCTTGATGAGGGCCACGCCGCCCACCAGCTTCGCCAGCCGCTCCTGGAGCTTCTCCTTGTCGTAGTCGGAAGTGGTCTTCTCGATCTGCGACCGGATCTCCTTCACGCGGCCCTCGATGTCGGTCGACTTGCCCGCGCCGTCCACGATCGTGGTGTTGTCCTTGTCGATGGTGATGCGCTTGGCGCGCCCCAAGTCCTCGAGCTTCACGCCCTCGAGCTTGATGCCAAGGTCCTCAGTGATCGCCTTGCCGCCGGTCAGGGTGGCAATGTCGCCCAGGATCGCCTTGCGCCGGTCGCCAAAGCCCGGAGCCTTGACGGCAGCCACATTCAGCGTGCCGCGCAGCTTGTTCACCACCAGCGTCGCCAGGGCCTCGCCCTCAACGTCCTCGGCAATGATCAGCAACGGCTTGCCGCCGCGGGCAACCTGCTCGAGCAGGGGCAGCAGATCCTTCATCGCGCTGATCTTCTTCTCGTAGATCAAGACGTAGGGATCGTCCAGGACCACCTCAAGCCGTTCGGCGTCCGTCACAAAGTACGGGCTCAGGTAGCCGCGGTCGAACTGCATTCCGTCCACGGTTTCGAGACCGGTATGCATGGTCTTCGACTCTTCGATGGTGATCACGCCGTCCTTGCCCACCACTTTCACCGCCTCCGCGATGATGTCGCCGATCTCCTGGTCGCCGTTAGCCGAAATTGCGCCAACCTGCGCCACCGAGCCCTCGTTCACCGGCTTTGACAGCTTGCCCAACGCTCCACCTTCAGTCCGCTTGCCGTCCTTGTCGCTGGCGCCGATGATCACCGTCACGGCCTTCTCGATGCCGCGCTTCAGCGCCGTCGGGTTGGCGCCCGCCGCCACCGTCTTCACGCCTTCGCGGAAGATGGACTGCGCCAGTACCGTCGCCGTCGTGGTGCCGTCGCCGGCCACGTCGCTGGTCTTCGAGGCGACCTCGCGCACCAGTTGCGCGCCCACGTTCTCCATCGGGTCCTTCAGGTCGATCTCTTTGGCCACCGTCACGCCGTCCTTGGTGATGGTGGGCGATCCAAACTTCTTCTCGATCACAACGTTCCGCCCCTTCGGACCGAGCGTCGCCTTGACCGCGTCCGCCAGCGTGTTTACGCCGCGCAGGATCGCCTGACGGGAATCTTCACCGTGCAAAATTTGCTTAGCCATGCTTATCTCCTAGTTCACAGTTCTCAGTTCGTAGTTCACAGTTGAAAAACCTTCGGCTTTGCAGTCCACAGCCAGCAATGCAGCCACAGGAACTGTGAACTGCGAACTCTGAACTGTGAACTCGGCGCGCGGTGCGCGCCTACTTCTTCACAATGCCCAGAACTTCTTCCTCGCGCATGATCAGGAACTCCTCGCCGTCGATCTTGATCTCGGTCCCGGAGTATTTGCCGAACAGAACGCGGTCACCCGCCTTCACGTCGAGAGGAAATACCTTGCCTTCGTCGTTGCTCTTGCCCTTGCCTACGGAGATCACTTCGCCTTCCTGCGGCTTCTCCTTGGCGCTGTCGGGAATGATGATCCCACCCCGAACGGTCTCGGTCTCTTCCACGCGCCGCAGCAGGATTCGATCGTGGAGCGGGGTGAACTTGGTCGCTACGGATGCTGATGTTGCTGCCATTGTTTTGCTTCTCCTTCATACGCGAGCGGGGCAAGGCCAGGCCCGCGGGTCTTTGAGTGGCTTGTTTAAAGAAAAACTACGGAAATTGCGGAAATGCGTCGAACTGCGACCGGAACGGCCGAATCAGGACCGAAAAGCCGCCGCCGCGTTAGCACTCTCGTCTTCCAATTGCTAACATTAGGCAATCTCCCATAACTTTGTCAAGCGTCTCCGATTAAAATATGAGTGCATTTTGCTCATAAATATTGCTTGCCATCAAGTCATGACCCCGCCTGAGTCCGCCTTACGTCCGCGATCAGCCCCCAGGCCACATTTGTCTACCCCTGACCGTTTCCTGAGCAATTTCCCACGCCTGTTACCGCCTCCAGCCAACGATGCGCTTTCTTGCTCCGCAGCAAAGCGTCTACAATAACAACTGCCATGTCCAGCCGTTTCCTCTCGCGCGCAAGCATATTCGTCGCCGGCCTTACCCTGGTCATCTGCCCGCTTACCCTCAGCGCCCACGGCCACCGCGACGACAACCCCTGCGGCCGCAAGTGCAAAGCCCCACCCCCCGTCTCCCGCATCACCGTTACCGTCCTCCGCAACGACGACGACAAGCCCATTGCCCACGCAGCAGTCGTCTTCCACGCAATCGAAGGCGATAAGGACAGGGGCGGCCTCGAGCTGAAATCCAATGAGGACGGCGTCGCTGTCATGAGCGTGATCCCCATCGGCGACACCGTGCTCCTCCAGGTCATCGCCAACGGCTACCAGACCTACGGAGGTGAGTACAAGGTCAGCAGGGCCCGGATGTCCATGCATATCCGCCTCAAACGGCCGGGCCAGCAGTACTCCATCTACGACAACCAGGCAGACGCGGATGACTCCGGCAGCAACAAGGGCTCTGGCAGCGGTAACGGCTCCGGCAACGGCAGCGGCAACGGCGGAAATCAGTCCGGCAGCGGGCCCAGCAACGGTTCGGGGGGCTCCCCTCAAGGCTCACCGCCCGGCAAGTCCTCAAGCCCGCCGCCCAAGCAGTGACTCTTAGCGGCAAAGCGGCTCTGGTCACCGGCGGCGCCCGCCGCATCGGCCGGGGCGTTGCTATGGCCCTGGCCTCCGCCGGCGCCGACACTGCTATCACTTACTTGACTTCGCAATCGCAAGCCGCCGAGACCGCCCGCGCCATCGAATCCCTCGGCGGATCTCAAGTCCGCGGCGCCCTGGCCCTCCACTGTGACGTGCGCTCGGAAACCTCGGTCCGCGCCGCCATCGCCGCCACCGTTGACCGCTTCGGCCGCCTCGACATCCTCGTCAACAACGCCGCCGTGTTCGCCTCAAGCGGGCTCGACGCCTTCACGCTCGCCGAATGGGACAAGGTCTTCGAAACCAACGCGCGCGGCCCGTTTCTGGTCGCCCGCGAAGCGCTCCCGCATCTGCGCCGCTCCCGTGGCCGCATCGTCAACATTGGCTCCCTCGGCGGCCTGCGCGCCTGGCCCGGCCACGCCGGCTACTGCGCCTCAAAGGCCGCCCTGCATTCGCTTACGCAGTCCATGGCCAGAGCCTTCGCCCCCGCCGTCAGCGTCAACTGCGTGGCGCCGGGATGGATTGAATGTGGAGATGAGCCGGAAGAAACAGCCGCGCACTTCGCCGCCAAAACCCCCATGCAGCGTAACGGCGCCGTCGATGACGTGGCCAGGGCCGTTCTTTTCTTCGCCACAGGACCGGCCTTCATCACAGGCCAGATCCTCGCCGTCGACGGCGGTCTCGGTCTCGTCTAAGAGCTGCCGGAGCGGCTTAATTCCAGGTCGCTGACCGCCTGATGATGTACCAAATCACGGGTGCCCCAGGTTCGGCGCGCCTTTGTTTTTGCGCCTAACCTGGGATAGCTCAGATCCAAACCGGAACAAATTCCTTACTTCAAGACCTCTACCGCGCGAACAGCCGGTTCCAGAAGCTCTTCGTCCCATCTCCAACTGCGCCATTCTCATCGCCGCGTGGCTTGGCCGCGGGCTTGGGATTGGACGTGAAGCGCTTGGCGTCGAACTTCAACGGCTGGTGCTCCCGCAACCCCACCGCCTCCGGCTGCACCGGCAGCCGCTTGCCCGTAAGCGCCGCTCGCGGATTGGTTTCGCACAGCCGCTGCGCCGTCTCCTCGCCCATCCGCATGGCAACGTAATCGTAGCCCTTTTTCAGGTGCGGCGGCCGCCACACCGGATGGTGCGCGTCCGTAGCCAGAAAGTGGATCCAGTTCCGCTCCAGCAGCTCGTTGGCAAAGGCCTCGGCCATCTTGCCGAACCGCCCGTACAGAGCGTTCGAGGTCACCTGCACGAGGCACCCTTTGCGCATCCACTCCGCCAGCAGCTCCGGCTCGCGCTGCACTGCCGGACACCGCTCGGGATGCGTAACCACAAGGATATAACCCGCCGTACGCAGCCTGTACATTGCGTCGCTTAGTTGGGGTGGAATGGCCATGTTGGGAAACTCGATCAGCAGGTACCCTTTGCCGTCGATCGAGTACTTCAAGGGATGGGTGGCCGCATCGTCGATGTTCTCCGCCGTCAAGTGGAAGTCGCAGCCCAGGCTCAGTTCCACCACGCCCGTCAGAGCCTCTCGAAGCTCCGCCAGCCGCACTTCGATCAGCTCGGCATTGTACGGATATTCGTCGCTCGCGTGCGGCGTACACACGATGTGCGTCACGCCCTCCGCGGCCGCCTCATACGCCATGGCCATCGAGGTCGCCATGTCCGGAGCGCCATCGTCCACCCCGTAAATCAGATGGTGATGAATATCGATCAATGCCTTCGGCTCTCTCTTTGTGTCACCCCGTATATCAGCAAGCTGCCAAAGCCTCGATCATCGAAGCAAAAATCTTCCACCCGTCGGCAGACCCCAGCAGCTCCTCGCTCGACCTGTCTGGATGCGGCATCATTCCTAAGACGTTGCGGCGTGGGTTCAGGATGCCCGCTATGTTGCTCACCGAACCGTTTGGATTGGCTTCCGCCACGACTTTGCCCTCCGGGGTCGCGTACCGGAATGCTATCCTGTCCTCCGCCTCCAACTGCCGCAGTTCCGACGGCTCGCAAAAGTAATTCCCTTCCATGTGCCCGATCGGCAGCTGCAGCACTTCGCCCTTCGCACAAAGGCCCGTAAACGGACTAACGTCGGTTTCCACGCGCAGATGGACCTGCCTGCAGATGTACTTGAGCCCCGCATTGCGCATCAGCGCGCCCGGCAACAGGCCGGCCTCGGTCAGTATCTGGAACCCGTTGCAGATGCCCAGCACCAGCCCGCCGCCCTCGGCAAACTTCTTAACCGCCTGCATCGCCGGAGAAAAGCGCGCAATGGCGCCCGTACGCAGATAATCCCCGTACGCAAACCCGCCCGGAACCAGTACTGCGTCCACACCGGCCAGGTCTTCCGAATCGTGCCAGAGAAACTCGACCGGCTGCCGGGCAATCTCCGCAATCACGTTGTATGTATCGTGATCGCAGTTCGAGCCGGGAAACACCAGGACCCCGAATTTCATACTTTTAGGTTAACAGTTTCCCGAAGCGGCGCGACGGCCCAGACTTCTCAATTCCAAACTGCGCCCCGTGCCCCATCCATGCGGCTTTTTTCTGCCGCATGGGTGGGAGGCCACGAAAGGTGGGTAAAGCTTCTCTGGAATCGTTATAATTTGGCCTTTTCATCAAGAAAAAGCCACCTCGTACGACGCCAGAAACGCCGCATAGTAATTGGAGAACCGCCTTAAATCATCCTCACGCGGTGACCGGTTCGGCTTCAACAATGGACGAGCTCACCGCGGCAGGCTCTCTTACCGCCCATCCAGCCAGGAGCAGGCTCGGCGCAGCCACAGGCGCCGCATCGCCCAGCGAGCCGAGTGTCGTGTGTACCACCCGCTCATCCGGCCGCCCCGCACGTGAAACCAGCGCGCAGGGAAGATCCGTGGGCAGTCCCATCGCCAGCCACTCCTCGGCCAGCAGTTCCAGGTCGCGCCCCGGCATATAAACCACCCGCGTCGCATCCTCAATCGCCGGCAGCGCCGCCCGGTTATGCGACTGAGCGTGATGGCCCGTCGAAAAAATCACATTCGACGCCCACTCCCGGTCCGTCAACGACCGCCCCAGCGACGCCGCCGCCGCAAACGCCGCCGAGACCCCCGGAACCACCTCGAACTCCACGCCCGCCTCCGCCAGCGCCGCCATCTCTTCCGCCGCGCGCCCAAACAGCAGCGGATCGCCGCTCTTGAGCCGCACCACACTCCGCCCGGCCCGCGCATGTTCGATCATCAGCCCGTTGATCTCTTCCTGCGTGATGCTCTTCGCCCCGCACCGCTTGCCTACGTTCACGATCTCAGCCTCGGGCGCAGCCAGATCGAGAATCGCTTCCGCTACCAGGTCGTCGTGCAGCACCACGTCCGCCGACTCGATCAACCGCACCGCCTTCACCGTCAGCAGTTCCGGATCCCCCGGTCCCGCGCCCACCAGATGAACGCGCCCGCGCGCCGCACGCCCCGCTTGCCTTCCCGTCCGCGCCAGCTCCCTGGTCGCGCAAAGCGCGGAGTCGCAAATCTGCCGCCCGGCCAATTCGTGCAGCAGCAGCCGGCGCTCTTCGCCGCGCGGCTGCCCAGCCAGCACTTCGCGCCGCAATTCGCCGAGCTTCGCCAGCCACGCGCCCAAATCCAGAGGCAATTGCTCGTCGATCTCTCTCCGCAACCGCTGCGCCACAGCCGGGCTTTCCCCCGCAGTCGAAATCGCAATCTGCAGCTCGCCGCGGCTCACCACCGACCCAAAAAAGAAATCGCAGTGGGGAATATCGTCCACGCTGTTCGACAAAATCCCGCGTTCCACTGCCCCGCGATAGACCTCCGCGTTTACCTCCGGCACATCCGTAGCCGCGATAACCACAAAGTTCCCGTCGAGATCCGCAGCCTCGAACTCTCGCCGCAGCCACTCGATCCGCCCCTCCGCCGCGAGCGTTCGAACCTTGTCCCGAGCTTCCGGCGCGACCACCCGCACCCGCGCCCCGGTCTTCAGCAGCCAGGCGATTTTGTCGAGCGCAACCGACCCCGCGCCCACAACCAGTCCCCGCCGTCTCTCGAGTTTTAGAAAAATCGGCAATAAGCTCATGCGATTTTGCTCGGCCTCCGAACCGTACATTTAGTCCCTAGTCCCTACGTCCCTAGTCCCTGTTCTTATCAATCTGCCACGGCATGCGGCACCCGCCCCGTCGGCAAATCCCGCTCTACCGGCTCCAGAACCTCGCCGGCAAGTTGCGCGCGCAGCTCCTCATTGGAATGCCGCCCGAACCACTCGCGCAGATTCTCTTTGGGGCCGCGTCCCGCCAGATACTCCCTCAGCATGCGCTCAATGGCCTCGGGAACCAGCGGCGCCGGGCAGCGATAGCCCACCGGCCGCGCAATTCCCGCATGTTTGCCCACAGCTCCGCCAACGCAGAAATAAAACGCATCCGTCAGCCGCCCCTCGTGCTTGATCTTCTTGCCCTCGAGCCCGATGTCCGCGATCCAGTGCTGCCCGCAACTGTTCGAGCAGCCCGTCACGTGCAGATTCAACTCCTGATCGAACTCGGGCAACCGCTCTTCGAGTTCGTCCACCAGCCATCGCGTGAACCCCTTGGTCTCCGTGATCGCCAGCTTGCAAAACTCCGTCCCCGTGCAGGCGATGGCCCCGCGCCAGAACGGCGTCGCATCCACGTATAGCCCGATCTGTCCCAGCTCCCGCGCTAGCTCGCTCGTCTTCTGGCTTGGCACATCGATGAAGACCAGATTCTGCGAAGCCGTCGCCCGCAGCCTGCCGCTGCCGAACCGCTCAGCCAACTCCGCCGCGACCTCCAGCTGCTCACCCGTCATGCGCCCGCGCAATACCGACGCCCCCACATACGCCAGCCCCGATTGCCGCTGCGGGTGAATCCCTGCGTGGTCGCGGTAAACTTCGCCCGGAATCTCCTCGTGCACCCCCGGCGCCAACTGAAAATCCAGCCGCGATTGAAGCTCGTCGAGAAAGCTTTCCGCCGTCCATCCCTCTTTCAGGAACAGGTACTTCATCCGCGCCCGTGCCCGGCTCTCGCGCAGCCCCATCTGGTCGCGGAAGATCTCCGTCACCGCCTCGGTCACGCGCACGGCCTGGTGCGGCAGGACAAATGCGTCGAGTTTTACCGCCAGGTGCGGTTCGGCTGACAATCCTCCGCCCACGCGCAGCGAAAAGCCCACCTCGCCGTCGCGCACCGCCGGCGTCAGCCCGATGTCGTTGATCTCCGGATACGTGCACCAGCTTGGGCAGCCGGTCACCGAGATCTTGAACTTGCGCGGCAGGTTATAAAAATCTGGATTCGCCACTAGACCTCGCGCGATCGCCAGTGCAATCGGCGAAGCGTCGATCAGCTCGTCAGCCGCGATTCCGGCGAGCGGGCAGCCCGTCACGTTGCGCACCACGTCGCCGCACGCGCCCTTCGGCGAAAAGCCAATTGCGTCCAGCGCGTTCACTATCTCCGGCAGCGACTCAATCGTGAGCCAGTGAAGCTGGATGTTCTGGCGCACGGTAATATCGGCCAGGTTGCGTCCATACTTGCGCGCGAGGCCCCCAATCGTCCGCAGTTGCGCCGCCGAAACAATGCCGTTGGGGACGCCGATGCGCATCATGAAATACTCGCTGGCCAGCCCTTCGCCGCCACTGCCGCCCGTCGCGCCAACGCCGTCGCCCTGCGTGTAAATGCCCCACCACTTGAAGTAAAACGAAGCCCACTCCGGCAGCACGCTCCCGCGCCCCTCGCGTGCAAACCTTCGCACCTCGTCGAAGACCTCCCAGGGGTTCTTCTCGCGCTTCAGCCGTTCGGCGCGCTGCGCCTTCGTCTCTTTCCGCGGAACAACTGATTCGTTCATATCGACCCTTTTTCGCGCAATAGAAAACCCGCGTGAGCGAGAGCTCTATCGCGGGCATTCGAGAAACCTTAGGATTTACTGCCGGACGCTCAGACCCAAGTCACCTCTGCACGCGATGCGTGATACAGAAGCGACAACAGGCCAGTCCTTGCATACAAGTATGGTAAACGTAAGAGGAATATATTGCAACCTTTACTCTTGTCCAACGCAAGATGAGCCTGAAGGGTGGAATTGATTCCAATACAAGATGAGCCTGAAGGGTTAGGCATGCTGGAGATTGAATATCAGCGTGCACAAAGCAGAGAAGTTGAGTTTGGAAG
>JBOGLX010000200.1:0-9612 GCA_050745765.1 Occallatibacter sp. | reverse complement strand
CAACTTCGCCGAGGGGCAGGCCGTGGTCCGCGGCCAGCGCGTCGGCCTCATCAAGTTCGGCTCGCGCGTCGATGTTATCGTGCCCGCCGCTGCCGAGTTGCGGGTGAAGGTGGGGCAGCGGGTCAAGGGCGGTCAAAGCGTGCTGGCCTCCGTGCCGTCGGGAGAGCGACTGTGAGCTACGACGACCAGGTTCACGCCAGGGCGCGCCACAAGGCACGATTGCGCCGCGGCATGTACCTGCTGCCTTCGCTGTTCACCGCCGGCAACATCGGCGCGGGCTACTACTCCATCACCCAGACCATTGCCGCCATCGGCAGCAGCGGAGAAGCCCACAATCACCTCGACTGGGCCGCCATCGCGATCCTGTTCGCCATCCCGTTCGACGCGCTCGACGGCCGCATCGCCCGCATGACCAACACGTGCAGCGATTTCGGCAGAGAGCTGGATTCGCTGGCCGACGTGATCACGTTTGGCGTCGCGCCGAGCCTCCTCGCCTTCGTCTGGGGTTTCCATTTCCTGCCCGACTCGGTCAACGCGCAGTTGCGCATGCACCTGGAGCAGGCAGGCGCCTTTGTCTGCTTTCTCTTTTTATTGAGCGGGGCGTCGCGCCTGGCGCGCTTCAATATCAGCCATGACCCGCAACCCCGCAACCCCGGTCGGCCCGATCGCAAGTACTTCGTCGGCATGCCCATTCCCGCCGCCGCCGGCCTGCTTGCCGCCACCGTCCATCTGTGTTGGGGCCTTCCCGTCCAGGAATGGTGGTTCTCCATCGTGTGGCTGTGCCTGGTCGGCATGGCGGGATTCCTCATGGTCAGCACCTGGCGCTTCTGGTCGGCCAAGGAGATCAATCTTTCACGGCGTCACCCGTTCCAGTTGCTGGTGGTGCTGGCCATCGTGGTCTATATTGTCGCGTGGTACTCGCAGGTGACGCTCTTCCTGGCGGCGCTGGCTTACATGTTCTCCGGCATCTGGGCGCGGGCCGCATACTCCTGGTCGCGCCGCCGCCGCCGGCGGCCCATGCGGGAGGAATCGGCCTCCCCCTCCAATCCGGAACCGGACCCGTCTCGATCCGTGTAGAATTCTCATTCGAAAAGGATGCCTGTGTATAAGATTGCCATCGCCGGAGCCTCGAGTCTCTTAGGCCGCGAGCTGAAAGACGCTCTGTCGGAGTCGCCGCTGGCCGCGGCCAATTTCGCGCTCCTCGACGAGGAAGACGCGCAGGGGCAGTTGGACCAGGTGGGCGACGAGGTCACATTCATCCAGGCCCTGGGCGCCGAAGCCTTCGACCGCGCCGATTTCACGTTCTTCTGCGGCTCAGAAGACCTGACGCGCCGGCACTGGCGCCAGGCCCTGCGCGCCGGCTCAACCGTCCTCGATCTCTCCGGCGCGCTCGACCAGGAGACGGGCGTGCTGGTGCGCGCTCCCTGGCTGGGCGGGGCCGCGGCTTCGGCCGACCTGTTCACACCCGCGGTGGTTCCAGCCCATCCCGCCGCGCTGGCCCTGGCGCTGCTGATGGAGCGCGTGCAACTGGCCGCTCCCGTACGCTCTGCCGCCGCCACGGTGCTTCTGCCGGCCAGCGAGTTCGGCCGCGCCGCCATGGACGAGCTGCACCAGCAGACGGTGAACCTGCTCAGCTTTCAGACCCTTCCTCGGACGGCCTACGATGCGCAGGCGGCGTATAACCTGCTGAGCGGCCTGGGCGAAGCCGCCACGGTGAGCCTTGACGCCGCCGCAAACCGCATTCGCCGTCATCTCGAAGCCCTCACCGGCGCCGCCCTCACCGGCGCGGATGGTCCGGCGCTTGCCTTGCAGACCATTCTCGCGCCCGTCTTTCACGGCCATACCTTCTCCATCGCTGTCGAAATGGAGCGGCCCGTCGAGATCGCCGCGCTTGAAGAGGCGCTCAGCGGCGAGCGCGTCGATCTGGTCCTCGAAGACACGGATTCGCCTTCGAACCTGGCCGCCACGGGGCAGAACGAAGTTCTGGTGCGGCTGCGCCCAGAAATCCCGAAATCGGGGCCGTTAGCGCGTCACCCCGGCTCGGCCCTCCGTTTCTGGCTGTGGGCCGCATCGGACAATCTGCGCCTCGCCGCGCAGAACGCCGTCGAGTGCGCGCTTGATTTGCGCCGGCTGCGGCCGCAGGGGACGGTCCAGTAGCCTTCCCGCCGAATTTTCCTCTCGACGCACTCAAGAAGCCGTGCAATTTCCCCAATTGCGCTCATCCGGCAGTATTAAAGCAATTCCAGAGTAGGCGTATCCGGAAGAAGCCGGCAAAATCTTCCCCGCCCGTTTTGCACATAATTATGGCCCTTTGGCGCACAATTCTTGAGTAGAGGGTTCTGGGCATAACGCGGCCCGTCAAAGTCTGACAGCAGGCGAAGGAGAACGCGCCGCGATCTCGAAAAATCCCTGCTTAAGCACCCCTTCTGAAGATGGGGGGTAGGGGTGGCGCAAATCGCCCCATTTTTCAGTGCATTGTGTATTGTAAGCCACATGCAATGAGTTGCTTGCGAAATATGCCAGGTTATCAAGTAGTAAACAATAAATCCGTTTTTAAGCCATTTTAGCCCCATTTAAGGGCTGTTAAACGCTGCTTTAAGCTTAAGGGCTGTTAAACGCTGCTTTAAGCCGTTTTGAAGGCCGTTTGAAGACCGTTCCGCTGGCCAGCGACCCCGAACGAAACTAAAGAGGACAGGAACCCTGGTTTCGCTCTAGAATGCGAGCCGGAAGGAAAAGGGCTATGAAACTGAACGTGAAAGCTTTGGCCTTTGCCGGAGCAATCCTTTGGGGCGGGTGCGTCCTGCTGATGGGCATCGCCAACCTCATCTGGGCCGGGTACGGTGTGCAATTTCTTGAATGGCTTGCTTCGTTTTATCCCGGCTACCATGCAACCCGCAACTTCGGCGAAGTCGTCATCGTGACGCTTTACGCCCTCGCCGACGGCCTGATCGGCGGAGCAATCTTTGCGTGGCTTTATAACTGCTTTGTCAAGACGAACTGATCATCGGGCACCCGAACCACCGCACCGCCGCCAAATCTGCTCGATATAGCTGTCCGTCATCCCGGCAATGTAGTCGGCGACCGTTCGCGCCAGACCCTCGGCCGGAATCTGCGCCTGGTGGTCCGCGGGCAGCATTCCGGGATCGGCCATCAGCGCGTCAAACAATCCCTGCACTACGCGTTCCGCATGCGCGTGTTCCTCTTCCATACCGGCCGAGTTGTAGAGCTTCGAGTAGAGGAATTCCTTGGCGCCGGCGCGGGCTGCTTCCATCTCCGCGCTCAACGCGGCGAGCCGCGCCGGCGCGCGGCGGATGTCGTCGAGGGTCGTGGCGCCCAGCGCGGCGACGCGGGAACCGGTTTCGCGGGCGAGGTCAGTGACCATCGCATTCAAGAGCAGCCGAAGCGCGTCATAGACGGCCAGCCGCGCCGGAACGCCGGGGTAGCGCGCCAGTGCTGCATCGTGAAATCCGCGGAACAGCGGCACAGCCTCGCGCACCTCGTCGAGTGCCAGAATCCCGGTGTCGAGGCCATCGTCGAGATCGGCCGTGAGGTAGGCGATCTCGTCGGCCAGATCGATCGACTGCGCCTCCAGGGGCGGAAACCGGTCGAGAAAATACTCGGCCAGCTCCGGATGCTCCGCCATGGTGTAGTCGCGCGAGTGCTTTACGATTCCCTCGCGCACGCCAAGCGTCAGATTCAATCCGCGAAACGCGGGATAGCGCTCCTCGAACCAGGTAACGATACGCAGTGCGTGGAGATTGTGATCGAAGCTGAGGCCATGGGATCGGAGGGCGAGGTCGAGCGCCTTTTCGCCGGCGTGGCCGAAAGGTGGGTGGCCGATGTCGTGGGCCAGCGCCAGCGCTTCGGCCAGTTCTGCATTCAGCCCCAGAGCGCTGGCCAGCGTGCGGGCAATCTGCGTCACTTCGAGCGTGTGCGTGAGCCGGCTGCGCGCGTGGTCCGAGAGCGGTTCGGCGGGCAGCCGGGTAAACACCTGCGTCTTGCCCGCCAGCCGCCGGAAGGCGCGCGTATGCAGAACGCGCGCCGCGTCGCGCGCAAACGGCGTCCGATAGGGATGCGGCGGCTCGGCATGAGCACGGCGCGTCAGCTCGCTCTCCGCGTTCCCGCGGGCCGCGATTCCCGGCGGCAAAGAGGTGGGCGATGCGGTCTTAAGGTCCATCGACGGATGCGGCATCCACGTACCGTTATACCGCGCCGCCTCCGCTTCACCGCGTGTTCCCGCGCCCCTGGATTCCGCTGCGATTGCGTCCCCGCGCTCGCCGGCGGTGGCGCCCATAGCGCTAAACTCAGCGCTCTTATCGAAATACATTGGACAATCATGGCCACCCGGGAGTACCATCCTGCCGGATTTTCTTGAAAGGCCGGAGTGCAGCCGTGTCTCGGTGCCGGCCCCCTAAACGCTCGAGACTTGGACAAGGAGGAAATCATGAAGCCAGGCAAGCTCGCGGCTCTGGCCGCATTGGCGCTGGGCGCTCTGTGCATCTCAGGATGTGGTCGGCAGCAGGTCTATTATCTGATCTCCGTGAACACCAGCCTTCCCTATTGGCAAACCATGGCCGCCGGATTCAACCGGGCGGCGGCCGAGTACCAGGTCACGGCCAGAGTAAGAGGACCTGAAAATTACGACCCGCAGGGAGAGCTGGCCGAACTAAAGAGCGCGGTTGCGGCCAAACCGGCGGGGATCCTGATCTCGGTCTCCGATGCCTCCGTGCTCTCAGCCGCCATCACTTCCGCGGTCAACGCGGGCATTCCCGTCATAACCGTGGATTCGGACGCGGTGGGCAGCCGGCGGCTTTACTTTATCGGCACCAACAATCTTGAAGCTGGGCGCATGGGCGGCCGCCGGGTTGCGGAAAAACTTTCGGGAAAAGGCAACGTGGTCATCTTCACTTTTGCCGGCCAACCAAACCTCGAAGAGCGCCTGAAGGGCTTCAAGGATGTCTTCGCCGACTATCCGGGAATCAAGATTGTCGACGTGGTAGACATTAAAAACAACCCGCTCAGCGCCTTTGACAAGACTCAGCAGTTCATGGTCCTCACCGGCGACAAGAAGATCAACGCTTTTGTCTGCCTGGATTCGGCATCGGGCAAGGTGGTGGCCGACTCCATTAAACGCACCGGCGCCACAGACCGCGAACTCGTGGCCTGGGACGTAAACCCGGACACCCTCGATGCCATCAAGGCTGGCGCCATCGACGCGACCGTGGCCCAAAAGCCCTTCACGATGGGTTATGTGGGACTGAGGCAACTGGTCCAGGTCTTTCATAACCCGCCCAAACAGCTCAACCAGGACTGGAGCACCGATTCCTTCGCGCCCTTCCCGGTTTTTGTGGATACAGGCACGTCGCTGGTGGACAAGAGTAACGTGGACGCGTACCTGGCCGCGGCGGCGCGCATGAATCATTAGGCTGGACCTGCATCCAGGCGCCTGCAGCCAGGAAAAACGGCGGCATCCCTCGCTTGGAATGAGGCCGTTTCATCGACTTCAGTTCCGCCCGGTTGCCGAGCCGCCGCACTGCGTGGCTGACCTGCTTACTCGGGCGGCTTCTGCTGGCCTAGCTGGCTGTCTTCTTTGGCCAGCTTTACGCGCGCGCTCTCGAGCTTCTTCTCGACCTTGGCCGCATCGCCCGGCTCGACGTCCGCCGGAATCGACTTGGCGAACTCCGCGGCAGAAAGCTGCCATTGCGCGGCAGCCAGGCGGATGCGCCCCGTCTTCTCGTACAGGTCGCCCATGTGCATGTGCACCGTGGGATCGACCTGGTCGCGCGAGACGGCCGAACGCAAATTATCCTCGGCCAGATCGTACTGGCCCATCTTGTAGTAGACCCAACCAAGCGAATCCAGATACGCGGCGTTCCACGGCTCCTGCTTCACGGCCTGTTGGATCAGGTTCAGCGCTTCGGGCAACTGCACGCCCTTATCGGCCATCATGTAGCCAAGGTAATTCAGCGTCATGGCGTTCGTGGGGTCCAGAACCAGCGCCTGTCGGAAATACTGCTCGGCCGGCCCAAAATGTTTTTGCCGGTCGGCCAACTCGCCGTGCAGGAACAGCAGATAGACCTTGTCGTCCTTCTTGGCAGCCAGCGGCTCGGCCTTGTTCAGATCATCCTCCGCGTCCTTCCAGCGTTTCAGGCGGATTTCGATCTGCGCCAGCGCCTCGTAAACGGTCAGGTCTGACGGCGCCTTGGCGAGCTGCGCTTCGGCCATGGCAATTCCCCGATCAGCCTGCCCCTGGTCCGCCAACTCCCCGGCCAGCATCAGCTTCAGGTCGCTGTTCTTGGGATTGGCCTCGATCGCCTTCTGCGACAGCGCGATCGCCTTGTCGTACTCCTGCGCCGAGTGATAGGCGTCCACCTGGCCCTCGTAGCCGCGCACAGCCGAGTCCCCACCCATATTGACCATCTGCTGGTAGGCGGCCACCGCAAGATCGGTTTTGTTCTCCTCCTCGTACACGCCGGCGAGTTTATCGAGGAAGATGCCGCGGTTATTCTTTTCGTCCGCGGTGTAGGCGCCGTTGGCGTGCGAGGTCAGGTCGACCATGCTTTGGTAGGTCTGCGCGGCCGCGTCGAACTGACCCAGAATGTCCTGCACCATGCCTTCGTTGAAGCCGGCCTCGAGGTTGCTGGGATCAATTGTGCGCGCTTTTTTGATGGCGGCCAGCGCATCCTGGTACTTGCCCTGCTTGCGCTGGATCTCGCCGATATGAATGAGCGGATCGGGAACCTCGGGATCGTCCGCCGCCAGAGTCTTGAACTCCTTCAGCGCCTCGTCGAGCTGGTTGTTGGTCAACAGCGCCTGAGCCAGCGCATCCACGGCGCGCAGGTCGTCGGGATCCATATTCGTCGCCTGCTGATAGGCCGTGATCGCGTCCTTGGTGTCCTTCAACTGCTCGTAAGCGCCGCCCAGCGCAAACTCCATCTTGGGCGTGCGGCTGCCTTCCGGAACCGACTCAATCACCTTGATGGCCTGCTGCAAGTTGCCGCTGTCGGAATAGATGCGCGCCAGGTTGAGCACCACGTCTTCCGAGTCCGGCTCGATGGCCTGCGCGCTCTTGAACTCCGCCTCGGCCTTGTCGTTCTGCTTGTTCACGGTGTAAAGCTGGCCCAGAACCATGCGGTCCTCGACGCTCTTCGGCTCAAGCTGAACGAGCTTTTCGAAAACAGAGATGGCGTTGTTCAGCGCTTCCTTGGCCGCCGCCGGCGTCGTCCCGGCATCCTGTTCGCCGAGTTGGCGCAGGTAGATGCGGCCCAGGAGCTTGTTGGCCGCGATATTGCCGGGATCGGTCTTGAGCAGCCCTTCCGCCGTCGCCTTGGCGTCCTGCGCGCGGCCGGTGCGGAAGTAGAGATCGGCCAGGCCGTTGCTCAACTCCGCCGAGGTGGGATCGTCGTTGAGGGCGTACTTGTACTCCTCGATGGCGCGCGTCACATCGTCCGGCCGGCCCAGGGTGACGGCGTCGTCCGCGTAGATCGCGGCCATGGCGTCGTGAAAGTAAGCATCGGCGCGGTCGGGCGGTGTGAGCGCAGGGCCGGCAGGCTCCTCCGTTGCGGCCGCCGGCGTTGCCGGCTGTGCCGCGGCGGCCGAAGCCGCGTGATCCGGGATGGGACTGACCGGCGTCCCAATAATCGTGGGAGCCTGTTGGGCATATGCCGGCAGAACAGGCGCCAAAATCAGGATTGCGGCGGCAAACGTGAGCCGGGTGGGCAGCGAGCGAAGTTTCGAGTTCATCATGAAGGGAATCCCACGCCTTTCAAAAACCTGGAGGCACACGAGCAGCGCGCCGGCGGCGGCGGAAAAGGCAGCACGGGCATCCGCTCGGAGCGGCTCCGCACTCTGTAAAGACGATTCTACAGGGCATTTGTCTCGGCGGCGAGCGGATAGAATGATTTTTTCCCGAATTGCCGTCGATTTCCCCGCGCGCGAAGCTCCCGTTTTCGGCTTGCGCCCCACTGCTTTAGCGCGCCCGCTGCTGTTCCAAACGATAGAACGCGGTCCATTTACCCCGCCCCTGCAATGGAATTTGGGCTACGATAGACGAAGGAAGACAGGATGACCACAGTCCAAATCACGCTGCCTGACCAGTTGGCGCAGGAAGCCGAGCGCGCCGGGCTCCTTTCGTCCGAGCGGCTGGAGGAATGGCTTGAGGCGCAACTGAAGTTGAGGAGGCTGGACGAATTGTTCGAGGCCATGGACCGTATGAGCGAGGTGGACGACTCCCCGCCCATGACGCCAGAGGAAATCGCCGAAGAGATCAAGTTGATGCGCGCCGAGAAACGAGCGAAACTCGCGCGCGAATAGTACCCGAACTGCCGGCCCTTCGAAGCGGGTGCGGCATCGTATTCTAATCCAGAGTCACTTGTGGGCCAGAGAATCGTTTTAGACACGAACGTTGTGCTCTCGGGCCTGCTGTGGAACGGTTCACCCAAAAGATTGCTTGGCTTTGGACGAGGCGAAGCGGTCGAGTTTTTCACCAGCACCCCACTCCTTCAGGAACTTGTTATCGTCCTCTCTCGCGCGAAATTCGAGGCAAAAATACGCGCATCGAAACTTTCCGCCGCTGAGCTTGCCAACCGCTATGCTGCACTTGCCGAACCGGTGACCCCAAACCGCGTGCCCCGCATTGTGCGCGACCCGGACGACGACGTGGTAATTGGCACAGCTTTGGCGGCGAAGGCGGATTTCATTGTGACGGGCGATAAGGGGCTTCTCGCGGTCGGATCCTATGAAGGCGTCCGCATAATTACTGTGAGAGAGGCTATGCAACTGGTCGCGCAATAACGGCAAGCCATCGTCGCGGTCCGCCGGCTCAATGCCGGAAGTGCCGAATGCCCGTAAACACCATTGCCATCCCCAGTTTGTCCGCGGCCGCGATCACGTCCTCGTCCTTCACCGACCCTCCCGGCTGGATTACCGCCGTCGCCCCCGCCGCAGCAACCGCCTCAAGGCCGTCGGGAAACGGAAAGAACGCGTCTGAAGCGGCCACCGTGCCGGCCAGCGGCAACACTGCCTTCATGGCCCCAAAGCGCGCCGCATCCACGCGGCTCATCTGCCCCGCGCCGATCCCCACCGTCTGCCCGTCGCGCGCGTAAATAATCGCGTTCGACTTCACGTGCTTGCATACGCGCCAGGCGAAGAGCAGGCTGCGCAGCTCCTCGGCCGTCGGTGGGCGCCAGGTCACCACCTTCAGCTCTGACTCCGTGACGCGCCCCGTGTCGGCGTCCTGCAAAAGCAATCCGCCAGAAACGTGCTTGACCACCGGCCGAACCGGAGCCGGCCGCACCTCGACCAGGCGCAGGTTTTTCTTCGCCGCAAACCGTGCCCGCGCCTCGGCCGTAAACGCCGGGGCCGCAATCGCTTCCACAAACAGCTTGGCGATCTCTTCGGCCGCGTCGCCGTCCACCGGCCGGTTAATGCCGATCACCGACCCGAACGCCGACACCGGATCGCAGGCCAGCGCCTTCCGGTACGCATCCAGCACGCTCACGCCGATGGCCGCGCCGCACGGGTTCGTGTGCTTCACAATGATCACGGCCGCCGCATCGCTCTCGTCGGCGGGAAACTCCTGCGCCAGCTCCCAGCAGGCGTCCAGATCGACCA
>JBOGLX010000199.1:0-2456 GCA_050745765.1 Occallatibacter sp. | reverse complement strand
TGGCAGGCCGCACAGGTGACGCCCACGAATTTCATGCCGAAGGTGAAAGAGTTGGATGTCACGGCCAGGCCCACCGGCAACCCGTCCTTGCGTCCCGGGTCGGGCAACAGGCCAAATCGCTTGAGGTTCTCGGCGAATGGCCTCTTGGAGTGAGGATCGGCGACGTCCACCGCGGTCAACAAAGCCCACGGAACAATCTCCGAGCCTTGCGAAAGGTGGTAGAAGGCCTCACGCTGCCCCGGCGTCAAACCGTTACGATAGTCCGCAACAATCCCCGGATCAGGACGGTCGAATGTGACCTCCATCGTATCGTCGAGGACGCCACTGAGCACCGGAATGGCGTCGAGGACAGCGGCAAGCAGATATAAGCCGATGACGGCCACGGGCACGTAGATCAGAAGGCGACGAACAAGCCTCATGACGGTCTCTCCTGGTGTCCTGCCCCCGCAGTTCGCTCCAGCGAACGGAGGGGATCAGCAGGCCACCGACAACAAAGAAACAGTGTCCTGCCCCCGGCGGTACGGACGGAACCTGTCACTTGGAGAGAAAGACCTTCAGCGCCCTGAACAGCGCTCTCGGATCGTACTGCCCCTGATAGACAGGCGGTGGCGGCGGGCCGCGCTTGAGCAGCAGGTGAATGGCTTCCCACGCCGTGCGCGCCGAGTACTCAATGGTGAACGCGATATCCCGTGGAACCTCGACGTACTGGCCAACCAGCCCAAGATTGGTCGCACCCTCCGGCACCACGCGGGGTCTGTCGGTGCGGCTGCGTGGCAGCCAGATGTTGTTCACAAAGGGCATGTCGCATGGGATGCAAATCGATGAGGCGATAATCGTGTCCAATTGCCGGTCGAACCGCAACTCGCGCAGCACTTCCTCCAGAATCTCCGCGCCCGTGCATTCGTTCATCGGTTTCTGCACATAAGTGCCGTTCCGTTCCGGATACAGGCCGTACCCCCACCAGACATTCGTGCCGGGCGGCTGGCCGATGATTTCCGGCTGGTGGAAGATCGTGAGCGACAGCGTCCAGCCCGAATCCTTCAATGTCACGAGCCCGCCCACTCCGGGCGCGCTGCCGGTAAGCTCGGACACCCGATCGAGGAACTCGGTCCCCGTGCTGGTGACCGTGAAGCTTACCCAGCGAGAGGAGGGCACCTGAGGCGTGCCGAAGAACAGGTCGGGATTGCCGAATCCCGTTCGCCCCTCCGCCAGCCGCTTCCACAACGCCGAGGAGCGCCCGTTGCCCTGCCGCGGTGGCCGCTCGGTCATCGATCCCGCCGAAATATTTTCGATCTGCGATCCGAGGGTCGCCAGCACGATGTCGTCGGCTCCCAGTTCGACCGAACTCGCCGCACCGGCCCGTTCGTACTCGATCCGGTTGACGGTGATGCGCTCGGATGACGGAGCGAAACCGAGGTCGCGGACGAACGCGCCGGTCAGCACGTTCACGGCGCGCTGCTTGAGCCAGGCAACCAGCGGTTCGATGAATGCCTGGTACTGGTCGAAGGGCGTCCGCAGAACGTGCGTCATGTCTGACAGATCCGGGAACAAGGCCAGGGCGCGGTTCATGTAGCGCCGAAACTCCGTCACGCTGTGCTGCGGCAGCGAACCCATGATCGTCGACCAGAGCAACCAGAATTCGGTCGAGAAGAAATGTGCAGAAAAGAATTCTTCGATGCGCCGCCCGTCGAGCCGCGCTTCGGGCGTCAGCGCGAGCCGTATGAGATCGAAGCCGTCGCGGAGATTGAGACCGAAATGCGGGCTGTGCAACACGCGGCCACGGCGATCGATGATGTGCGCCCGGTCGTGGAACGGATGACGTGCGTTGAAGGTGAAGAATTCATCCTTGACGGAAACCGCCGGATCGCTCGCAGAGGGGATGGCCTGAAGCAACTCGAACGTGCAGCGGAATTCCTTGTCGAAGACCGAACCGGGCAGGTTGTAGCCGCTGTCCGCGTCCCCGCCCAGGAAGAATCCGCCCCCCATCCGCCGATCCGCCTCATAGATCGTGATGTCCGGGCCAGGCACTCCCGCATTGCGAATAAGGTACGCCGCGGCCGCCAGTCCGCCAAATCCGCCGCCGACAATATGCGCCTTCATCTGCGCCCCCCTGGGTCCCGGGTCTGCGAGCCAGAACACATGCAAGCACGGAACGAGTCGTAAGCGTAGCAAAAAACGTGCGCCGCGTCTCCGGCCGCAATCCCGGCTCGGGAAACAGGTGATGACTTTTTGATCGTCAGGCTCAACTTTGATTTTCCCGATCACTTTTAGGGCAAGGGCTCAGCCCTTGACCCACCCAATGGGACGTTGGGGGCCTGAGGCCCAAGACCCCCCGCACTTCAAGAGAAGGGATTCCAAAGGCTTGCCAATGGCCGCGTCCGGGGCAGAGCCCCGCGTATTATCGAGGGCAGGATGCTGAGTGCGACCGTCCTTGGGCAAGCGGAACGGCTGCTCGA
>JBOGLX010000198.1:0-51951 GCA_050745765.1 Occallatibacter sp. | reverse complement strand
GAAAGCTGACGGTGCCGATCACAAACTGATTTATGGCCGGGCTTTGCCCCCCATGGGGCACGCGGAAAGAGCCAGACGCGTCCGTCTGGCTGGAAACTGAATAAAGTCACAGGCTCTGAGCGCAGTTTGGCACGCTCTTTGTGCCAAACGGAGTCGAAGGACCTGCTGTTCGGGCATCAGTCTATGCAACGAATTTTTAGGACGCCCCATCAGACGCCAACCGCCGCGCCAATCACCGTCCCCATGCACTCCCCAAACCCAATCCGCGGCAAATCCGGCCTCGACGTGAACGCCCGAAAGCTCACCCGGTCTCCGTCCTCGAGAAACTCCCGCCGCTCTCCCGTCGGCAAAACCACCGGCTCCGGATTGTGCCGCTTCTCCAGCAGGCATCCCTCCGATCCCGCCTCCGGCCCGGAGATCGTTCCCGTAGCCAGCAAATCCCCCGGCCGCAGATTGCACCCATTGCTCGCATGATGCGCCACCATCTGCCCGATGCTCCAATAAAGCTCGCGCAGATTTGCCTGGCTCACCCGCATCGCATCCATCCCCATCTCCCGCATCCGCGCCGAGCTCAGCCAAACCTCGAGCGTCAGATCGACGGCATCCCGCTCGGCAAACGGCGAGCGCAGATACTCAAGCGGCTCGGGATCGCCCTCGGCCCGCGCAGCCATCGGCACGCGATACGGCTCCAACGCCTCCATCGGAACCACCCACGGAGAAATCGTCGTCGCAAAATTCTTCGCCAAAAACGGCCCCAGCGGCTGATACTCCCACGCCTGAATGTCCCGCGCCGACCAGTCGTCTACCAGGCACAATCCAAAAACATGCCGCTCCGCCTCCGCGATCGGAATCCGCTCTCCACGCGAATTCCCCGGCCCGATAAACGCACCCACCTCAAGCTCGTAGTCGAGCGATCGCGAAGGTCCAAAAACAGGCTCGCCTGTCGCGGATTTGATCTGTCCGCACGGCCGTCGAACCTTTTCGCCACTCACAACGATCGACGACGCGCGCCCGTGATAGCCAATCGGTACATATTTGTAATTCGGCAGCAGCGGATTGTCGGGCCGGAACAATTTGCCCACCCTCGTGGCGTGATGGATCGAAGCATAAAAATCCGTGTAATCGCCAACTGCAGCCGGAAGCTCCATCCGCGCCTCATCCATGGGAACCAGCAGCAAAGCCGCGCTCTCTCGCGTCTTCCCGTCAGCCCGATCCGCGTCCAGCAACTCCGTCAGCCGCCGCCGCAGCAAGCGCCAGCCTTCCGGCCCGATCGCCATCAGCCGATTGAGCGCCGACTCGCCGCAAGCCGCAATCGTCTCCTCAGGCAATCCATCGAGCAGCCCTGATCCGGCACACCCTTCCAGGTCGAGAATCCAATCCCCGATAGCCGCGCCCATGCGCGTCCGCTCGCGGTAACGGAAAATTCCATAAGGCAAATTCTGAATAGGGAAGTCGGTGGCCGCATCGTTGGCAGAAGAGACCCAGGATTTCAAAGCCATCCCAGCGCCTCCAGCTCGCGAATCGGCTCCAGGAATGAACACGAGCCGAAGCCGGCGAAAAATTTCCGCCGCACTTCACGCAGCTCGTCCCCGTTCCAGCCGTACACGCGCCACGCGATCGCCTCGGGCGCAACCCGCCACGCGTCCGGCTCCAGCTCTTCGAGCGCTTCAAACGCATCGGCCACGTCGCCGCCAAAGTGCAGCACCGCCGCCGCGCACGCCAGGTTCATAAAGCCGTGCATGGCCGCCGTGGGGCTGCCAGGCTCGCAGGTCAACGGATACTTTGCGCGAACCGGATGATGCAGTCCGGCGGTAGCCTTGAACACCATCCGGCGCCGGGAAATCGCGTCAAGCATGTGCGCAATGGCCTGCGTGGAAGGAAAAGCCCCGGCGCTAACGCCGCCCATGCGCAGTTTGACGCGGGCGCCCGCGGCGGCAAGGGCATCGAGAATCGCAAGCGGCGCATCGATTGGGATTTCAAAATACGCGGTGACGCCGGACGGAATGCGCGAGGCGATTGGGCCAATCTCCGCGGCCATGGCGCCTTTGATCTCGATCGACTCGATCGCAAAACCATTCGCAACGAGCCGGTGCAGATCTTCCCAGTCTGCATCGAGGGAAGCGATCGCGCTCAGGCGCAACCCACGCAGGTAATCGCCGGCCGCGTCCCACAGATAAGGAAAGCGTTCGAGATCGACGATGAAACGCCCCAGGGCACGCGCGTGCGAACTGCGCCCGAATTCGAGATAGGTACGCACGGCGGTGTGCATGTCGAGCGAGGCAGGCGGATACAATCCCGCGTAGTCGATCGATTCGCCGAGCAGGGCGTCGATCGCAGTCATCCGTTCTTCGGTTCCGCGGCCGGCGTCACAAAACGCTTCTTCAATCCCTGCCAGCACTCAAAATATTCATGCTGGAGAATGCGTGTGTTCATCGCGAACTCCGTCGGCCGCAGCGCAAGCTGCGTCTCGAACATGAATGCCAGCGTATTCCCGAGGTGCTGCGGCGTCAATTCGCTCTCGATGGCCCGCTCGAAGCTCTCCGCATCCGGCCCATGCCCCGCCATGCAATTGTGCAGGCTCGCGCCGCCCGGCACAAATCCCTCGGCCTTTGCATCGTAGGCGCCAAACACCAGCCCCATGAACTCGTTCATCAGGTTGCGATGAAACCATGGCGGCCGGAACGTATGCTCCGCCACCAACCAGCGCGGCGGAAAAATCGCAAAGTCGCAGTTCGCCGTTCCTAGAACCGCCGAAGGCGCGCTCAGCACCGTATAAATCGACGGGTCCGGGTGATCGAACGAAACCGTATTGATGCAGTTGAACTCCGCAAGATCGTACTTATAGGGCGCATAATTCCCGTGCCAGGCAACCACGTCCAGCGGCGAGTGATCGATCGCCGCCGACCACATTCGCCCCAGAAATTTCGTCACCAGCCGAAACTCGCCGTCCAAATCCTCATACGCCGCCACAGGCGTCTTGAACCCTCGCGCATTCGCCAATCCATTCGCGCCGATCGGCCCCAGCTCCGGCAGCCGGAACGTCAATCCGTAGTTCTCGCAGATATATCCGCGCGCCTGGCTCTCCGCGAGCGCCACGCTGAACTTCACTCCCCGTGGAATCGCGCAGATTTCGCCCGGCGCAACCTCGAGAATTCCCAGTTCGGTATGAAAGCGCAGCGACCCGAGCTGCGGAACAATCAGCATCTCGCCATCGGAGTTAGAAAAAAACCGTTCGCTCATCGAAGCATTCGCCGCGTAGAGGTGAACTGCCACTCCCACCTGCATCGCCGCATCGCCGTTGCCGGCCAGCGTCACCATCCCGTCCACAAAATCCGTCTCCCGTTCGGGCAGCGGCAACGGATCCCAGCGCAGTTGATTGGGAGATGCGGGCACATGGTTAAACGGCCCGCTCCGTATCAGTCCCGGCGCCATCTCCTCGTACGGCCGGTGCGTTACCGACGGCCGAATCCGGTAAGTCCACGTCCGCCGGTTCACCGCCCGCGGCGCCGTGAACGGGGTTCCGCTGAACTGCTCCGTGTAGAGCCCCAGCGGATGTTTCTGCGGCGCGTTCTGCCCCACCGGCAGCGCCCCCGCAACCGCCTCCGTCGCAAACTCATTTCCAAAACCGCTCTGGTACTGGACTTCCGAACCCATCCACTCACCTCTCACAAACGTCCGCAAACCGCCCGCCGTTCCGCCTCGTGCATCGCCTCGTAAACCTCGTCGAAGCTCCGCACCGCAAACAGCAGCTTGTGCAGCTCATCCACCTTCACGCGCGTCTCCAGCACTTCGTCCAGCGTAAAGTCGTGAATTGCACAATGGCCCTCAATCACATTGATGCACTCGCCGTGCGAGCTGATCAGTCCGCTCCCATAAACCTTGATCTCGCCCTCTTGCCGGATCACGCCAAACTCAACGGTGTACCAGAACAGCCGTCCCAGCTTCTCGAGCACCCCCCCGTCGCCGATCCCCGCGCACACGCGCCCATAGCGCTCCAGAAAATCCGCGAACACCGGATGCGCGTGCATCGGAACATGCCCAAACACATCGTGAAAAATATCCGGCTCCGGCGTGTATTCAAGCGACTCCCGGCTGCGCAGCCACGTTGTCGTCGGAAACCGCCGCGTGGCCAGCATCTCAAAAAACGCCGGCGCCGGAAGAAACCCGCTCACCGCCGTTGAATTCCATCCCGTCCTTGGGCGCAGCCGCGCGCTCACCGCAGCCAGTTCCGGCAGCCGGTCTTCCTGCAGTCCAATAGTCTCGAATCCGTCGAGATACTCCCGCGCCGCATGTTTTTTGAGTTCCGGCAACATGCGCCGCACCAGCTCCGCCCAAACGCCGTGCTGCTCCTCGCTATAAGCCGCGTAATCCTGCTCAATAAGATAAGGCGCCGCCGCCGAAATCGTCGCCGTGCTCATAACCCGCCTCCAAACGCGCCAAGCCTCTTACCGCTCGTACTTGTACCGATATGGGTGCCCCAGGTCTCGATTTTGAGACCTGGGAAGTCACCGATCTTCACGGCCGCGGCGTTATAGATTCCCGCGCTCCTGCTGTTCCCTTTCAATCGCCTCGAACAGCGCCTTGAAATTCCCCTTCCCAAAGCTCCTGCTCCCTTTGCGCTGGATGATCTCGAAGAACAACGTCGGCCGGTCCTCGACAGGCCGCGTAAAAATCTGAAGCATATAGCCCTCATCGTCCCTATCGGCCAAAATCCCCAGCTTCTCCAGTTCCTCCAGCGGCTCGTCGATCTTCCCCACGCGCCCCTGCAGCTCGGTGTAATACGTATGCGGCACGCGCAAAAACTCAATCCCGCGCCCCTCTAATGCGCTCACCGTGCGCAGAATGTCGTCCGTCGCCAGAGCGATGTGCTGCACTCCAGGCCCCGGATAAAACTCCAGGTACTCTTCCACCTGCGACTTCTTCTTGCCCTCCGCCGGCTCGTTGATCGGAAACTTCACCCGCCCGTTCCCGTTCGCCATCACCTTCGACATCAGCGCCGAGTACTCGGTCGAAATGTCCTTGTCGTCGAAATGCTGATACAGCGAAAACCCCATCGTCTTCGCGTAAAAATCCACCCAGGTATTCATCTCGTTCCAGCCCACGTTGCCCACCATATGGTCCACGTAAAGCAGCCCCACCGGCCGCGCCACCGGATCGCTCCCAACCGCGCGATACCCAGGCAGAAACGGCCCTGCATACTCACTCCGCTCCACAAACGTATGGATCGTGTCGCCGTAAGTCTTGATGCTCGCCAGAACCGCGTGGCCATGCTGATCCCTCAACACGTAAGGCTCGGCCACGCTCACCGCTCCGCGCGCAGTCGTCTCGCGCCACGCGCTGCGCGCATCGTCAACCCACAGGGCAATCGCGCGCACGCCGTCCCCATGCCGTTGAACGTGCTCCGCAATGGGACCCGAACTCCGCAGCGGCGTCGTCAGCACAAAACGGATCTTGCCCTGCTCCACCACATACGAAGCCCGGTCCCGCAGCCCCGTCTCCGGCCCCGCATACGCCGCCAGCGACATGCCGAACGCCGCCCGATAAAAGTAGGCGGCCTGCCGCGCATTGCCCACGTAAAACTCCACGTGATCGGTGCCTTTAAGCGGCAAAAAATCGCCGCCGGTAACGGCGGCTTCGGGAGTCGGTTCGGCCACGGCCTGTGCCGTCTGTGCCGATTCTGAACGGGGAAACGCACTCATCGGAATGCCTCCTTTGCCGGAGATTCAGGGGAGGGCAGGGAAGCACCCACTCCGGCCACCCAAAAATATTAGGCCCGCTCTTGCTCAACAGAAAATAGCCGTTCTAAGAAAATCTCAGCCCATGCCCTAATAAAATTAAGCATAATGAGGAAGCGGCTTAAGGATTGCTGCCCGATGCCCCATAGAACCCTTCCCAACGTCGTCGATCTCGACTCCATCGCCTGGAAGATTCTCGAAGCCCTTCAGCACAACGCGCGTCTCTCCTTCGCCGAGCTTGGCCGCAAAACCGGTCTTTCCACGCCCGCTGTTGCCGAGCGCGTTCACCGCCTTGAAGAAGCCGGCGTCATCTCCGGCTATCATGCCGCCATCGACATGGCCAAGCTGGGAGTGCCTATCCACGTCCTGGTGCGTCTCACCATCCCCGGCGGCGACCTCCAGGTGCGCCGCTCCGTCGCCGCCATCAAGGAGCTTTCCGAGGTCAGCCGCTGCTATCGCATCACCGGCGCCGAGTCCTTCGTCATCGAAGCCAACGTCGTCTCCATCCGCCATCTCGAAGCCCTCATCGACAACCTCTCCGCCCTCGGAGCCACCTCCACCTCGACCATCCTCTCCTCGCCCGTCGAGCGCCGCGAGTACCAAGCCACCCAGATCGAATCCTTCGCCAAATACAACGAACCCTGACCTCGCGGCACGCCGGAGCGCACAGCTTTTAACCTCTTAAAACTGCGCAAGAATGGATGCCCCGTCTCGCTTTTGAGAGCTGGGACTGGCAATCGCCCGCATTTGAATTGAGGACTTGCCGTCGCTCCGGCCCGAATCAGCTCCGCAACGGCGCCTGCGCCACTCCCGGCGCCGCCGTCTGTGGCGCCATCGGCAAATTGCAAAGCCGCACTCCGGTCGCCGCAAAGATGGCATTCCCCACAGCCGGCGCTACTCCATCGATTCCCGTCTCGCCCGCCCCCGCCGACGCCAGGTCCTTACGGTCCAGCAGCACAATCTCCACCTGCGGCGCATCGCGGAACCGCGGCACTCGGTACTCCGAAAAGAGCGGATTCAGAATCTGTCCGTTCGAAAAAAGGATCTGCTCGAACAGCGCTCCGCCCAGCCCCTGGATCACGGCCCCCATATTCTGGTTGCGCAGCCCGTCCGGATTCACGATCGCCCCCGACTCCCATGCCTGCACCACGCGCAGCACACGCAACCGTTTGGTTGCCTGATCCACTTCCACCTCCGCGCATGCCGCCACGTACCCGCCCTTGTCTGTCCCGCAGGCAATTCCGAACCCGCGCCCCGCCACCGCACTCGTTTTTCCCCAGCCGAATTTCTCCGCCGCCGCCTGCAAAACCGCCCGCAGCCGCGCATCGCTCAAATTCTTCAGCCGAAACTCCAACGCATCCATCCGCGCCGCGTGAGCCATCGCATCCATGTGCGACTCGCGTGCAAAATGATTCGCCGTCGACGCCAGCGACCGGTACGACCCCTGCCGCAACACCGTCGGCGAAGGATGAAACTGGATCGTCTGATTCGCTACGTCGTAAGGCGTGCCGATCCCCGCATTGCCCGAGTTGTAATTGTGGCACTCCCACGCCAGCAGCGTTCCATCCCGCCGCGCCCCTGCGCGAATCTCGATCAGCCCCGCCGGCCGGAAATAGGCCCATGTAAATTCATCGCGCCTTGTCCACTCCACTTTCACCGGTTTGCCCGCCGCGCGCGCCAGTCGCGCCGCTTCCACCGCCGCCTCACCCGTGTGCTTTCCGCCGTACCCGCTGCCCATGTCCGGCTGGATCACGCGTACCTGCGCCTCAGGCACGTTCAGCGCCTGCGCCAACTCCTCGCGTACGCCGAACGGCCGCTGCGTCCCCGTCCACACCGTCAAATTCAGCCCGTCCCACTCCGCCACCGCCGCGCGCGGCTCCAGCGGCGCGTGAGCAATGTACTGCACTTTGTATTGCTGCTCCAGCTTGATCTCCGCCTTGCCCAGCGCCTGCTCCACCGAGCCAACCACGTGCGCGCCGCGTCCACGCCCGTTGTCCGTGCCGCTCCTCAGAACCTCGAAAAGGTTCGCGTTCGAGGGCTGCACCGGCACAGTCCATCTCGCCTTGATCGCGGTCAAGGCGTCGTGCGCCGTCGTCGAATCCGGCGCCGTCACGCCCACAAAATCGCCGTCGCGCACCACCTTCACGCCCGCCATCTTCTCCGCCGCGCTCGTGTCCACAGAATCCAGCGCTGCATTAAACCCGTCCGCCCTGAGCACCGCGCCAAACAGCATCTCCGGCCGAATCACATCCGACGGATACACATGCTTGCCGGTAACAAAGTCGCGCCCATTCACCTTCGCAACCGGCGTTCCGGCAATCTTCCATTCCGCCGCCGGCGTCAGCGCCGGATCGCCGGAAACAACCTTCGCCAGCCCCTTGCCGCGCGTCAGCTCGCCATAGCTCACCGACCGCGCATTCTTCGCATCCGTCACCCGCCCGTCAGCCGCCGTCAGCGTGGCCGCATCCACACTCCACTTCGCAGCGGCCATCTCCACCAGCGTCTGGCGCGCGGCCGCAGCCATTGTCCGCAATTCCGGCCCCATCGTCGGAGTAGTCCGGCTCCCGAACGTCCCCATGTCGAACGGCGTCAGCGCCGTGTCCCCCATGGTCATCGCGATCGTGTCCAACCCCACGCGCAGCTCCTCGGCCACCTGCTGCGCCAGCGAAGTGCGAATGTTCTGCCCCACCTCAACCTTGCCGGTAAAAACCTTCACCTTTCCGTCGGCGTCGATGTGCAGCCACGCCTCAATCTCCTTCGGCAGCGCCTCGCGCCCGAACCCTCCGCCCGATTCCTGTCCCTGCCCAGAGCGTTGCGACAGCCCGATAAACAACCCGCCCCCAAACAGCTTCAGAAAATCGCGCCGGTCCACCTGCGGAACCCAGTTCGCATCGCCCGTCGGATTCCAGTCGCCGCCCTCAAGAAACTCCCGCTCGAATGCATTGCGCGCTCTCATCGGCTCGCCTCCTGCGCCGTGGCCGCGCGCTGAATCGCCGCAACGATCCGCGGATAAGTTCCGCAGCGGCACACGTTCCCGTTCATCCCTCTTGCAATCTGCTCTTCGCTCGGGTGCGGCGTCGTGCTCAGAAGGGAGGTAGCGTTCATGATCATGCCTGAGGTGCAGTAGCCGCACTGCAGCGCGCCCTCATCCAGAAAAGCCTGCTGCACCGCGGACAGTTTGCCGTCCTGTTCCAGGCCCTCGATGGTCACGATCTTCGCGGACGCCGCCGTGGAAACCGCGATCATGCACGACCGGAACGCCTGCCCGTTCAGCAGCACCGTGCACGCGCCGCACTGGCCCTCGCCGCAGCCGTATTTTGTTCCGGTAAGTTCCAGCCGGTTGCGCAGCACCCACAAGAGCGGCTCGTCGGCGGCAGCGCTCACCTTGCGGCTTGCGCCATTCACGTTCAACATATACTCGCCCATTCCATACTCCTCGCGCGGCCGGGGCGCTCCGCACACCAAACAGAATAACGCCAACTGCGGCCAGCCGCACGGGGAGAAAATCACGGCAATGGATTCGTGAACCCCTTGGGCGGCGTCAACGAAGCTCCAGGAATAATCGCCGGGGTCACGCCCGTATCCTTGCAACTCATCGCCGCTGGAAAATGATTCACAATCGCATCCGGAATCTCCGCCTCTGTAGCCGCAATCGGCTCTTTCTCGCCATCCAGCCGCGCCGCGTCGAATCCGCCCAGCAAATCCGTCAGCCGCGGGTTCGCGTCGCGCGGCCCCTCCGGCATGTACGGCTTCTCATCGGGCAGCGAGGCCAGCGGCGGAAGATTGAACAGCACATCCAGAAACTTGGCAAACGAGTCATGGTCGCCGGGATCGGAAACCACGCCGCCCGACTTCGCGTACGGCGAAATCAGAATCAGCGGCACGCGCGGCCCGTCGCCGCAGGGATGCTTATCCGGGCACTGCTCGAACTGCGGGGGCGGAACATGGTCGTAAAATCCCTCCGAGTCGTCCCATACAACAATGATCGCCGAATCCTTCCAGTATGGGCTCCGCGCCACCGTGTTCACCACTTTCGCCACCAGCGACTCCGACAATTGCGAGTCCGAGTACCCCGGATGATCGTCGTCGCCGAGAAACTTCTGGGCTGACGGATCGGCGGGCTTCCATCCGAACGGGTTCTTCGCTCCGCCTTTGACAAACACCACGCTCTTCGCCGGCAGTTGGCGCTTGTCCATCACCTTGAAGAAATCCAGAAGGTCGTGCTCGCCGCTCCACATCGACGGGTTCTCGCGGATGTAACCGAAATACTGCGGCGCGTTGTGGTGCGTGACATAACCCGGATGGTCGTTGCCCTCGCCGTTGCCGAACCCCTCCTGGTACCATGCCCACGAAATCGCCTTGTGGTGCAGCCGCGCCAGTTCTCCAATGTCGTCCTTGATGTCGCCCGTGTCCTTTTTCGCCTTGGGAGCGTTGCGCCCGCTCATCGAAAGCATCAGCGTCGCATAGGTCTGGTCGAGCTGGTGCGCGGCGTTTGCCTGCTTGGCGGAAGCGTAGGGACCGAAATCGGGATTCGCGTCCATCACCACCGGCTCGCCCCTTTCGGAGTCGGAATGGGTAGTCTCGTCCGGATGCCGCGCCGCCTGCGTCTGCCCGGTCTGGCCGGCGATCAGGTCAATGTTTCCCGGCGTCGAAGGCCCGTACATCGCCTGAAAAATATGGTCGTACAGAGAGAACCGGTGCGCGTACATCCACAGGAACGGAATCGTGCCGCAATCCTCGTGCGACATGGTGAGCATGCCCATCTGCCGCGCCAACTCCGGGTCCGCGGCCCGGTGCTGTTCCTCGTAAGCCACAAAATCGTCCATCTTCCCGCCATCCACTTTGGCCAGCAGCGCAGGCCGCGCGTGGTTCGCGTCGCGCGTGTCCGACGCCTTCAGCAAAAATGGCGCGATCCACTCCTTGCCGATGGCGTCCCACTCTTTAAACCCGTGCGCCCGCGCTTCGGCCGTGGCCAGGTTGTCCGCGCCCGGAAACGACCCGAAATACGAATCGAACGACCGGTTCTCCTGGTAGACCACAAAGACGTGATGAATGTGCGCGCGAAGATTGGCCACCAACTGCTGTTGCGCATCCGTCTCCGCACTCCTGGGCGGCGCCGCGCCTGCGGTACACGCGAAAAAGATGCAGCCACACGCCAGAAGCATTGCCGTCAGCCCACGGCCGCCTCTCCGTCTTCCACCAAATCCTGAAAGTTTCAATTGCCCCTCCGTTTGTTCTTGTACCAAAGTGGGTGCCCCAGGTCTCGATTTTGAGACCTGGGACTGGCAATCGCGGGTTCCGAAATCGCGCAATCGGAGACCCAGCCGACTCGTTCTTCCGTGCTCTTCACTCGCAAGTCTATGGCAGACGCCGGACCAATGGAAACCTCAATCGAATCTCGTTTGATTAATTCTGTGCAACATGCATCGTGCCAGCGACGCTGCGCTATAATCCGTTTCAGCAACTCGCGTTCCTCACGGCGCCTGCGGGCACAATCGCGGCGCCTCATAGTCGATCTCCCCCGTCGATTGGCGCTCAACCCCAGCACGAATTCGCTTGCCGCAACAGTTCGGAAAGTTTGTAACAGTCCGGAAAGTTGTAGATCATGCAGCCACCAAAGAGCCTGTTTCCAATTCGACCTGCCCCGTTTCTCGTCATCTTGTTTCTCGCCATCTTCTTCCTCGCCGCTTCGCCTGCTCTGGCGGCCGGCCCCTCTGCCATACCCAACATCTTCGCGCCCGGTTCCACGCCCGCCTACGAAATCTATTACCTCGCCCTCTTCGCGCTCACCATCACCGGCGCCATCTTCATAGTCGTCGAAACCCTCATCGTCTTCGCCATCGTCAAGTTCAGGGCCAGAAAATCCGATCCCGGCCACGAGCCGCCGCAGGTTTACGGCAGCACCCAGATCGAGCTTGCCTGGACCGTCATCCCCATCCTCATCGTTGTCGTCCTTTTTCTCACCACCGCGCGCATCATCTTCGCCATTCAGGACGCGCCCGAGCCCAGGTCCGCCCTCAAAGTCACCGTCGTCGGCCATCAGTTCTGGTGGGAGTTCCGCTATCCCTCCCTTGGCGTCGTCACCGCCAACGAGCTGCACATCCCCGTCAGCTCGGCCAGCCACGAGGACCCTGCGTTTCTCACCCTCCTCTCCGCCGATGTCGATCACAGCTTCTGGGTTCCGCAGCTCAACGGTAAAACCGACCTCATTCCCAACCACCCCAACTACATGTGGATGGACCCCAGCACCCCTGGCCTTTACCTCGGCCAGTGCGCGCAGTTCTGCGGCATCGAGCACGCCAAGATGCTCCTCCGCGTCTACGTTGACTCGCCGTCCCAGTTCGCTGCCTGGGTAAAAAACCAGCAACGTCCCGCAGTCGAAGACCCCGCTGTCGCCGCCGGCCGCCAAATCTTCATGACCGAGGCCTGCGTCAACTGTCACACCATCTCGGGCACCCCGGCTCACGGCGCCGTCGGACCCGACCTCACGCACCTCATGAGCCGCGCCACCATCGCCGCCGGCGCCGGCGCCAACACTCCTCACAATCTCTACCTGTGGATTCAAGACCCGGCAAACTTCAAACCCGGCGCGCTCATGCCCGCCATGCAGCTCTCCAGCCAGCAAATCAACCAGGTAGTCGCCTACCTCGACACGCTTCACTAAGGAAGCACTGAACAAGCCGCGGTTTTCAGAGGCAACGGCTTTATATGCCCCGGAAAATTCGGAATGAGCAAGGTTTTGAAAGGGCAGGAATTTTTATGCCGCGGAAAACTCGGACTGACCTTGGCTTTGAAAGGGCACGACTTCAGTCGTGTCCGCATGAGCCTTCGGCCCACCCGGAGGGATGAAAAACCGGCTTCGTTCCCCCGGAGGGGAAACACGAGAATAGCCCAGGACAAGTCCGCCGCAGCGGACGCAGTCCTGGGTATGAAAGGAAATAGAACCATGCGCCCCGGAGGGGCGCTGCGAACGGTTTCGGCAGTTGGTTTTCGACGTGCCGAAAGCGCAACAAAATAACGGCGGGCTTTAGCCCCTGAGGGAAACACGGCTTCAGCAAGTTAATTGCTCCAAAGCTGCACTGAAGGAAGACAAGATGGCGGATCAGACCTTACCCATTCCCGCAACTCGCGAAATGCCCCGCATCGGCAGCGCCGCGTTTCTCGAGTGGCTTTCCAGTTGGGTCGTCACTGTCGATCACAAAAAGCTCGGCATCCTCTATATCACTTACGCGCTCTTCTTCCTGCTGCTCGGCGGCGTTGAAGCCATCTGCATGCGCATCCAGCTCATGTTCCCCCTCAACAACTTCGTCGGCCCCGAGACCTACAACGAGCTCTTCACCATGCACGGCACCACCATGGTCTTCCTGATGGGCATGCCTATCATCTTCGGCATGGCCAATTACCTCGTCCCTCTCATGGTCGGCGCCCGCGACATGGCCTTCCCCCGCCTCAACGCCTTCAGCTTCTGGCTCACGGCCTTCGGCGGTCTTCTGCTTTATTCCAGCTTCGTTGGGGGCTTCGGCCTTTACGGCGTGGGCAACGCGCCCGACGTCGGCTGGTTTGCTTACGCCCCGCTCACCGCCAAAGTCTTCACCCCAGGCCACAACACCGACTACTGGGCGCTCTCGCTCATCGTCATGGGATTCGGCACCCTCGGCGCCGCCATCAACATCATCGCCACCACCTTCTCCATGCGCTGCCGCGGCATGACCCTGCTGCGCATGCCGCTCTTCGTCTGGCTCATGCTCGTGGACAGCATCCTCACCCTGGTCACCATCACCCCGCTCACCGCCGCGCAGGTCATGCTCCTCATCGACCGCTATCTCGGCGGCCACTTCTTCGATGCCCAGGCCGGCGGCTCAGCCCTCATCTGGATTCACTTCTTCTGGATCTTCGGCCATCCGGAAGTCTACGTCCTTGTCCTGCCCGCATTCGGCATCGCCAGCGAGGTCATCCCCGTATTCTCCCGCAAGCCCATCTTCGGCTACTCCGCCATGGTCGCGGCCACCGTGGCCATCATGTTTATCTCCCTCAGCGTCTGGGCGCACCACATGTTCACCGTAGGCATGACCTCGGTCTCGAACGCCTTTTTCGCGCTTTCCACCATGATCATCTCCGTCCCCACCGGCATCAAGGTCTTCAACTGGCTCGCCACCATGTGGGGCGGCAAAATCCGCTTCGCTACCCCCATGCTCTTCTCCATCGGCTTTCTCATCCAGTTCGTGATCGCGGGGCTCACGGGCATCATGCTCTCCGTCGCACCCTGGGACTGGCAGCTCCATAACTCCTATTTCGTCATCGCCCACTTCCACTACGTCCTCGTCGGAGCCATCGTCTTCAGCATCTTCGCCGCCTTCTATTACTGGTTTCCCAAGGTCACCGGCCGAATGCTCAGCGAGACCCTCGGCAAATGGCACTTCTGGCTCTTCTTACTCGGCTTCCACATGACCTTCGACACCATGCACTTCGTTGGCATCCTGGGCATGCCCCGCTCCATTTACACCTACTTCCCTGACCGCGGCTGGAACACCCTCAACCTCGTCATCTCCATCGGCGCCTTCGTGCAGGGCATCGCCGTTCTGGTCTTCGTCTGGAACCTCATTCGCTCCCTCAAGCACGGCGAGATCGCCGGCAACGACCCCTGGGACGCCTGGACCATCGAGTGGGCCACACCCTCCCCGCCGCCCGCTTACAACTTCTCGACCGAACCCGTGGTCCGCAGCCGCCGTCCGCTCTGGGACCTCAAACACCCCAACGATCCTGACTGGAAATACGAGCCCTGAAAACGAGCCCTGAATACGACCTATGACTAGCACCACCGTTCCCATCTTCGCCGACGAATCCTGGCGCCTGCCCTCGCGCGGCACCGTCGCCATGCTCTGCCTCATCGTGGGCGAGTGCGCCATCTTCACCATCTTCGTCGTCGCCTACATCTTCTACATGGGCCGCAGCGTCGGCGGGCCTACGCCCAGGATCCTCGACATCCCCATCTTCATGACCGTCTGCCTGCTGTCGAGCAGCATCACCATCATGATCGCCGAGCATGCCATCGACCACGGCCGCATGAAGCTCTTCGCCGCCTTCTGGGCCTTGACCATGACCCTCGGCATCGTCTTCCTCATTGGCACCGGCTTCGAGTGGCACGACCTCATCTACAACAAAGGCCTCACCGTAAGCACCAATCTCTTCGGCACCACCTTTTATTCCCTCGTCGGCCTTCACGCCACGCACGTCGTCGTCGGCCTCCTGATGCTGGGCATCGTGATGGTCTTCACCCTCTTCGGCCGCATCAACAAGAGCCACGCTTACCGCATTAAAACCCTCGCTCTTTACTGGCACTTTGTCGACGCCGTGTGGGTCGTCGTCTTCACCGTCGTTTACATCGTGGGAAGGTGAGCCGCATGTCCGAGTCTGTCCAACCCGGCGCGCAGCAACAGGCCGAAGAACACGGCAACGGAGGGGGCATCCATCTGCCTCAACCCACCGCCTGGCCCATCATTCTGGCCTTCGGGTTTACGCTGCTCTGCGCCGGCCTCGTCACCACTTACGCCATCAGCTTCTGCGGCGCCATCTTCATGTTCGCCGGCTGCGTCGGTTGGTTTCGCCAGGTCCTGCCCCACGAGCAGCACGAAATGGTCTCGATCGCCGAAGAGCCTGTCGTCATCGCCTCCTCGCGCCAGCTCGTCCAGCGCATTCTCGTCAGCCCCGAGCACCGCGCCCACTTCCCCATCGAGACCTACCCTGTCATCGCCGGCCTCAAGGGAGGCATCGCCGGCGGCGTCGCCATGATCTTCCCGGCGCTCCTTTACGGCCTCATCGCCCATCACAGCATCTGGTACCCCATCAACCTGCTCGGCGGGGCCGGCGCGGCCCACTGGCGCCATCCCACCACCGCGGAGATCTCCGCCTTCCATTGGCAGGGCCTGGTGATCGCCACCGCTATTCAAGGCGTTACCTGCTCCCTGGTCGGCCTGCTCTACGGCGCCATGCTGCCCATCCTGCCCCGCCGTCCCATTATCCTCGGCGGCATCATCGCGCCCATCCTCTGGACCGGCATTCTCCACTCCTTCATGGGTTTCATCAACCCCGCTCTCGACGCGCGCATCGCCTGGGGGTGGTTCGTGGTTTCGCAGGTCGTCTTCGGAGTGGTTGCAGGGCTTGTCGTCAAGCGCCAGACCCGCATTCCCACCAGCAGAAGCATGCCTCTGGCCGTGCGACTCGGCCTTGAAATGCCCGGCCTCATCGAATCCAAGCCCGACGCCGGCCCTCCGCCAAAGCAAGACAAGCCCGGCAAGAAGGAGGGCCATTGATGCGACGGGTCGTGAAAGGCAAAGTTTCGTTTCGGGGCATCGCTTCACAGGCTGCCAAAAAGCCCGCGACTTTGAAAGGGCACGGCTCTATCGCGAAATATCCTGCGGCTTTGAAAGGGCACGGCTTTAGCCGTGCCGAAAACGCAATCGATCCGGATCCGGCTTTAGCCGCTGAGGGATGCTTTTCACGAATTCGACCGCGAACGCCGCGCTTCTCCGCGACCTTGCTGGCCGCTTCGCTGGTTCTCCTGCTAGCCGGCTGCGGCCCCGCGCCCGGCTACCCGCCGGCCGCCCCAATCCCCCCCGACCAGGTCGTCGCCTTCAGCACGCTCTACAGCCAAAACTGCGCCGCCTGCCACGGCGCCAACGGCCGCGACGGCCCGGCCATGGAGCTCGCCAATCCCGAATACCAGGCCCTCATCGGCGACGCCGCCATGACCAAAATCGTTTCGAGCGGCATGAGCGGCTCCCTCATGCCCTCTTTCGCCATTTCCTCCGGCGGCACGTTGACCGATAAGCAGATCGCCGCTCTCGTCTCGGGCATGAGGCAGCGCTGGGCCGCGTCGAACGCCTTCAACGGCGCAACCCCGCCGCCCTATTTGCAAACCAAGCCCGGCGACCCCCACCAGGGCGAGCAGCTCTATAAAACCCGCTGCGAAATCTGCCACCAGCCCTCGCCCCAGCAGATCGCCAGCTCTACCTATCTCGCCCTCGTCGGCGATCAGACCCTGCGCACCCTCATCGTCGCCGGCCGACCCGACATCGGCCAGCCTGACTGGCGTCACGACAGCCCCGGCGGCAAATCCTCCACCCCGCTCTCAGGCCCAGACGTCGACGACATCGTCGCCTATCTCGCAACTCTGCGGAATCCCAACGCCGCCTCCAACGGCGCCGCTCCGGCTTCCGCCCCAGCGCATTCCGCCTCAACACGGAGGTAATCACATTGACCCACGACGACCATCCACCCGAAAATCCCAACGCCACTTCTCCGGTCGAAGCCGCCCCGCCCGAGGACCCCGGCGTAGTCTCCCGCCGCTGGCTGCTCCTCAAGGCCAGCATCGCGCTCAACGGTTTGGTCGGCGTCGTCCTCGCCGTCCCCGTCCTGCGCTACCTCTTTTCGCCCGCCAAAAGCGGCTCCAGCTTCAAGTCCTGGGTCTCGCTCGGCGCCGCCGATTCCTTTCCCGCCGGCCAAACCCGACTCGCCTACTACAAAAATCCCTATTCCCGCCCCTGGGACGGCCAGACCGATAACACCGCCTGCTACGTCCGCCACATCGGCGCCAAACAATTTGAAGTCTTCGCCGTCAACTGCGCGCACCTCGACTGCCCCGTCCGCTGGTTCCCCGAGTCGCAGCTCTTCATGTGCCCCTGCCACGGCGGCATCTACTACGCCGACGGCTCTCGCGCCGCCGGGCCCCCGCCTCGCGGCCTTTTCAAATACGCGTGGAAGCTCGTTGGCAGCGACCTCCACATCTACGCCGGACAGATGCCCACCCTCTCCACCAGCGCAAAACTCGTCAACATCTCCCCAGCCACTTCCACCGACAAGGGAGACTGCCCATGCCGCGGTTGAAGCAAACCGGGAAGCCCCCCGGGACGAACATTGGCCAGCGGCCCATCTACCGCTGGTTCGAGCGCCGCCTGCAGGTCGAAACCTTCGTCAAGCAAGAAGCCCTGCATCCCGTACCCGCCCGCACCGCAAGCTGGTGGTACGTCTTCGGCAGCGCCGCCTTCACCCTGCTCTTCTTCCAGGTCTTCACCGGCATTCTCCTCGCCCTCGTCTACGCACCCACCGCCGGCCAGGCCTGGAACAGCCTCAACATCCTCAACCATCAGGTCGCGCTCGGCTGGTACATCCGCGCCCTCCACGGCTGGGGATCGAACTTCATGGTCGCCATCGTCCTCATCCACATGGCCCAGGTCTTCCTCTTCGGCGCCTATAAATACCCGCGCGAGCTTACCTGGATCGTCGGCGTCTTCCTGCTCCTCATGACCCTCGGCATGGCTTTCACCGGTCAGGTTCTGCGCTTCGATCAGAACTCCTACTGGGGCCTCGGCATCGGCGCCTCCATCGTGAGCCGCGTCCCCTTCATCGGCGGACCTCTCGTACATCTCCTCCTCGGCGGTCCCATCATCGCCGGGGACACGCTCACCCGCTTCTTCGATCTCCACGTCTTCATCATTCCCGGCCTGCTCATCCTCTTCGCCCTCGTCCACGTCTGGATGGTCCTCAAGCTCGGCATCAACGAATGGCCCATGCCCGGCCGCCTCGTCCGCCGCGCCGCGTACGCAAAGGAATACGAAGAGCTCGTCCACAAGGACGGCATGCCTTTCATCCCCGGCGCTTTCTGGCGCGATCTTGTCTTCTCCGGCGCCATCGTCGCCGCCGTCGTCGTCTGCGCTTGGGTTTTGGGTCCCTTCGGTCCCAACGGCCAGCCCGATCCATCCATCATCCAGACCGTCCCCAAGCCCGACTTCTTCTTCCTCTGGATCTACGCCATCCTCGCCTATCTCCCGCCGGATATGGAGACCCCCTTCATCCTCATCGCGCCCATCGTCGCCATCGCCGCTCTGCTGGCGCTGCCGTTCTTTGCCGGCGAAGGCGAAAAAAGCTGGCACCGCCGCCCCGTCGCCATCCTCCTGGTCTCAGCGGTCGCCATCGGCTTCGGCACGCTCACCCATCTCGGCACCACCACCCCCTGGAGCCCGCACATGGACGCCTGGAGCAGCGACCCCATCCCCGCCAGCATCCTGCGCGCCGACACCCCCCTCGAACGCCAGGGCGCCGTCGTCTTTCAGGACAAGCAATGCCGCAACTGCCACTCGATCGGCGGCTCCGGCGGCGAGCGCGGCCCCGCCCTCGACTCGGTCGCCACCCGCATGACCCCCGACCAGCTCCGCTACAAAGTCACCACCGGCGGCGGCAACATGCCCGCCTACGGCAAAAACCTTTCGCCGCCCCAGATCGAAGCCCTGGTCAGCTTCCTCGACACACTCCACCCCGCCAACGAGCGCCCCGCCTTCGACGCCGCGCAACAGGCCATCCAGAAAGCCGAAGCGGCCGCCGCGCCCGCAGCAAACGCGGATTTGCCCGCTAACAAAAACACGGGCACTCTGCCTCGAAAGGCTGGCGAAAAATGAGAGCTCGTCCTGAAATGAGAGTTGTCATCCTGAGCGGGTGAAGGTTATTTCGTACATTACTGATCTGTAAAGGCATATCTCGGTCATTTTTGGCTGTGTAGTAATTGTGCAGGCAAATTGTGCAAGTTTCGGCGAATTTGCCTCCTATGCCCCTTTGGAACGGAGCGTTGTTCGCATCTTTCCTTGATGTTTCAGAGGCTCAATCCAAAGTCTATACCCTGACTCTGCTCCTGCTTCGGAGTCTGGGCGATCTCAGGCTGCGGCGGAGTGATGGCCTGCTCCGGCTTTCGCTCCGGCGTATGGGCGCTCTGGTGGGAAACGTCATGGCCCAACGCTTGCGGGAGCTTTTCTCGGTCGTTCGTGAATATCTGCGCATCGTGAGCGCCGCGCGAGACGGAGACATAGGCCATGCGATTGTTGAGCAGGTCTTTTGCGCCTAGTTCTGTGTCCACGTTGATAAGTACACGGTCTGCGGTCTGCCCCTGACTGGAGTAGCTGGTCACGGCATAGCCGTGATCGAGATGCGGATGCCGCTGTGGATCGAAGCTCATGTTGCGGTCGTTGTCCAGCTTCAATCGCATCGTGCCATCCTGCGCGATGCCTTCGACTGTTCCAAGTTCCCGGTTCGCTATCTTCAATTCCTGATTTGGCGCGGTGAACTGGATGCGGTCGCCTACAGAAAATGCCTTCTCCTGCTCGCGGTAGACCGAAACACCCATCTGGCGGCGCGGATCGTAGGTCGTCTGTTCCCCATTCGTCCGCAAGACCGTTAGCGTGTTTTCGCGTGCATTCACTGCCACAACGCGGGAGTATTCGCCCTTTTGGATGCACGTCTCCCGCGAGCTGCGTGAGTACCGAAGAATATCGTTCACTTGATACTGCTGTGCCCAACTGCGGTCTGCGCCGGTCATCTCCTGGCGCGGCACGAGTATCTGCACGGACCGTTCTTCGCGGCTCACAACGCCGCGCGATTGCAGTTCGTCATGTATCCGATGGTTGATCTCGGTGCGCGAACGATTGTCTGGTGAAACTACCAGCGTGCTCTCTGGAGACTTGGCATACTCGCGCGCAATGGCCGAGATGCGTTCCTCATGTCCCTTCACCTCATGCACTCGGCCCTGCCGATCGAGACTTTCGACTGCGGCTCCAACCTGACCGTGCGCCAACTGCTCGACCGCCTGCTTCAGCTCCGGGTCGCGCTGCCGCACAATCTCATCCAGCTTCACCGTGCGCATTCCCGCTTCCTGAAGCTGCGCGAAGGGGCGGCCTGCTTCGACAGCCTCATGCTGGCGCGTGTCGCCTACCAGGAGAACCCGGTCATTTTGATGTAGCCGTTGCACAAACTCATGCATCTGGCGAGTAGAAGCCAGTGACGACTCATCGAGTACGTACAATCGCTTCTCGCCTGTGTCCGGTTGTTCGCCTCGGGCAAGATGATGCTGAAGCGTTGAAGTCTCGATACCGGCCTCGGCGAGCTTATGCGCCGCGCGGGATGTCGGCGCAAATCCCTCGACCGTGTATCCCTGCGCCTCAGCACCTTCACGCACCACGGCCAGCGTCGTTGTCTTCCCGGCGCCGGCGACTCCATCCAATCCAACTATCTTCTCGCGGCTCACAAATATCTCATCGACCGCGCTGCGTTGCGCCGGACTCAACTCTGGGTGCCGGTCTTCGGTCGTGATCCGCAGCGAAGGCGACACCAACATCGGATCACCAAAGTTACGCTCGTTGCCGCGCTGCATTTGGCCCACGATCTCCTTCTCCATGCGAATCATCTCGGAGGTCGTGTACTGTGGGGCGGCGCGGCCATCTTTCTGTTCAACTGCGCGGAACTCGCCTCGCATCACCCGTTGCTCAAACTCATGCCGCACCTGGCTATAGGTGGTCTGACCCATGCCGCGGTCCATCGCAGCCTGCAGAATGGCTCGCTCATCTTGTACCGCCGTGCGCTCGAAGACATGATTTCGGGAATAGGTCACAGACTGCTGTACTGTCTTTTCCGGTTGCTGAATATGCTGTTGAGCATGTTCGCGCGCCTGCGCGACAACTCGGTCCGCCTGATGGCCGAACTGTGCGGCCAGTTCGCGGTGCCGCTGCAATACTTCTTCCGGCGAATGGAGTTCCTTGCTGTCGCGTGTGCGGTGGGCGGCAACCTGTGCCGCGCCCGCGCCGTCTCTGCCGATCTCCTGTAAATGCTCTTTGATCTGCACCCGGCGCGGACTTGATGCGTCGAGATACTCCTGCGTATAGCCCTTGATCTCAGGCTGACCGTGCTTGCCGCGCTCGATCTCATAGCCCAAGCCATGCAGCCGCATGGCGAGTTCAGAACGGTACACGCTGGTCGCATACTGTTGCGACTGAAAGAGACTTCGCTCTTGCAAGGCGCGCGTCTGGCCGTTCTCGCGCTCCGTCATATTAAAGATGACGGCATGAGTGTGAAGCTGGGGCGCGGCATAGCCGTCTACAGGCCGGGCGGTGTCGTGCTCGAAGGTGGCTGCAATGAACTTGCCCGTCGTCTCTGGCGCATGGACGTTCCCGATGCGTGCTTGGGTGTATCGCTCTAATTGGGAGAGCGCAACGCGGACGCTCTCGCGGTGCGCCTCGCGCACACCGTTGTCACCGCCTACAAGGGCGGTGAGCGAGACAGACTTCGGCGCAGAGAACGTAGCATCCCATCCGGCGCGATGCTCAACGCTGGTGATTTCCTTGCCGTATTCGTTTTCGTAGGTGCGAGCGGGCTGGTGCTTGACAAGTTGCACGCCACTCTCAGGATGCTGGCCTTCGCTTAATCGGGCAAAGTGCTCTGAGCCAACTTCACCTTGCAGACCCCACTCTTGCGCAAGTCTGCCCTGCCACTGGCTATGCGCCTGCTGATCGCGGCTCCAGTAGTTCTGCTTTTCAGAAGTGAACTCGCGGGAGTGATACGTTTGCGCCTGTCCCGCAGACAATGATTTGGAGATGGTCAACATGCGCATGGACTCCACAACGTGCGCGGCAGCATCTCGCTCCTGCCTGATGAAATTCTAAGCCTTTGCAGAAAACCGGGCACCGAAACATCGGCCTCATTAACGAATCCCTCCTGACAGCTCCATCCAGGCAGCGATTCACTCCGTTAATACAAGCGCGTTTTCCGGTGCTAATACGTCTTCCGACCACCTCTGGACGGCCCCCGGTCCTGGATGGGCCCGGAAATTCAGGCTTCCCTCGACTCACTGTTTTCCTGGGTCGGAGCCGCACGGTCTATATGATCAGCCCTAACTTCTTGGCTTCTCTTTCTTCAAACTCGCGGCTGAGCCGAGCTTCATTCGCTACTCTAATCTCCAGCTCTGTCTTGAGCGATTGGCAAAATCCATCGAGGCCGGGGAATAATGAGCCGCTGTGGATGTTCATGCTCCGGAGACTCTCAAGAAACCCGATTCGCAAGTCCATGCCTATCTTAAGCTTTCTAATAACTGGTCTCTCCTGTATCGGGTCAATCATCATTGAGATCAAAATCTGGTCGAAGAAGGGAGTTTCCTCGTACAGCTTCCATAGAAAGAACCCTTGTTGAGCGGACATGCGCTCATTGCCTTGCGGCGGGTCGATTTTGACGATTAGGGGCCTGTCGCATTGGTCGAGTAAGTCATTCAAATGGGCCGTCCTGCCCTTCGGATCCTTTGACTCGAGAAATTTCTGTTTTTTCGTCTCCAGCCAATGCAGATCCATCGCCCAAACCGCTGAGCATCCGTCATCCTTCTCTTCATTAGCCTTCCCTTCTTTAGCCTTCTTTTTTTCATCATTCTTTTCTCGGGGCGCCTTTTCTATTGCAAAGTAGAGCGCGACGTATGGCGACGACGTCCAGTCCAGCAGACGAGTAGGCACACCGTGGTGCTGCATCAACGCTAACCAACTGGCTTTGTCATCGACGGGAGGGGTATGTGGAATGAATTGATGAGCTTGTTGCTGAAATCGGAAGAGCGACTCGTTCTCCACGGCGCGGCGGTCGAGGTGATAGGAACCACTCGAGAGGTAATAGCGACCATCGGGCGTGCTCACTTTTACATTTTCATGGCTCACTCTCACAGCTCGATCAAGGGAGGTGCGGAGTGTCCATGCAGATTCGCGTTGGCCTCGGAAGCACCATGGCCCCTGGAGCTCGCCTACCCAGTCCAGAAAATCACGCCATGACGTGGCCGTCTCGGCCCAAATCAGCTTGCTGAAAAGCTCGTCGTACCAAGGTCCAATCCCAAAGCTGTCCTGGCTCTTCTTGTACTCTGCCAGCGCCGTGTTTTGCTTTTGAGACCAATCTGCAGGTACTGGCATATACAGTTCGGATCCTTGTCGGAATTTTGGGCCGCTGTGGAATCGGCATGATCGCCCTTTGACCCTCGTCGCCCCACGGAACTTGCCGCGTCCGCCCGTCCTCTTCGTCCAACAACACAAAAGTGTAACGGTTCGCGGTGGGCTTTAATGTGAATCGGCCCGGCTTGAGGATGGTCAAGGTCTCTGGTGCGAACGGGCGATCCCTTCGGGGTGGGACTTTGAGAATAACGGGCCGAGGCAGTAGTAGGACAGGCACCGCAGGTCAGTGGCCTTGGTTTGTCCCTTGCGAGCGGACGCGCCACCTTTCGTTTTGCTCGCGGAGCCATGCCGCCGCCGCCTTTTGCTCCGGCGTGAATCGGGCCTCGCGGTCAGCCTGGGGTGCTTCTCCCGCGCGTGGCCGTGGGCCGTAGCCGAAGAGCAGGCGAAGAAGCTCAAGAAGGCCAATGTCGTGGTCGTGCGCGGCGGGATCGGGAGGTGGGCAGCCGCTCATCCGCAGCAGCCACTTCCAGGGCCGGGGGCGGGGGCGCTGGGCGGCGAGGTACGATTTCTGCGCCTCCACCCACTGCAACCAGTCGGCCTCGGCCGCTTCCACCGCCAAGGCATTGAGGCTGCGGGCTTCCGCGCATTGATCTCCCTTAGCCTCGAGAGCTGCGAAGATGGGGCGCATTGCCTCGGCGCAGCTCTGCTGGTGTTCGAGGCGGCGCTTTTTCTCGTCGACGCGCCGCTGGTAGTAGATGCGGCGCAATGTCTCAACGGCGCGTCGCGCTTGGTATAGGGCGACCACGCCGCCGAAGGCCAGGCCAAGAAGCACACAGAAAATCGTGGGCCAAGAAATGAGCATGGGTCACCTCTGAAAGGCGGGTCGGCGAGCCAGCGAGACTCTTGATCAATCGTACGTCCGTCCCGGCCCGCACGCACACAAATGTCCTGCGAAGGGTGTCCCGCAACTAACGGGGCACCCGCGCCATGCTGCTCACGCCGGTTTGAACCTGGTTTGAATATGGGGGTCATGGCGCGGGAACCCGTAACCGGCCTCGAATGGGAGATCACCAATGCGCCCATTTACGCCTGATCATTAGCGAAAGTCGGCTTGCGGAAAGCAATCTGTCAACTCCCCATAGGAACTCTCCTATAGTAAAGCCATCGGAAGTACTCAGGACTTCTCGTCACTCAATCCACTGCGATTCATCCCACGTCTTCGGTTCCTCGTTCACGGCCTTTTTCTGCGATGCCCCTGGGAAAATGCCCTGCTTCTTGACCGGCTTCTTCGGCGGCTCAAATGGGGCTGCGGTCGCTGCCTGTTGAGAAATTGCCGTTGCCTGCTGCACGGCAACGGCGCGCGGCGATACCGATACGGCTCGCTCGATGAATCGCGGCTGCTTCTCTATCGGAGCGACATAGGGGAAGCGCACGCGAACAACGTAGTTTTCCTGCTTGATGTAGCCGTGCAATGGCTCCAGCCCTGAAATCTCCGAGGCCATGACGAGCGGCTGGGTCGTGATCTCAAGGGTGTACTGCTTTTTGCCACCAATCAGACCCGCAGTGCGCGACTCCTTCAAACGCTCAAGTTCCACCTCTCCGATCGCATCGGAAACCCACTTTGCCGAATGTGGCTCGGAGGTCTTGAGGAATATCTTTGTCGCGGGCTGCGAAAGGATGACTTCGGCATCCTTGCCGTAACGCTTTTCGAGCTGGCTCCGGCCCTGGAATCCGAGCACAACCGGGTTGCCGGATTTTCGGCTCTCCGTAACAACCGTATGGAGTTGCGGCAGCTTGTTCAAACTGGCCAGTTCGTCCAGCACAAACCATACCGGCTTTGCCGGATTGACGCACGGCGCCATCATGCGGAGAATCAGCATATCGAGCCATACGCTATGCAGCGGCAATAGCTTCTCACGGAAGGCCGGCCTGGAAGTGAGGAATACCCATTTGTTGCGCTCGAATTCCCAGCGTGAAGTGGAAAACCGTTGCCGGGTGTCATCCTCGCTGGGCAGCAACTCGAAGCTGTCCGCAATCATGTTGAAGCTGGAGATAATTCCGGCGCTCTGGGCGGGTGCGCTGGAATCGAGAAAGGCGGCATACGGAGTTCCCTGCACCATGCGCGCGATTTCTGCCGGATCGCTCATCCATTGCACAAGCTCCTGCGGGGTAGGCCGCCGACACATCAGACGGGCGAAGATGCGCCGTGGCGCGTCAGTAAAGAATTCCTTTTCGTGGTCCTTCTCAGGGAACAATGCCGCTGCCATCGCCGTCGCCACTTCCGCGGTCGATACCTCATCGGCGATGTCCCAATAAGGGCACCGCGTATCGAGCGGGTTGAGAATCATATCGCCACGCTTAGGCGAGTAGAACTCCGGCGTGAATTCAAGCGCCGGATCGTAAACGATGGCCGTCTCTCCCCGCTCGGCAATCTGGCGGAGGATTTGCCGGATGGCCGACGATTTGCCGCTGCCGGAGTCGCCCATCAATAAAACGTGGCTGGCTTCGAGATTGCGCCGCATACGAAAAGTTGGCGTGGCCCAACTGGGCAACTGCTTGCTGCTCCAGTCGAGCAGGAAATTCCGCCAGCGCAACTGGAAACGGATGCCATCCGGTTTTGTCTTCCAATTCCATCGCCAGGACGACAATAATTCCGGCCCTCGTGTGCGGCGTCCGTGGCGCTGTTCGTGCTTCGATCCGCTACGCAACCTTTCTCTTATGTGGAGCGCAATCGCAACCAGAAACAGGATGAACGCGAGGCCGAATAGGATCGGTTCCACCATCAATGTCCAGAATCCCCGGCCGTTGTAGATGTTGTCCTGTAGGAACTGCGCAAGCTGGGCCGAGTCCACCCGGACTGGGGCACTCATTTCGATCTTAGTCCAGCCGTCGTTGGCGGCGGACGAGGAGAGCCGGACAGGGAGTTTTCCGCCGCTTGCCGAGACCACATCGGGATTCATTACCAGGGCATGTTCTCGCCCGGAAGCCGTCTTATACAGCCATCTCACCGGGGTCGTTGAGCCGGATGTTTTCCCCGCCTCCGCGCTTTCGACGTACGCAAGCAGATAGTACCGCTGGAGCGGCGGCATCGCCACCGTGAACCATGCCGCCAAAGGGAGCAGCGGTAAGCCGAAGACCACGGCCAAGACGGCAACAATCAACCACCGAAACGTGCCTGGGAACCGCAGCGGCCTCATGGCGTCTCCTTGGGTGGTTTGGCCCCGTTTCCGGCCCTCAGTTTAGCCAGAAACTCGTCGGCCTTTTGCTGTTTAACGGAGTCGGCGTATGCCTGCATCTTGCGGAGCGATTCGTCAGTCAACGGCCCTTTGGAAGCTGACGCGAACAGATTAAGGATGAGGGCGCGTATCGCCATCAGTTCGGCCAGCAGAATTGGGTCGGTTCCCGGCTCGCGTGCGGCGCGCGCCTGGGCGAGCGCCGCATCGCGCAGCCATTCGCCAACCTTCTTCCCGGCCTTTGCGGCTGCGGCTTCGACTTCGGAAAGCTCCGCCTCGGACAGCCGGGTGCCAATGGAATTGGCGCGGTAATTCTCGGAGGACCGGGCGGCGGGAACCGCCGGCGGAATCGGCGAAACCGGCTTCGAGTCAGGGTTAGCCACAGCGAAATTGACCCCAATGAAGACTTATGTCGTCTCCCTCTTTGATGCCAGGTTGTTGAGCGCCGTTTCGTTAAGGGCTTCTGGATCATCAAGTTCGCACAGGTTAACTTCGCTGGTAGCATTCGCTACAAGCGTGTTCACACGCGGAAACGCGAACTTGCAAGCTGCTGAAAATGCATACGTTAACAATCGTAAACGGAGGTATACCAATCAGTACCCTGTTGGGGATGACGTGTCGCAGCGTAAACCCGATGCCGTAGGCAGCGCGGGCTTCGGGATGCTGGCCCTGGGACGGATTTCAGGGCCGGAGTCGATGCCGCCGGATGCTTTCGTCCACAACACCAACACAGATGGCAGCCCAGTACGCAGCGATATCCCAGACAGAAAAGAAGCGGCCCAGCAGCAGGACGCCGGGAAACGTAAGGCGGAAGGCGTCTAAGCCCGGGAGTGGTAGAGCTTCACGAACTCGACGACGGTGGCCACGACTCCGGCAAAAAAGGGGAACCCGCCACAGGACCAGAGGGGTCTGAGACGATCCAATAGATCGATAGATCGCACTCCTGCCGCTGACGGCTCCGGTCGAAAGCCGGTGATGAGCCGCGACCAGATTCCGGCGCTGCTCGGGGCGGTCGAGGAGCTGCACGACCTCTGCTTGCTCGACGCCGGCATCTTCTGCGGCCCGCGCGCCAGCGAGGTGTTCGGATTGCAGTGGAAGTCCTGCACCGGGGAATCCTTCATGCCGCTTGGCACGGCATACGAGGGACAACTCTATCCGGGGAGGCTGAAGACCTAGGCGAGCAAGGCGTCGATTCCAGTGCCGGAACAGGTGCAGCCGGTGATCGAGGCTTGGAAGCGGTACACTGCGGATGTCTCGCCGGAGGCCCGATGTTTCCCACCTTCGGGCGGGGCAAGCGCAAGGGCGAGACCGTCCCGCATACCAGCAAGAACTTTCTGCAGGTTCGGATTCGCCCCATCGCCCGCAAGCTCGGTATCCCGGACCCTCTCATCACCTTCCAGGTGATCCGGCGGCCGATGGGAATCGACGTACAGCATCACGGCATGCTCACGAAAAATCCGTCAACCGAATCCCTCGGGCTGGATACACTCTCTGGACGAGCATTCCGAACCGAATCCGATTCCTTACCTCCTGATCGTGAAGGAACCGAATACATCCGGACCACTCCGCCGCGCCTGGAAAAGGTTGCTCGCTTCCGCGACGCTGTTTGTGCAACGGCGGCGGACTGCGCTCAGACGCCTACGGAGTGATCGATCAGGACTCAGCAGGTCAGAGGCCAGAGCTACGGGCGTATCGGATTCGTAACGGCGCGCGATCTATTCCGGAAACTCGCAAACCCCCACCTTGACTACGAGCATTTGCGTCCCCCCCAGCTTGCATCGGTGTACCTATTTGGTGAACGAATTGCGATTCGGTCCAGGTTATGGCGACTCGCTCGATGGTCATTGCACGCTTTGACACGCTGCTATCGACGCGGTTGTTCCGGTAGAAAAATCCGGCAAATTACAAGGTTGGCCAGCACCCGGAAGCCGACTCACGTAATTCAAATTCCCCGTGGCGCTCCCCACCTGGCTGCTCACACGAACATCGAGAATCATGCCACTAACATAATTGCTCTCTGTTCCGTTGTCGCCTTCAACGGAATTGTAAACGATCTCCAAGTTGTTAGTATTCGGCGAGGCGACGTAGACCTTTGTAAAGATTGAGTTCGTCGACGAATCCGCCGTCGATGCAATCGACCGTGGCATCCCAATTGTGGCGAAAGTCTTTACGACAGCATGGCTTCTAAGATCCACGATGCTGATTGAACTGTCTTGCTGATTGGCCACGTATGCGCGGGTTCCGTCTGGGAACACGGTGAGGCCAGATGGATGTCTCCCGACGGGAACCGTAAACCCGGTTCCGAAACTTGGGCTATCGTTCCCGAACATATCCAGGCTCACATCGATGATGCTGACTGAATTCCCGTCATAATTCGCCACGACAAGTTGGCCTGTCGAGGCTACGTATTCGGCATAGACCGGCCCTGCGTGCGCCTGGCCGGCAGCCGGTGCGAGAGAGATCGAGGGATGGCAGGTCACAGTTTGTCCCGACGCCGAAAGGAATGGCTGGCAACTGTCCAGGGAATCTGACAAGGCATTGATGACCGTAATTGAATCGCTGCCCCGATTGAGGACAAATACTCGCTTCCCATCCGCACTCGACAGGGCATAGACCGGGCAGGCACCGACCGGAGTTCGTGCGGAAATCGTATTGGTAGCAACTTCAAGAGCGTCGGCCTCTCCCGCTGTTCCTACGGAAGAAGGGCTATTGTTGCACGTGACGCCGTAAGGGATATTTTGACTAACCACGAAGAAACGCTGTAGCCCGGCAGAGCCGTATGGCAGGCCAGCCATTGAGACAGGAGTGGCAGCAACAGAAACCGGAGTTCCAAACGAGAATTCGCCTGGATTGTAGCCCTGCGATGCAGTTCCAATGTCTACAGCGTTATTTGCAACGTCAAGAGCATACTCCACGCTACCTGGCGAGAATATCCCCGAGATGGTGCTGCCTTGCACCATCGTGTTGTAGCCAATTGCGCCGCTCCCCGTTTCGTTCACGGGGAAGTAATTTGACGTGCCACCTCCGTTGATCGTGTTGCCATAGGAGCCTGTGGAGTCTAGTGTAAAAAGAAGGGGGTTATTGCCGATCGATTCCTCAGCCATAAGGCTGTCGCCGGATTGATCGAAAATCGAGAAATATCCGGCCCCTGTGCCTGTGGGCGCGGAGAGGACAACCACTTCTTGAGTCGGTTTCATCCCAGGCCAGCCGTTGGCCGGAACCATCTGACCCCGGAGACAAGGCGACAACAGCATCCACAAGATCGCGCCTGAGATAGGGCTCTTTGTTTTGAAGGAGCTGAAATAATTCGCTCGATGAGACGCGCCTCGATTCATTTCTTCCTCCCAGTACTAGTCTGAAACGTCATTTCCGTGGTTCTACGTTCCATTGGTGTCTGATTGAACGATGCTAGTTGACGGTATTGTCGCTGTCTGTATTCGAGTCCATGTACACGACATCCACGGCTGTGCCTGCCGGGGTGATGGCTAAACTCGCGCCGGAGTTGAGGTCGGAGGGATTTGTTGTGGAGCGAATATAAACTGAACCGCCCTCCGCGTAGTACACCTTGTGCAAGCTGGTGATCGCTGCAATTCCGGTCACATCTCCATTCCATGTGTCAATCAGCGCCACGTTGCTGTTGTTCGTGTTAAAAACCGTCAAGCAACCGTTGGTCCCTGACCCATTATGGGATCTCACCCCATCTTTGCAGCCGTCGCGCGAGCCTATCCACAGAGTATTGTCGTCCGCATCCACCATGCGGGTTGGATGACCGTCGGCAATTGTGTACGGATCGCCTACAACAGTGAATGACGAAGGATCAATTTGGGTGAGATTCCCACCCATCGAACAATTTGCAACGTTGTTACCCCACTGCGCGAATGCTTCTCCTGCGACGAACAATTCCGTCGCCCCTGACGAAGGATTGGAAACAAGAATGGCATTGCTTGCGCCGCCTGGAATCAGGACTTTTGTCAACGTGCTCGGAACACTTCCTGACTGTTGTCCGTCCTGGAACATCACTACGGCCGCCGGTATCTCCGTAACGCTTGCCTGGGTACCACCATATTCCGGGCCTGGATTCAGGATGTAAATGGTTCCGCCGTCGGCTGAGCTAAGAGCTTTATACGGGTGGTCGAAATAGGAGTTGGAGTAAGTGGTTGCATCGGAGCCCGGCGGCGCAAATTGAAAAAGGCAGTATGTCGGTAAGTTCTGAGGTTCGCAATCCACTGCGTTCGACGGCCAGGATGAAGGGCCGCCGCTGTAGCTACCGCCCGATGACATCTTCCGAACGTAATAGACGGAATTCGTGTTCTGAGAAAAAGCGAGAGCCACGGTGCCGCCTTGATTTACAAAGACTCGATTTACACCGGGAAGATTCAGTGAAACAGTTGTACCGGCAGTTCGATCTATCACAGTCAATGCGCCGCCCCGTTGGTTCGCCGCAAAGACATAACGGAAGCCGGGGGCGATCAGAATCGCGGAGGATGGTCCGGCGAGTCCACTCACCGCTCCTCCCGATGTAACCGCCTCGGTGCTGTAGTTGATGAGATTGAAGGATCCATCTTCGCTGTAAACAGCCCCCATGTGCTCGACCGGAAAATTCTGAATGGAAACAGGCATGGCAGACGTCCAGCCGCCAATGGTCAGATTGTTGGTACCGGATTTAGATGGCGTATCGGTTTGCGCATCTACAAATTGCATTGAGAAGGCGGGCACCAGCGCCTCTGCCCATGTTTGAGGGTTAATACCGGTGGCATTCTGCACAGCGATGAGAACCCGCTGCGTTTCGCCGCTTGGATTCTGCGCCCATCCAAATTGCGAGCAAAGCTGCACGCAGCAAAACCAGCATAGCGCAGTAGCCAACAGCAAATGAATTTGCTTTTTCGGCATGGTAAGCCTCCTTCGAGCGACTCAGATCGATCATCAACAAACGGGGTCAAAGCTACTTTCGGTCAATAGGGCTTCAAAGAGCCACCTCCCTGGAGAGCATAGGTGAGCCCGCCGAGACTCGGATTGAGCGCATTGGAGTAAGAAATCGTTTGACCGTTGCCGGTAATGTTCAAGACGTTGCTGCCGTTGATTCCGCCCGGATCGCTGAAGACCTGAACCGTGAAACTGCTGTGAATCGTCCACGAGCTGGATGCGTCCAGTGAGACGCTGCCGCCTCCGAGAAAGTCGCCATTGAGGCTGCTTCCGTTCTTGAGCGTAAGGGTAGAGTCGGCTGATCCTGTAAGGATGCCCTGCATTTTCTGATTGTCCAAGGTTAGCTGCAAGGTTGGTGCGATGGTCGAAGGAGTAATGTCCCAGTTGTCCTGCGGTGTGATTGTCGATTTGGAAAAATCCACACCCGACAAAGTAATGTTGACCGTCTGAGCGCCTGTAAGATCAAACAGCGGCGCTACTGCAGCGATCGATCCACCATCCATCTGGAACACCGACGTCGTGCTGGCGCCAGCGGCTGGTCCATCGAAATCAATCGTTCCGTATGTGCTTGAGGTCAACGCAGTGTTCTGAAGAACGGCAGTCCCACCGTCGAGAATCGTCAGCAACACGCCATCGGAAGTCGCTTGTGAATTTGCGACGGTGATCTGCCCGCTGTTGCCTGCGCCGAGTGTAGCGCCGGAGCTGGTCGAAGCAATCGTGGCATTCGAAATGCTTAGCGTCGCGCCGGACCCTGAAGCGAATACGGCATAATCTGCAGAGGACGCCGTGATTGAGGGCGTTCCCAACAGGTCGATCGTTGCTCCCGAAGCAGCGGTTGCACTGTTCCCGTAAGCAAGCACACCAGCGTCAATGCCGCTGGGGTCGGCGCCATAGGCGATCGAGCCCGTGGTGCCGGTGAACGTGTCTGCCCCGCTCTTGGTGATTACGGGAGAATTAAGCGTCAACGTGGTGCCGCTGTTCTCTGCGCATACGGCTGACTGATCCGCCGCGGTGCTGGTGAAGGTTGTTTGATTCGGGGTAGCCCCGCCGCTCGAAAGGACGTATACGGAGGAACCCAGGCCGCAGCTATTCGAAGAGGACGGAACGGTGACTGTAGCCTGCGCCGACGCTGAACTGGTTGCATAGGTGCCGTCGCTGACGTACGTCGCTGTGTAGGTTCGGATTCCAGGGTATGGAGGTTTTACCGTAATCGTCACGGTTCCATCTTGCAGTGTCCCCGTTCCCAGCTTCGTCGGCACGTCATATGCGGACGTGTTCCCAGTGACATCGTCGATCGTTACGGTTTCGCTGTTTGTGCTTGGCGCAGGACTCGCGACGATCTCAAATTGAACGGCCTGGCCTTGCACGAGCGTCCCCGTTGGCGCTGTAAGCGTTAGGGTTGTAGTGATCGGCTGGGATGGTGACACTGGGCCACAGCAGCCCGCAGACACAGTCGATCCGCTGCCGCATCCCGTCAGTAACGCCGCAAGCAAGGGAGATGCTGCCAGGAATGAAATGCGGGGCAAATGTGGAATCCGTGGAGTCCTCGTTCTTCTGCAGAAATATGGCATCATCGAACTTCCCTCGTGAGGCAGCGGATTTTCACCGGCTCATTCTCCATTTCGCAAGCTTTGGAGCAAACACTATTTTCAGGATCGAGAACTGCGGCGCCTTCGCCAGGAAGCAATTTCCTTTTCGAGATCCGGATCAGTCGCTAGATCCATCAAAGCTTGTTTCGCCAGCGGATTCTTTGACCTGCGCAGCTTGCGCAAAAAATGAAGTCGTGAGCTACCATTGGACCGGTCGCGTGCGAGTTCGATAAGAGTCGGAATATTCTCCTCGGTTGTGGTAGCGGCGACAGCGACAGCGAGATCACTCTTTATGCCGTCTGCGTATCGTTCTGTACAGGGTTCTGCACGATACAGTTCAACGAACTTTGGCCAAGCATAAATCGCATCGTAAACTGCTAGACAACGAGCAATAGTAGCTCTAGTCGGAACAGAGTAAGGCTTTTCCAAGTGCGCGAGCAGTATTGGTATTGCATCTTTATAGGGGCCTGGACTGTTCATCATTTGGCCGAGTGTCGAATAAACGACTCCCGCCTCTGCAAGCTCTCTCATCAGAGGAGCTTGTTCAATTTGCATTTGCTTGACTCGGTCCTCTCGCTCGCGTTCTCGATTCCGATTAATTTCTCGCAATCTTGCCATCTCATCTTCTGTGAGCTTCAGACGTATAACGTCATCCACCGTCAATCGCTTTAGATCTTCGGTCGTCAATGGCTCGCGTGTTGTAGACTGTCTTCTTGTCATGTTATGGAATAAACCGAGGGTTGATTAGCCCGCTGTCGATGGCTTTCTGCAATGGGCCTGAAAGTCGGCCGCCTTGCCGTGTGTACAGATCAAAGCGCAGATTGTTATCTTGCGCATACTGGATATCATCTCGAAGCTGTTGGGTTAGACTTTGGTAGGCAGTGTTCTTGATCTCACTAATGCTTTCACCTGGATTATAACCATCCGGAATTCTCTGTCTACCGTTGATGGTAAGCTCTTCCTTTTCGCCAATATCATACGCATCTCTGACTGCTGCCTCTCCTTCTCTGCCTAGCTGGCCTGCGGTCTTTGCAATCTCTGCTGTCTCAAGAGCATCGTCCGCCAGTCGCAGCGCCTGCAAGCCGCGCAGCCCAATGGCTCCTAATGGAACGACAGATGCGAGCGTCAGCCCGCCATCCAAAGCTGCCCTACCCCAGTTTCCCCTAGCAATGTCGATCCCGGCATTGATGCCGTTGAATACGACCCCGACTTCGGGGATCATTCCTCCAACGCCGAGAAGTGTTTGCACCACATCGAGCGCGCCGCTCGACCCGCCACTGGAATCAGCCGTTACGTTGCTGCCAATGCCGCTGTAAGCCGAAGGCATGGCGTAGTAGTTGCCGCCCAGAGAGCCGCCCCCAGTGACCTCGCTGGAGACAATCGGACCTGCATCCGATCCCCAGAGGCCCATGTCCCATCCGTCATCTCCCCCACTACCGCCGCTTCCGCTTCCTCCGCTACCGCATGAGGGATCAGGATAGCAAAGAGGAGGCGCGTCTATCGCGTCTAGCCCTGTTGGATCGGTCGCGGCCATCGGCCGGTTCGTTAGGTATGCATAACGGTTCAAGCTCTGCGGGTCGCTGAGGTCGTAGCTGCCGTTATAGGGGTCGGGCGAGAGCCACCGTAGCTGCGTCGGCGCGTAGTGCCGGAACAGCGTGGCATCGGTGCTGTTCTCGCCATCCCGCTCGTGATCGGTGAATGGGAAGTTGTCGCTGCCGGAGTTGATGGTCATCTCGCCAAAGGGCAATGAGCCTGCAACTCCGGTGATTCCGCTGGTCGTATCGGTTGTAGTGGTCAAGCCCAGAGAGCCGAGGTGATCGCTAATGCGATAGATCGGAACCGCGTTCTGCGTTCCCGCAACCGTCGCCAGCGCGCCGCCAGGACCGTAGATTCTGTCCGTCCATGAGTTGCCGCCTGGGCTGTATTCCGCAAGTAAAAGGCCGCCGAAGTAGATGTACTCCGTGGTTGTCGATCCGTACACCTTTTGCACTCGTTGGCCGAGGGCGTCATAGGTGTACATTGCGCCGTTGCTCCCGGACATCAGGCCGTCGGCTCGATATTGATAGCTGTTGTAGAACGGCGATCCGTCCGATAGCAAATTGCCGGCCGAATCGTACTGAACGCCCGCGCCAGTAACCTGATTGCCGCCGCCCCCAGACGGACTTCCGATAGACGGCGTATAGGTAAAGGTGAAGCTCTGGGAACCGGACAGAGTTCCGGCGGATTCCTGCAGATTGCCCCACTGATCGATCGAGTACGTCTCTGAATATGCCGGAAGCGATGGCGGATTGGTGAGGCACGCTTTAGTCGTGGTTCCCGTGTCCGCAGCCGATACGATTCTATTCAGTTGGTCGTAGGTGAAAGATTGCGTGCGTCCGGTGGACAGATCCTGGATCGACAGGAGGTTGGTTGCATTGGTGTCCCACGAATAAATCTTCGACGAGAGCGCGGCATCGTTCCCGAGATAGACAAGAGAGGAAATATTCTGATCCGGGTCGAACGTTGCCCCCATCTGGATGCCGTTGCCGTATGTGGCCGACTGCAATTCTCCCGGCGGATAATAGAGAATATTTGACGCATATGGCGTGTTCACCGACGTGCCGTTCCATGATGTGTAAGTTTCGCTGGTTGGCCGGTTCAGCAGATCATAGGACAGGGTGATCTGGCGTCCGTCGGGATACGCCAGGGAGGTCATGTTCCCTTGAAAATCGAACTGCGCCTGAACCTCCGCCTGCGGTTGGCTGCCGAACGTGCATGTGCCTCCGCTGGGCAGGCAGTATTGGCTGGTTATGACATTCCCCATCGGGTCATGCGTGAGAACGGTTTGCGTCTTGGAACCATCGCTCGTACCAGTCAGCTTGCCGACGCCGTAAGGATCTCCCGAGCTATCCTGGGCGTCGTATGTGAAGGAATAAGTTGGCCCGCCGCTGACGACCTCCTTGTACATCCGGTTGTCTGCATCATAGGAATTCGAGACTGTGTTGTTCGTGGAATTCTGGTTCGTGGAGCTTGTCAGGTTGCCGTTGTAATCGTAGCCGAAAGTGAGAGTCCCCTGCTCTGGTGTGGACTGCGAGTAAAGCCGCCCGGCGCCGTCGTAGTAGAAGTTTCTCGCTCTCCAATTGGACGACGTGCCTGATCCGCCTTGCTGGCTGATCGAAGAGAGCAGACCGAGCCCATTGTAGGTGTAGGTGGTCGCCCACGCTGTGCTCCAATTCGGCGTGCCTGCGGCGCTGGGCTCCAGCACCTCGCTGAGGTCTCCAAAGGCGTCGTAAACCTCCTGCCTGCTGTGCCCCGGCGGGTCGGTGATCGTCACCGTGTTCAGAGAATAGTTGTATTGAACCGACTGCGAGTTCGGCATCTCAACAGCCTTGATCCGGTTCAGCTCGTCGTAGCCGTAGGTCGTTGTGCCATCGGTCGAGTAGGAGGTAGACGCTTCCGGGTTGGTGACCGTCCACAGACGGCCCTCGGAGTCGTAATTTGTGGTCGTCGTGATCCCGCTATTGGTCGTCGCCGCTGCTCGCCCATATCCGTCGACGACCACCGAGGACGAGATATTCACTCCTGCCGACTGCAACTCGGAGACATCTGTTTCATTTGCCGACGGGTAAGTGATCGTCTTGAGTGTGACCTGGTTGCCGCCATTCGAGAACTTCACGGTCCAGAGGCGGCCTAAACTGTCATAGGTGTACGTCGTCTGCTGACCGTTTTGATCCGTAAGCGAGGCGATCTGCCCCGAGTTGAAATCGAATACCGGCTTGGTGATGTGTGCGACCTGGGTTCCATTCAGACCAGCCGTTGGCGGGAGCGTGATCTTCTGTGCAAACGTATCGGTGCTGTCGTAGCCAAAATACGTGTTGTTACTGTTCGGGTCGGTGGACTCGATAATCGCGCCAGCGGTGTCGTAGTAGAAATGCTTAGTAAGCGAAGCGGACGATCCGTTCACAATGGCGCAACACTCTGAAATCGTCGTCAGGTTTCCCGGAGTGCTCGCGGCCCATTGCGAATTGTGGTTTGGCGCGCCACTCGGCGCCGAGGTTCCAACGTAGGTGGATTCGTCGTAGCTATAGGTAAATGTCGTTGACCCGCCGGAGTTGACGATCGTCTTCGAACTCGGAAATAGCGCATGGTTGACCGTATAGCCAAGCACCAGATCGGTTTCGCGCGTAGGGTTTCCGGCAGGGCTGTCGGGCAGCGAGGTCGGGTAGCTGCCGCTATAGAAATCCCATTGTTTTATCGAAGTGGCGATTCCGCTCCCTGGAGTTGCGTACTGGTATTGAATATCAGTAATAAGTCCAGAGCCGGACGATCCTGACAGAATCGAGCTATACGAGCCGCTGGACGGCAAAACAATCGTCTTTCCGAGCAGATTTGTCCACTGCGCTCCAACGCAGGCCCCTCCCTGGCATGGATGAGAGAAGTCATACTGGAACAAAACAAATGCATCCACGCTCGATGGATTCGACGCTGGGGAGAGCAGCACCTTCATGGGAAGGATGTTCCCATTGCAGTTGCTAAAAATGTATGCGGATTGCAATGAGGCGGACGTTACGGTATTCGTATCTTCCTGACAAGAGTATCCGCCCGTTTCTCTCGTATTGCCGTAGTTCCCGGTGTATTGATATTGAAATGTTGTTGAGCCGTCGGACCCTGAGTGAGAACTGGCCCACCGCGCGGGCTCGGTCGTGCCTGCGTTCGCATCGCTCGTGTAGCCGAGGCTGACCGTGCCACCATGAGGAAGCGTAATCCCGGTCAGTTCGCCATAAGCGACACCATTGCACAGCGAAGGGTCTAATGGATTGGGCGTCGTGCATTGGTCATATTGAAATCCGTATGATGTCCCATCCGGAAGTCCAATGCTTTCAATGACGTTGATAAATCCGTTGAACTCCTCGACGTAACCTCCGTATCCGAAAGGTGCGCCGCTGACGTGAAAATCGGTCCCGACGAGGATGTTCTCATAGGTAATGGTGTAGGTCGCTGTCTGGCCCTGGGCGATCGGGACGCTAAACTCCACGACCGCGGGATTGCCATAGCTGTCCCACGAAGTCACGTTCTCGCTGATATTTGGATGTTGAAGGCTGTCAGCCGTGATCGCGCCTTGTTGGTTGTAGCTGATATAGTTGCCGTTCCTGTCAATGGTCGGATTGCCGCTCTCGCCGTTGCCGCTCACCGACATGTTCACAACCTGAGTTCCTTTGGAGTCCCAGACTTGAAGATTCGTGTAATTGCTTACGACCGCATAGTACCCGCTGCCGTCGACCGCGTATCCTTGACCACCGGGAGTATCCGTATAAGTACTGTTCGGGCAGTTGCCAACATAAGTTGTGGTAATGGGAAACGCATGGAGAGTGCCCTGCGGGTCTGACCAGCGAATGTTGGAGTAAGCGACCGTGCTGTTGTAGCCGCTTCCAGCGGGGCAGGTATAGCTATTGATCGTTGCGGTTCCCTCATAATAGCGGCCGTACTGGAAGGTCCACCCGAGACCGCCATACACGGCAGTGTCATAGCTGCCGGCTGTAAGGGCTGGATACCACTCCGGATTGTGATAATCGGGACTGTTTACTACCTGCCAAATGGAGCTGTCGTAGACGAATTTCGCTGCAACAGAAAGATCGCCGCGCTGCGGGTATCCCGCGATTGGGATTTCGAGATGGACATTTCCATTGCCGAGATTGATAAAGCCATTCTCGATTGGGAACCGTGCGGACTCGTCAGGATTGCCAATGGCGGAGATGGTCGTCTGTCCGTTTAGCGACAGGGACGAGATGATGCAGCTTGCAATGCCAAGAATCCGCAGTGCAGACAGAAGGCGATGGGTCCGCAATCTCATCGGGCATTCCTCAGAAGCGAAAATACTCTGCGCCGTGGTTCGATCCGGCGGTAACATTGGTGAACTGAAGTGACCATGCCAAGCGGCCATCCACAGTCTCCGTGTAGCGAAACGGGATGATGATCCCCGAAACTGGACGGTAGTCGTCATAGGCAATCACGCGGAGATGGTGCGCGGCAGAATTGGGACTCAAGAGCACCGCGTCGACGCTCTTGATGAGCAAATGCGATGTGGAATCGAAGAAGAAGTCCGTGATAAGAGGCGGCGCCGGCGGCTGAGAGTTGCCCGACTCGGGGAAGAGGGGGCGAATGAAGGTGATCTTGTGGAGCCGAGCCCCTTCGACTTCCACGGTTCCCCCGTCGATTAGAGAATCACGGGCATCTGTGGCCGCGTCTGCCAGCGTGGAAGGTAACGGGATTATGCCGGAAGCCACGGCGAGGGCAGGAAGGGGAACTGTCTTTCCGTCCTCGCTCCGCATAGCGCCTGTGGCTCCCTCGACACGCTCGCTACGAATGCCATACGGTGTTGTCAGATCCAGACGGTAGAGGCCTCCCGGTTCAATGGTCAGAGTTGCAGGGATCTCCGATTTCTGCTCGCCAGTCCCAACCACCATAATTCCAGTTGCATCGAACCCTGGCCACTCACCGTGCGACGACGCTCCGAGATAGAGCTGGACGGCATTCAGTGCGACCGAATCCTTCTGTCCCGGAACTCCCACCATCCTCGGAAAAGTGAATGCCTGGTCATACTGACCAAAGATCATCCGCTTCGGCGGCGTTTGAACGGCGCCATTGCCATCGGCCTGAGCGAAAAGAGTGGCCGTGGTGATGCCAAGCGCAAAAGTCAAAATCAGGGAACTAACCGGCTTCTTCATCGGAGTAGATGTTCCTTTCTTCAAGCGCCCGCAGCATATGGCATTTCTCCCGCAAAATCGGCCGCGGCAACCTCGTGGGAGATAGGTTCCAGAGGAACCAGCCTCGGAGCTAACTGTTACGGCCCGCACGACGCGTTGACTATGAACGGGAAACCGGGACTCGCCACTCCGTTCACCGTAACCACGATGTCGCCCGTGGTTGCTCCGAGGGGTACTAGCGTCGTTATCGAATTCGCACTCCATTGGGTTGGTGCCGCTATGGTGCCGTTAAATGTCACCGTGCTGGTTCCACCTTGCGTCGTAGAGCCGAAATTGCCTCCCGTAATGGTCACAGACGTCGCTACCGTAGCCGGCGAAGGCAACACGTTCGTAATGAACGGCCCATTGGTTATGGTGTAGGTTGCGGAAGCAACAGAGCTCTCGGAGTATCCTGATGCCGGATCAGCCGCGATTGCCTCGATCGTCTCCGTGGCAGTCACGTTGATCGGACCGGAGTAAACGGGAGACGATGTCGTCGGGGTTGTTCCATTTGTGGTGTAGTAGATGGTCGCGCTCGAGAGCGAATCGTTGATGGTTACAGATTGTGCGTTCGCGTAGGTGCCCGGAGCCGGCGAAAATGTTGGAGCAGGAGCTTGTCCTGAGAAAACATCCTGGATTAGAACAGGCGACGTGCTAGGAGTATATGCTGAACTTCCGCTGTAGGTCGCAGTCATCGAATGAGAGCCTGCCGAAAGGCTCCCAGTAATAAACGTCGCCGTTCCAGATCCGAGAGGCGTCGTGGCAAGAAACGAGCCCCCATCGTAAAAGGTCATTGTGCCCGTAGCAGAAGCGGGGTTGACTGCCGCAGTCAAAGTAACATCTGAGCCAAGAGTGGAGGGATTGGGGCTCGATGTAAGCGAAGTGGAGGTGTTCCAGCCTGATGTGGTAAGCGCAAATGATGTGGTAGGGCCGGATATTGTGATGGACCCTAAACCGGTCGGAGTTTTGGCGACGATGGCGATCGTACTACCGGATGCGTATGCCCACAGCCCCGAGCAATAGTAGCTGTTGGAGAATTTCGCCCCAAAAGCTGATGCCACTGAGGCAAATGTGGAGAATTGCCCATAGGCGACTGTTTCGCTATAGTTGTGGCCGGCTTCGTCGCTAAAGGAAATCGTGATATTGCCTGTATCCCAAGCCCCGGAGATCTGATGTTCTCCAGCGCCGCCCACAGTGATCGTCGCCGTCGTCGAAGCAAGCGCCAGAGGTCCAAGGCCAAGCATCGCGGCGAACAGCAGAAGTAGATTACGCAACTTACACGGCATACCCACTCTCCCTCAATGCTCAGGCGGCGTTACTGTAGCGTGACGACAACTTCGATAACGCCGGTGCCGGAGTCGAGCGAGCCGAGCGCCTTGCCGACCACCGCGCCCAGCATCCGGCTGCGGTCGGTCCCTTTCATGGCGTAGCCGATCTTGGAGGACGTGACCAGCAGATCGCCGGGCTTGATCGCTCCGTTCTCCGCGCTGACCTTGGTGGGCACGATGCCCAGCATCGCCATCGGCACCTCGTCGGGATTCTTCGGTCCGGTCTGCCGCCGGCCGACGGTGCCCGGTTTGGTGGAATAGATTCCGGTGACGGAAGTGGAGTACGGCTCGGCGGATTTGAGGAACTTTCCCGGATGATCGGGATCGATCACCAGGATGTCGCCCGGCTCGAATTTCTTGCGGTCGCCGGTGACGTCGACGGATTCGGCGTAATCGCCGCCGCAATTGATGCCGGTATAAGCCGCGCTCTGCGTGCTGCCGTCGGGGAAGACGATACCGCCGGAGGTGTGGATTTGTCCGGCCACGTCGAGGGTATATTGTGGTGATGTCGTGCCGATGCCCACGTTGCCGCCTAAGCCAGTGGCCCATACAGAATCGTAGAGCGCACTCATCGGTGGAGAAGTCGCATTACCGGAAGAGGCTTGACTATATCCAGTGTTTGTGCCGCCGTATACGTCAACAGCGGCCATGCTCACGCTCATAACCCGCATCACCGGCCCAGCGTTTACCATTTGTGCATCCACTTCCCAATAGGGCGTGCTGCACCCCGAACTTACCGCGCTTGCTGGAACCTGAACCCAGTCTGTGGTGCCTTCATCAGGCGATCCATAGTCACTTGCCAATGTGAATCCGTGTCCGGGAACGTTAACCCCCGAATTCCAACTGGCTGCACAAGAAAATCTCCAATTGCTTCCATTTCCTCCGGGTTGATTGTCCGCCCGGCGAATTATCAGGTAATACTGGCGAGTAGCTCCCGGTAAAATAGTGGTACCGGCGAATAGATTTGCAATACTTGTATAAGTGGTTCGAGTGACCGTCTGCCAGGAGGTTGAATTGATAAGTGCTTCGCCCCCAAACATTGCAATTGGCACGATAGAGCGGATGACGCCATCCCCGCCGGGAACGACGTTCCCCGACGTCAGGATGTTTCCGCTGAATGTCTGGGTGCCTGTCCACGTGTTGGCGGTCGCTGTAGGCCACGAACCGATGCAACTGCCGCCGATGCAATACCCGCCAGATGAGTTGACCGATCCGCCTTCCACATCGAGCTTGTAGCCCGATCCAGGGCTTGTTGTCCCGATGCCCACGCTGCCGCCGAAGTAGTTCGTTCCGCCAGCCGAATAGAGGGAATAATTGGTGGTCGCAACGGTCGGCTGGGCGATATAAACGCCATAGTATTTTGAGAAGTGTCCGCCTCCCGAATTGGTAGGAGTATCTATGTAGGCGCCATAGCCGGTGGCGATGGTGCCTGTGCTTGAGTTGTTAACCTGCCCATAGATCCCGTACGCTTTGGTGATGGTGCCAGACGATAAATTGTATATTGAGCCTCCGGTCCCTTCTTCCCAGGCCACTGTTCCTGTTCCCTTGTGATAAGCCTGGCCGGAGACGCCCGCAAATCCACCCGTAAAATTCTGAGCGTTGCCTGAAAGCGTGCTTGCGGTAATAGCTCCGCCCGAGTAGTCAGCTGAACTACTTCCACTGGGGATCGCGGTGGCAACGACTTTGACACCAAAGCTGGACCCCGAAGTTGCCGTGAAGTTCGGCGTAAAACCGGTAGTTCCAGAGACGACCAATGCGCCGTTCACTGTGGCCGTGCCCGTGCTCGAGCCGATCCCAACGTCGCCGCCAGCGGGATTCAACAACAACTGCGAAGTGTTATTGTCACAAGTGCGGGCCTGAAGCCAGAATGGGTAACTACCGCTCGGCGAAACCGATCCCGCCAGTTCAGTACAGTCAGCACCCATAAACTCAAAGATGGTTGGTGTAGTACTGGGGTTGGTTCCATAGACGGCGGTGGGAGCGCCACTCAGATTACTGTTGGGGTTGCCAACGGTGAGGGGTGAACTTGGAGACACACCATTCTGCGGGTCGATCCCGACGTTACTGCCCGAGACGGAGATCGGCGAGTTGGTCACCGTCGCGGTTCCGTTGAATACCGGCACCGTTCCCGAAGAAGTCGTGCCCGAGGTGGTCACCGTGGTCTGCGCTGCCGCACTCATCGCAAATGCAAAGATCCCAAAAGCTATTGCTCCTATTTTCCTGTGCATCGATCTCCTGCCCTTTCTTCGTAGCTGATTGCATCTGCAACGACTCACTTCTGTAGTGCCGGGAGCCGCATCTCCAACGGCATCCGATCCGAAACGCATGAGCATCCTCATCATCGCCGTACCGTCCTGTAACACGGCAAAATCGTGTGCGCTTCCGGAACTCTGTCCATCTGTGGCTGATAAACCAGCCTTTCAGGCAAGATGGCCATCGGATCGCCGGGCGCGGTGCGTAGCAGCATCTCCCCAAAAGGCCGGTCGCAGTCCGCGTCGCGCCTTACGGCAAGAACCGCGCCGGAATCCGACGTGAGGACTTCGCGCGCGAGCGGCGGCCATTCGTTGGGGTAGGCGTCGACCAGACGCACCAGAACCGCCTCGTTCTGCTTGGGAAGGAGCAGTTGCGCAAGATAGGTGTCCTCGTTCTCGCCCCACGTCCCGCGAACCAGGGTGCCGGTTGCCAGAAACCGCACCCGCGTTTTCTGGCTCTGCCGTCTGTGCAGCCACGCTCCCGCCGTACTCGTGTTCAGAGCGGCAACCAAGAGAATGGCCGCGATGTGTGATGCACGATTGAAGCGCACAAAATCCCTGTCCGTCCGCCATCGGCGGAACGCGTGAAGAAGTCACGAGAATTCTTCACCATGCTCAGCGTGGAGATTTGCGCAGAATTTGGGAGAGCAGAACAGCCCGCCGCACGACCGTGTGACGCAGGCAACGAATGAAGCAAGCGAAAATGACGGCTTCGCGCGGAATATCCCGGCGAAACTCAGGGTGACTTGTGTGAAGCTTGAACTGCTGGGGGACCAACGTAGGCAATCCGGAGCGGATTGTCAAGTGCCGGTCTGTGAATTTTTTTAGCGAGGGTACTCTCGGAAGTCAAAGGAAATTACCCTCACTGCGGGCCGACGTTTTCTCTGATTAATGGTAATACTAATAGTATCAATAGTATAGTTGCGTTTCCCCTTCCGATGATTGATACCAGAAAGGATGACCGAAAGTGGCAAACGGACAATCCAGGTGAATGTAAAGATGAGCGAGGGAGACTACAAACTCCTCCAGGCCGCGGCCTGCGCACTATGGCCGGAGGCCGTCCTCAGCAATTCCGGCATCTTGCTTGGACTCGCCCGCATTGCCGCCAAGGATATACTCGGCAAATCTCCCAAAGCCAAAGTCGCAGCGAGGAAAGGCCGCTAGGCTGCGCTTTGCTGAAGCCTCGGCGCTGGTCATTATTCCGACCAGGAAAGGAAAGTCTCATGGCCGATCATCCATACCGGGAGGCGGGCCGCCGACTGAAGGCCGCGCTCGTTAGTTATCAACTGGGCAGAGCCGGAGTCGATCGCACGCTGAAAGAGACGCCCGAAGATCCGGGCGAGGGCTGGGCCGAGCTCGCCGAGCGCCTTCTCACTGAGATGATGCTGAACATCGACAAGCCATTCAATCCGTCATGCTCCGACCCATCTGGCGGCGGGCCGAGGGCCGTTCAATAGGGGGCATAATCAGGCTGCATCCGTTCGCGGCGAAGCTCACCGGCATCCGCGTGCTGCGCAGGTTGTCTCACGCAACCAAGTCGCCATCAGTAGAGCCACATTGATTGAGGGCTTCGCCGCCGGCCCGTCGGGAGGGCCAAACCGCCGCTCCTGCCGGATGGCAGGAGCCACAAGAGAGGGCGGGCAGGACGGGCAGGGCACAAAAATGCGGGGCCGGTAGTTTTGTGGCCCCGCGAGTCTTGACCGTTTGCTTTTATGCAGCGGATTTCTTGCGGGACTTGGCTTGTTTCGCCGCTGGCTTCTTTGCCGCTTTCGCTTTGTCCTTCGCTGCGAATTCCTCTTTGACCGTGGCCGTGATTGCGGCCACGTCCACCTTGTACACCTCGGCGGCTTCGCCGAGAACGTGCGAAGCATTGCCGCGCGAGGCCATGAGCAGGACAACCGATTCGACCACGGCGCGGCCCAGCGTGCTTTCGTCTGCGCGGCGAAGAAAGGCCGTGAAGAGCTTGGCCGTCGATTCGTTCTCTTTGGTCTTTTTGATGCCGTGCTGCTTGGCGAGAATCGCGGCGCGGTTTTCGTCCAGCAGGTTCGCCAGACTTTCGGAGACAAACAGTTGGTCGCGCTTCAGCAGTCGCACCGGGACCGCCGCGCCGATGGCGGAGAGGACGCGCAAGCCGATTGCGTTGGCGATGGCTTCTTCCCTGCGCTGCTTCTCCTGCTCGGCCTTGAACCGCGCATCGTTCGTGCTTGCGCCGTTCGCCTTTTTGGGATGGTGGATGGGGCAGGCGGGATTGGCGCATACCTTGTGAATCGTGCCAACCTCGCTGCCTTCGGTGACGATGGCCTCGGTAGTGAACTTGCACACCTTGAACTCGGGGCGCTTGGCCTCATCCGTCGATTTCGGCTTGTCGTCGCGGATGGCGGTGTACTTGTTGCGCGGCAGAACCGCGCTGCCTTCTTTCTGCGTTCCGTAGGCGGTGCTGATCTGCACAAGCTCGGGCTTTGCGGCGACCGTCTTTGCCACGTGTGCCGCCAGTTTCGATTGATAGCAGCTCGGGTCGGTACAACGGTCCCCCTGCCGGCCCAGGTCGTCGCCGAACAGGAGCTTGTTATGCCCGGTGCGCTTGGGGCAATCGCCGCAACTGCCCGCCGTGGGGACAAGCTCGGCATCGCGCTTGTCGAAGGGCGCGTCTTTCAAAATCAGCAACACGTTCGACTCAATCCAGAATTGCAGATTGCGCACGGGGAGCAGAATCCGCGCGGGTTTCTGGCTGCCATTGTTGTAGACTTCCTTGAAGCAAGCCGAAAGCGCCTGTTGCTGCTGGTCGGCGGGCAGTTTTGCCAAGAGCAACGCATGGCCCACGCCGATTTCGTTGGCATAGAAGGCATCGACCGCTGCGGGCACAAGGTCAACCAGCTTGAGGCGTGAGGCCACGAACGCAGGAGATTTGCCCACCCGTGCGCCGATCTGTTCGACGCTGTACTTCGGCTCCTCCAACGCCAAAAGCCGCGCGAATCCCTCGGCCTCTTCCATGGGGTGAATCTCGGCGCGAATCAGGTTCTCGACAAGCTGCGCCTCGATCACTTCGGCGTCGGTCATGTGCTTGATGCGGACCGGCACGGACTCCTGTTCGGCCATCTGCGCGGCGCGGTAACGCCGCGCACCGGCCACGATCTCGAAGCCGTTTTCGGTGAGTGGCCGCACCAAGAGCGGCGACAATACGCCCTGGCTGCGAATGCTGGCGGCAAGCTCCTTGAGACTGTCATTGTCAAAGACCTTACGCGGATTGCTTTTCGATTCGTTGAGTTGCGACAGCAGAAGGTCGCGGTATTCGGTGGCATTGATAACGGTGGTTTCCATGACACATGCTCCTTTCGAGCGGTTGAGGGTAAAGGCGCGCGGGGCGGAGACACATCGGGCTGGTTCCGCTCTGCAGGGAGCGGACTAGCCGCGAATCGACTGGTCCGTAAAGGCCGCGAGAAAGCCCTGTGCGCGGATGTTCCTGTCCCACTGCCGCGCAAAGGTCTCGTGCTGCTGGTACAGGCCGGAGACGAAAACGTAGTTATCCCCGTCCCGATAGCGCGAGAACTGTTCGACGCCCAGATAGTCATTCCTGAAATAGAAGCTGGACAATTCCGCGCCGCACAGCGGCGGCTTGGACAACTCGAAACACATCTCCGGGTCGCGCATCAGGTCGCCGTTTTGCTCGCCGTAATGTGCGATAGAGATTGCCGGTGCTCCAAGCGGCCCCGGCTCCGGCACGGCCTCGATGACCAAAGCCATGTAAGGCGGATTCTCGATCTTGAGATAGAGCGTGGGCCGGTAGCCTCCGGCCCGCTCCAGAATGCGAAGGATGATTTTCACTACGCCACCTCCGCGATTGCGTCTTGGGCCTCCGGGGAAGCCGCATTCCGTGTGTTGGCCGATTCCCCGGCGATGGCGTCGAGAATGACGGCAGAGGTGTGCTGGATGACTTCAAGGCTTTCGGCCAGAAGCGCCGCATTTCCGGCGTACATCTGGATGTAATCGCTCGAAGCGCGGCCCATCTCAAGGCCGATGGCCTGGCCCACGATGAAGGCCACGGCCTCGGCCTCCGTTTCGCGCACGGTGGCGGTGGTCATGGTGCGGCGAGTGGATTTGTGTAACAACTCGTGCGCCGTTTCGTGAACCAGACAAACGAGGTCCTCGGCTGGCGACTGGCCGGGCAGAATGGCGATCTTTCCCCCGTAGCTGACGCCGAGAGCGGGCGCGATGTTCTCGTTGTATTCAAGCGCGATATTCTGCGCATCGAGAAAGGCAATCAGCCGGTCCCGGTGCTCGCCCACTTCGCCGGTGATGTCGTGCTCGAACTCCGGCAGGTCCGCGCCTTCGGTCTGCGCCATATCGAAGACGTACACGGCGCGGAAACCAATAAATACCGGCGCTGGCTTGGCGCTGTCGTCCTGGGTGCCGTTCCGGTCGGTGGCGTTCTTGCTGCGCCGTTTGCCGACCATCGGGGCGAGAATCTGGATGCCCTTCTCGCCTCGCTTCACAAACCGGCCCAGTTCCTTCCATGCGTGGAACCCGGCGACTCTGATGGCTGTTGGGCGTTGTCTCGCAATGCTCAAAATATTCCCGAAGGAATACGCATGAAAACGGGCCATTGCCGCGAGGTACGCGGTCAATGTTTCGCTCTTGCCCGCCTCAAGCTGCTCGATGAGATGGTCCACGGCCTGCTTGATGAGTTGCTGTGTGGGGTTGTCCTTCTGCGTGGTGCGCTGCTGATAGGGCGACTCACTGCGAAGCGCCGCATTTTTGCTGTACGGCGCGGTGTTGCTGTTGTCACGGTTGGGGGTGCTGCTGGCGTAGGTCATGATTCGGCTCCTTGGGAGTGTGAATTTGCCTTTTTCGGACCTGGTGGGCCAAAAAAAGACATTCGTTTCATATCTGGCGAAAGGAGGCGCAGTGAGGCGCTGACAACCCCCGAAGCCCGAAGGGGCGCGGAAGCGAGCACGGCGTTTTCTGCCGCGCGGAGCTGCACAAGCGGGGTTGTCAGAAGGAGCCGAACGGAGCCTAGAGTTCGCCAAGAAACGAATGTCGAATGGCAAGACCAGCCGAAGGCTACACCGCATGGTTATTGCACGCTGGGGAGGGGCGTTGCGGGGAAGGAAAGTCCCCGCTCGGATGGGTAGCGCAAGACGCCGGTTTTATCGGCGGCTGAAGCGAGGGAAGGTCGCCCTTCCCTTTAAGGAAAGGCTTGTAGTGTTTGCAAAAGAATATGCCGTTGTTCAGGTTCTTTCGCTACCCTGCACGTAGGAATAGGAATGCTTTCACGCAAAGGTTTGTGGATACGTGCATAGAAGTCGTGTATTGGACTAATGCCGGAAATAGATCCCGAGAAATTCTGCGGCACTTATAAAAGCCTTTTATGTTGGGAAAACAGGAAAATGTCGAGTTATAATCTCTGCTATGATGCTTGCGCGCGAAGTTCGTCGGTTTCGTTCGCCGCTAGTGAATATCGTCTATGAATGATGTCTCATGATGAATGAAGGCATCGTTCTCTTGCTGAAGTTCGGTGTATGTGCTCTTTGGTCGATCCCCAAGTGACCGATTATTGCTTTGCCCGTGTGAGTCATTCGGTGGTGTTCGGTACCCACCGGTTCCTGAAACCAGCGGGGCGCTCAGGTGTTACAAGCACCTTGAACGCCCCTAACCAACAAGCCTTCAAGGAGGCTTTATGGCTGCAACCCATTCTACTTCCCCTGCGCCGGCGAAGTCGGCGCTCGCCTCCACCTTAGCCCGCTTCGAGCGGTATCTCTTTGCCCGCCGCGGCTTGGGCGCGGTGACCGTTCAGGATTACGTTTCCGCGATCCGGCGGCTGGCTCCCATGATCGGTCTGACTCCCACCGTTGGCGCGATCGAACGGCACATCGAACAGATGCACAAGGCGGGCGCAAGCTACTCGCACATCGTCAACACCTCGCTTGCCATCGAAGCCTATTGCACGTTTCGCGGTCGGCCCATCAAGCTGGGCCGACCGCGCAAACCGAAACGCCTGGTGCGCGGAACCTTGAGCGAGGCCGAAGTCACCTTGTTGATCCATGCCGCGCGCACCCTGCGCGAGAAGACCATGATTGCTGTCATCGCCTACGCCGGGCTGCGCAATCGGGAGTTGGGCCGCCTGCGCAATTCGGATGTGAACTTGAGCGGGCGGTATTTGTTTGTGCGCGGCACCAAACCCCAAAAGGACCGCCATGCCAACATCGCCGCGCCCTGCGCCGCGGTGCTCGCCGAGTACATGCGCGAGCGGGGCGGCGGACCGGACGATCTGCTTTTCGTTTGCCTGCGCAGCGGCAAGCTCTACGCGCCGCAAAACGTGCGCAAGCTGATTCGCACCACGGCCAAACGCGCCGGCCTTGCCAAGCGAGTATACCCGCACCTTTTGAGGCATTCATTGGCTCGGAATCTACTGCATCGCGGAGCGCATCTTCTGGCGATCAAGGATCAGCTGGGTCATGCCTTCATTGAGACGACCATGATCTACGTGCATTCCGATCCAGAGCTCACCCAACAGCACTACCAGATGTACGCTCCTTCGTACCTTTGAAAACATGTGTGAGACCGGACATTCCGGTCCCGCACAAAACCTTGAGAGAAATGACAACAAACGGCGCTGCATAGGTTCGTATGCAAAAGCGTGCTCAAGCGCCGGACTGAACGGGGCCGATGCGGCCCCAGTCCGGCTACCGGTGGGCACTCAAGCAATTAAGAGGCGCACGAAAACAGCCGCCCGCGGCGGCACGTGCGCGCGTATTTGCCGCTAAGAACGCCCCGGCGGGGCAGCGGCAAATACGAAACCCACCCCTTCCGTCCACCTTCGCCAGCGGCTCCGGTGAAATACGACGGATTGGGGAGGTTCCCAGTCAGCGCGGCCTGTGGCGCTGACCGCGTTTGTCTTTATCGCGCATCTCTGCCGCTTTCGACGCCTTGGCTTTGGTGTCATGCAGGTCTGGTTGCGGCAACTCCCAACCCGCCATACCCTGCAATACGCGGTCGGCGTGCTTGATGGTGTTCACATGCCAGTAGTGGCTTTCAATCATATGGACCGACGTTCCCATCTGCTCGGCGAGGAAATACACGTCCACGCCCTCCTGCAACCTGAGCGTGGCGTAGGTGTGCCGGAAGCAATAAGTCGAACGCGGAACGCCCTGCGTGCCTTCGCGCAGATTCGCTTCGTTCAGCAGATCGGCAATCAAGGAACTGTAAAGCGTTTTTGCGGGCTTGCCTGTGACATTGGCAAATACCCTGTCGTCCGGTTCCGTGGCTTTGGAGATTGTGCGGATGCGCTCTAAATAATCTCCGACGCTTTTGGGCGCGACCAGCTTGCGCGATTTGCCCTTGCCCTGCACGAACAAGACAACGATCTCGCGGCCCTCGCGGTCTTTTGCGGGCATGATGTCGCGCCAGCGGAGATTTTTCATCTCCGCTGGCCTCATGCCCGTGTTACAGGCAATCAGAATCATGTTGTAGGTGACGGTACGATACCAAATGCTTGACGGCTTGTTAGCCTCGGCAATCCACTTGCGCCCAACCGTGTGGAGTTTGCGGTACTCCTCCAGCGTGAACTCGTCACGCCTCATCGTCTTGAGCTTCGGGCGTTCGTCGAAACGCTGGCTTGCGGGAACATAGCGTTTCTTCACCGCATAGTTCATGATCGCCCCGAAGATCGACATCTCGAAGCGGATGGTGGAATCGCTAATGAAGGGAACCGCGTGAACATCCTTGGGTTGGACGGCAATCGGCTTCAAGACCCGGACGCCTCTGGTGTGCTGAACCTTGGTGCGGCGTGCGGATTCATGGTCCGCAAAGGATTGCGCTACGTCGGCTGTGACTTCCCGAACGCCATTACGCTTGTGGCGTCCCGCGCCGTTCTCCCGCCGCCATGCCGGATAGCTGCCCCAGCGTTCGTCGCCGATAAGATGCACCTGCGTTGAACCTGCATATCTGTCTAAAGTGCCCTCGATGACGGCGCGGAGTTTCTTGGGCCGCGCGGCGCTGATCTCTCCGCGTTTCGCCCGCGCCTCCTGCGTCAACAGATACTCTCGCGCCACCTCGCGGAAGGGGCGATTGAACACGGGAACGTCATGCTTAATGCGAAACCGGATGTCGGCGTCCTGGTCAAAGGCGCGTTCACGAGCCGCGCTGATATCGGCCGTTTTGAGCGAAACCGTCTTGTAGCGGTCGGCCTTCGGCATCTTCATGCGGCAATACCACATCCGGTGCCCCACGTCGCCGCGCCGGAAGAGAATTAGGCCAGGTTTCAGCTCCTCTTTCTCGGTAATAAACGCCATATTGCCTCTGATGCTTAATCCGATCTGTGCAGTTTCCGTGCAGATTTTCCGCGCAAGCCACTGATTCTTCGTGACTGTGCATACTTTGTATGGAACATTATAATACACTATGTGCTTTGTTTCTAGTTATTTATAATATAGTTCTCATC
>JBOGLX010000197.1:0-7135 GCA_050745765.1 Occallatibacter sp. | reverse complement strand
GGCCGGTTTTCATCCCATTGGGTGAGCCGCAGGCTCATGGGGACACGGTCGGGTAGGGCGATGGCGCGGACCGGGCTTCGCATGATGCCGACGTTTCCATCGTCCCCCCTAAAATTCCGTACGGCGGGTTTTCCCCGGTACGGCTTCAAGGCTGGCTTGTCAAAAGGCGCCTTCCCATCAGCGGCGCCCACGTGCCGCGCCCTGCCGGTTTGCGTCCTTCCTTCGTTCCCGCCGCCTCTAGCGTATGTTCTCCGCTCTGTGTCGGAGCCGCTGGTGCGCTCAGAAACCGCCATGCGAGCGGCCGCGCCGCTCTACCCCAGGGGTCCTCGCTCCGGTCCGGGTTATGCTGTCCCCGTCCATCCACACTTATGCGACCCCATCCGCCCCACTCGCGGGCACAGCGCGATTTCACTGCCTTGCAGCTTATACGCCCTGCCTTCGCTGTGCGCTTCCGCCTAGGCGACCCACGACTGGTTCCGCGCTTTCACTGCTCGTTCTTTCTCAGCATGTCGTCCTCCACGACTCCGGGGATTCCCACGGCTGCATACACCCAGTTCCTTCGCCGCCGGCGCTGGCCTTCGTCCCTTCAGTACAGACTCGGCACTCCCAAGTGATCCCGCAAATCCGTTTCCCGCGGGGGGCACCTTTCGAAGCTTAACTACGGTTCGCTTGCGCTACAACCTGCTGATTTGTTCACCCTCCTGACGGATCGGACCGGGCTTTCGCCCCGCCCACGAGGATTTTTACTGCCGGGCTTTCGACGGTTCGGTCGCCCTCACCGCCGCCGGCTATCGCTACGGTGGCAACTGGGTAATTTCCACCGACGGGAATTGCACCCGTTAGAACGGCAGCTATCGTCGCTGCACACTGAAGTCGTGCCCTTTCAAATCAGGTTGCCGCTCGTCGCCGCGCTCTCCGCTGCGCCGTAGCCCGCTCCGCTACAATACTGGAAAGCGCCTGCCGCGCGGGGAGTGGCTTCCCGGCGCTGCCAGGCGCACAAGAGTATTATGCTGGCCGAAACTTTACCTGAAGCGCTGACCTTCGACGACGTGCTGCTGGTGCCCGCCTATAGCGAGGTGGTGCCGATGCAGGTGAGCACGCAGACGCAGTTGACGCGCTCGATCGCGCTCAATACGCCGTTGATCTCCTCGGCCATGGACACGGTGACCGAGTCGCGCATGGCCATCGCGATGGCGCAGCAGGGCGGCATCGGGATCGTACACCGCAATCTTTCGATTGGCGAGCAGGCGGGCGAGATCGACAAGGTGAAGCGGTCGGAAAGCGGGATGATCGTGGACCCGGTGACCATCGAGCCGGACCGGTTGATTGCCGATGCTCTGGAGGTGATGCGGCGCTACCGCATCTCGGGCGTGCCGGTGACGCGGGGCAGGAAGCTGGTGGGCATTCTGACCAACCGCGATTTGCGATTTGAGACGCGCACCGACATTCCCGTCGGCGACGTGATGACGAAAGACGATCTGATCACGGTGCCGGTGGGGACAACGCTCGAAGAGGCCGAACAGATCCTGCACCAGCACCGCATCGAAAAACTGCTGGTGGTGAACGACGATTACGAGCTCAAAGGGTTGATCACGGTCAAGGACATCCAGAAGAAGCTGAAGTATCCGAACGCGAGCAAGGACGAGAAGGGCCGGCTGCGCGTGGGGGGAGCGATCGGAGCCACGGGGGATTTTCTGGAGCGTGCAGCGGAGCTGGTGCGGGCGCGCGCGGACGTGCTGGCCATCGACTCGGCGCACGGGCACTCGTCGCGGGTGCTGGAGGCGGTGCGCGAGGTGAAGCGGCGGTTCCCCGGAGTGGATGTGCTGGCCGGAAACGTGGCCACGTATGAGGGCGCGCTGGCGCTGATGGATGCGGGCGCTGACGCCATTAAGGTGGGCATCGGGCCGGGATCGATATGCACCACGCGCATGGTGACGGGGGCGGGGATGCCGCAGATTACGGCGATTGCCGAGGCTTGGCGGGCGGCGAGCGAGCGCGGGATTCCGGTGATTGCGGACGGGGGCATCAAGTATTCGGGCGAAATTACCAAGGCCATTGCGGCGGGGGCAAGCTCGGTGATGATCGGGTCGCTGTTTGCGGGCGTGGACGAGAGCCCCGGCGAGACGATTCTCTACCAGGGGCGCAGCTTCAAGACCTATCGCGGGATGGGTTCGCTGACGGCGATGAGCCAGGGATCGGGCGAGCGCTACTTTCAGGGGTCGTCCGATATGGAGGGGGCGGAGACGTCTTCGCAGGGCGTGGTGCAGCGCGAGCGCGCCAACGAAAACCGCTTGGCAAAATACGTGCCCGAAGGAATTGAGGGGCGCGTGCCCTACCGCGGGCCGCTGGAGGCGATGGTCTTTCAACTTGTGGGCGGGCTGCGGTCGGGGATGGGCTACCTGGGCTGCGGGAGCATTGCGGAGCTGCAGGAGAAGGCGCGGTTTGTGCGCATCTCCGGCGCGGGCCTGCGCGAGAGTCACGTACACGATGTGATCATCACGCGGGAGGCGCCCAACTACCATGTCGAATAGGCGGCGCGGCGCCGGGTTCTCCACCCCGCGGACCAAGACCAGTCCGCGGGGACCCCGGTTTTGGATCAAGGCGTGGTGGCCGGTGGCTTTGAGCGTGGCCGTTGTGGCGGCGTCGTCGAGCACATGGATGGGCGCCAACCACACCAGCGGGCCCCTGCGTTGGATTTGGCAGTCGATCTTCGGGCACGTGCCCGAAGCGCGCTGGGATTTCATTCACTATTGCATCCGCAAGACCGGGCATTTTGTGGGCTACGGGCTGATCGGGTTGGCGTGGCTGCGTGCCTGGTGGATGACGCTGCCCAGGTCCAGCTTTTTGAAGGACATGTTGCTGGCCGTGCTGGGAGCGGCTCTGCTGGCGAGCTGCGACGAATACCACCAGACGTTTTTGCCCAACCGGACGGGATCGCCGTGGGATGTGATGCTGGATTGCTGCGGGGCGCTGGCGATGTGCCTGGTTGTCTATATTTTGGTTTGCGCGTTTTGGCCGCAGAGGCTGGAACAGGCGGAGTGAGAACGCCTCCCCGCGCGAGTGTGATCTGTGGGGACAGGCGAGCCTGCGTTTCCGGCCGGTGCGAGAGAAAGGCAACCGCAGATCCTTCGACTCGCTGCGCTCGCTCAGGATGACAGCAAGGATCGGACACGGGGCTTTGGGCGCCGCAATTGTTGAACCGCGTTACGCGGCTTTTTCGCCGCCTTCGGGCTCGGCTTCTTCGGCTTGCTTGTTCTGCTCTTCGAGCTGTTTTTCGAGCTCGGCGCGTTTCTTGGCTTTGGTATCGGCGCGCTTCTGGCGCTTGACTTCAAGCTGCTTTTCGGCGCCGAGGAGCTCGATGAAGGCTTTTTCCGCGCCGTCGCCCTGCTGGAAGCCGGTGCGGACGATGCGCAGATAGCCGCCTTGGCGGTCGCCGTAGCGCGGGGCCACGGTGTCGAAGAGGCGCTTTACGGCCCTGTCAGTGCGCAGAAAGCTGATCGCCTGGCGGCGGGAGTGGAGATCGCCCTTTTTGCCCAGGGTGATCATCTTTTCGACGTGCGGACGAACCGCCTTGGCCTTAGCCACGGTGGTCTCGACGCGGTCTTCTTCGATGACGGACGTGGCCAGGTTGCGCAAAAGGGCGGCGCGATGGCTGGTATTGCGTCCGAGCTTGAATCCTGCATTGCGATGGCGCATGAAGATCTCCAGTGGTCAGTGATCAGTGGTCAGTGATCAGAATTTGCCAGATCAATCCCGGCAGGCCGAAACCAAGTCTCTCAGGGGCTAAAGCCCGCCAGTTCTGCGGCTGATTTCCGGCACGACTAAAGTCGTGCCCTGATACAAAGCCCTGACGCAAACCGGAAACAAAAGACCATGTTTCGAACCGGTGGTGACGGCCAACGATCAGTAATCGGGGCCAGCCGAGCGCCTCGAATGCGGGCGGATCGAAAAACTGACCACTGACTACTGATCACTGACCACTGTCGTTAAAAGTTTTCCGTTTCGGTGGGCAGTTGCAGATCCACCGAGTCCAATGGTTCGTCCTCGTCGTCGTAGTGGCTGTAGCTGGCGGCGAGGGCAGTGGCGGGCGGGATGCTGGTGGGCCCCATGACCGCGTTGCCCTGCTCGTCGATCCTCATGCCCAGCGACAGGCCCATCTGCGCGAGGATCTCCTTGATCTCGTTCAGGCTTTTGCGGCCGAAGTTCTTGGTCTTGAGCATCTCGGCCTCGGTCTTCTGGACGAGCTCGCCGATGGTCTGAATGTTGGCGTTCTTGAGACAGTTGTAGCTGCGGACGCTCAACTCCAGTTCTTCCACCGAGCGGTTGAGGTTGTCGTTGCGCAGCATCATGCGGCCTTCCTCGCCGCGCGCCTCGGCCTCGATCTCTTCTTCGAGGTTGATGAAGATGTTCATGTGGTCCTTGAGGAGCTTGGCGGCGAGGCCGACGGCGTCGGCGGGCAGCACGGCCCCGTTGGTCCACACTTCGAGGGTGAGCTTGTCGTAGTCGGTGATCTGGCCCAGACGGGCGGCGTCGACGAGGTAATTGACGCGGCGCACGGGCGAGTGGACCGAATCGACGGGAATAAAGCCCAGGCCCAGGTCGGCGTCGAAGTTTTTGTCGGCGGAAACGTAGCCGCGGCCGCGCTTGAGGCGCATCTCCATATCGAGCTTGCCGCCCTCGGAGAGAGTGGCGATATAGACGTTGGGGTCCAGAATCTCGACGTCGCTGTCGGCTTCGATCATGCCGGAGGTGACGATGCCGGGGTGGTCGGCGCGCAGGTAGAGGGCCTTGGGGCCTTCGCCGGCGAGCTTGAAGGGAACCTGCTTGAGGTTGAGGATGATGTCGGTTGCGTCCTCGACCACGCCGCCGATGGACTGGAACTCGTGCAGCACGCCCTCGATGCGGATGGCGGTGACCGCGGCGCCCTCGATGGAGCTGAGCAGGGTGCGGCGCAGGGCGTTGCCGATGGTGGTGCCGAAGCCGCGTTCAAAGGGCTGGGCGCTGAACTTGCCGTATCTGTCGGTAAGCGACTCGGCATCGACCGCGAGGCGCTTGGGTTTTTGGAATCCTCTCCACAACATAATCGTCTCTTTTCCCGCGCGGCATGTACGTCGCGATGCATTTTGCGGCGGCCGCGCAATGGGCTCCTTGTCATTGAGTTCGTAGTTCACAGTTCGCAGTTCACAGTTGCCTCCTGTGGGACGGCGACCTGGGAGCTGCGTGCTATGAACTGCTTTTCCTGAGTTCATAGTTCGCTGTTCCTAGTTCACGGTTAAATTCCGATAGCGTCAATAACTGTGAACTGTAAACTGCGAACTGTGAACTTACTTCGAGTACAACTCCACGATCAACTGCTCGTTGATGGGGAGGTTGACGTCTTTGCGCCTGGGCAGAGTGAGGACGCGGCCGGTGAGGGTCTCGAAGTTCATTTCGAGCCACGTGGGCAGCGGGTTCTGCGCGGCAAACTGCGCGCCCTGCTCGACGATGAGCAGTTTTTTCGCATTGTCGCGGATGGCGACGGTGTCGCCGACGCCGACCTGGTACGACGGAATGTTGACCTTGCGGCCGTTCACCTCGACGTGGCCGTGGCGGACAACCTGGCGGGCCTGGCGGCGCGCGATGGCGAAGCCCAGCCGGAAATCGACGTTGTCGAGACGGCGCTCAAGCTGCTGGATGAGCAGTTCGCCGGTGACGCCGGTGGAGCGGCTGGCCTTCTCGTAGTACTGGCGGAACTGGCCTTCGAGGGTGAAGTACATGCGCTTGGCCTTCTGCTTTTCGTGCAGTTGCAGGCCGTAGCCTACGATCTTGGCCTTGCGGTCTTTGCCGTGCTGGCCGGGCGGGAAGTTGCGCTTCTCGATCGGGCAGCGGTCGGACATGCACTTGGTGCCCTTCAAAAAAAGCTTGGTGCCTTCGCGTCGGCAAAGGCGGCAGACTGCTCCGGTATATCGAGCCATTTCTTCTCCTGACTTCGGATGACGGCCGGTTTACGCGTACTCGACGCTTCGTCCCGGCCCTTGTTCGAGGGACTAGGGACTAGGGACTAGGGACTAGCTCAGTTTACATCTGATCTAATCCCGGTCTCCTGTCCTTTTTCCCGAGTCCCGGATTGTTCGAAGGATCAGGGCTGGGGGCTTTGCTCGCGTCAAACAACCGCGGCTTTTCTAGTCCCTAGTCCCTGGGTCCCTACTCCCTGCTTTTAGACTCTGCGCCGTTTCGGCGGGCGGCAGCCGTTGTGGGGCACGGGGGTCACGTCGCGGATGGTCTTGACTTCGATGCCGGCGGCGGCGAGGGCGCGGATGGCGGATTCGCGGCCCGACCCTGGGCCGGTGACGCGGACATCGACCGAGCGGAGGCCGTGATCGCGGGCCATGCTTGCCGCGTTCGAGGCCGCCTGCTGCGCGGCGAAGGGCGTGCCCTTGCGCGAGCCGCGGAAACCGAGAGAGCCCGAACTCTTCCAGCTCAGCGTGTTGCCCATCTGGTCCGTAATGGTGACGATGGTGTTGTTGAACGTGGCTTGAATGTGCGCAACGCCGAAGGGCACATTCTTGCGCTCGCGCTTCTTGAACTTCTTGTTTTTGGCGGCCTTGCCGGTCTTGCCGGCGCCGCTCTTTTGCTCTGGTTTGGCCATTAGGTCTTCGCCGTCGCTTTCTTCTTGCCGGCAATCGTGCCCTTGCGCGGGCCCTTGCGAGTGCGGGCATTGGTGTGGGTGCGCTGGCCGCGCACCGGCAGCGAGCGCCGGTGACGGTTGCCGCGATAACTCTGGATGTCGATGAGGCGCTTGATGTGCATGGAGACGTCCTTACGCAGATCGCCCTCGACGTCGCCCTCGTCCTCGATCACCTGGCGGATGCGGTTGACCTCGTCTTCGCCCAGATCCTGGACCTTCTTGAAGGCATCGACGTTCGCCTTCTCCAGAATCTTGAGCGAGCGCGGATTGCCGATGCCGTAGATGTATGTGAGCGCGATCCGGGCCTGCTTGTTGCGGGGCAGATCGACGCCAGCAATACGTGCCATTCTGATTCCTTTGCTGCTTCCTTAGTTAAGGTGCTTCCGGCCTAGCGCCGGCTTGCACGGTGTTTGCGGATTTCTCTGAGGTTCATCGCAAGCCTTGACTCAAGCTAACTCGCCTCTGAAC
>JBOGLX010000196.1:0-22863 GCA_050745765.1 Occallatibacter sp. | reverse complement strand
GTCCGGCACTTTCCCCATGGTCTCCCTTGTCTCCATTGCCTGCAGCTCTATCTCCTTTGCTTCCTATTCCCTATTCCCTATTCCCTATTCCCTATTCCCTGTCCCCTGTCCCCTGTCTTTCTCCCGTTTGACCCTGCGGGCGCGTCTAACTAAACTTGCAGACAGGGTTTGGCGATGAAGTTGAGCACATACCGGACGGCCGCGGTTCTTTCGGCCGTTTTTTTCTGGTCCTGGATTTTCTGGTCCTGGATGGGAGCGGCACACACGGCACACGCCCAAACCTCCGACAGCAATGTTCCGCAGTCCGGCAGTTCCTCTTCATCTCCACAGTCCGGCAGTTCCTCTTCATCTTCTGCGCATTCAGTGGAATACGCGCAGGAGAAGACGCCGACGGTTCTGGATCCGGCGGGGCCGACCATCTCGCTGATCACCTCCGAGCCGGTGTTTTACATGGCGGCGGCGCTGAATGCGTGCGGCTACGACGAGGGGCTGGACGAAAGCGACCCGATCCGGAAATGGGTGCGGCAGCAGATGGACCAGGCGCTGGCCCAGAGCGCGGACGCGCGCGAGAAGCGCGACAAGCTGTGCCTCTACGTTGCGCAGCACCGGATGACGGGGACCGACGAGGACATTGCGCAGTACATCTCGCTGGCGCTTTATATGACGCAGCCGCCGGGCTTCGAGTTGACGGCGGAGATGACGGATTTGCCTCCGGACGCGACGCAGGTGGTGGGCGCCGTGCCGCTGGTGAAGGACTTTGCGGAGGCCGTGGATCTGAACGGCATCTGGCTGGCGGCGCACCACGAATATGACCGGGAAGAGAACCTGCTGCACGATCCGCTTTCGCAGATGATCGTGAACACGAACCTTTACCTGCACATGCCGGCGGAGAGCTATGCAGGCCGGCGGTTCCTCGTGATCATCGAGCCTATGCTTTCGCCGCACCTGGTAAATGCGCGCATCTATGGGGCGGACTACGTGGCGGTGGTGTCGCCGGTGAATGGCGCGATCCCCATGCACGATGTGCGGCACACGTACCTGCACTACGTGATCGACCCGCTGCTTTATGCGCGCTACAACGGCTTGCAGCAAATGGACCCGGTTTTGAAGGCGATCCGGGACGCGCCTCTGGACTTCCATTACAAGAACGATCCGACGCTGCTTACCACCGAGTGCCTGATCAAGGCGATCGAGGCGCGGACCATGGACACGGGAATCCCGGTGTACAAGATTCCGGCGGGAGTGGAGCGGTCGCAGTTGCCGCGCTACCAGCGTCAACTGCAGATTTATCAGCAGAAAGTGGACGCGGCGAAGTGGGCGGCGGTCGAGCACGACATGGTGCAGGGATTCGTGTTGACGCAGTATTTTTACGAGCAACTGCTGCAGTTTGAGAAATCGCCTGACAATTTGAACCAGGATATCGGCGAGATGGTGTACGGCATGGACGTGGACCAGCAGGTCAGCCGGGCCAAACACATCACCTTCGACACGGTGGCGGACACGGACGTGCTGATGCAGAACGAGCCGCGGAAGCTGACGGGGCTGGATCTGGCGGAGGCGAAGCTGTCGGAGGGGGACGCGAAGGCGGCCAGCGCCATTGCCAACAAGGCGATCGCGGATGAGACGAGCACGCCGGCGTCGGTGGCCGCGGCGGCGCGTGCGGACTTTATCCTGGCGCGCGCGGCGCTGATGACGGGGCATCCGCAGCAGGGGTTCGACGACTTCCAGAAGACGGTGGCGACGGGGCAGGATCCGCGGATCGTGGCGTGGTCGCACATTTATATGGGGCGGATGCTGGACCTTGAGTGCAAACGCGGCGAGGCGCTGCTCCAGTACAAGGCGGCGATGGCGGCGCGCGACGGACGGCTGGACACGCGGCTGGCGGCGGAGCGGGGCGAAAAGACGGCTTACGCCGTGAATGGACATAGCTGCCAGGAGGATGCGGACGCGCCGGACGCCGGAGCGCCGGATAAGCCGACGGCGGGGTCGGTGGCTGCGCCCAAGCCGCAGTGAGCCGAAGGGCAGGGACCAGGGACGTAGGGACTAGGGACTAAAGAACGGGTGCCTGGCGCGAATATTGGCGGACTGGACTCTATTCGCCGATTTATTTTTCCGAGTCCCACTTCTCTGTTCGCCGCTCGTTAGTCCCTAGTCCCTAGCCCCTAGTCCCTAGTCCCTATTTTTTACCGTGAAGCCGGAACTGATTGAACTCGAGGACGCGCTGGGGCACCGATTTGCGGTGCCGGAGCGGTTGGTGCGCGCACTGACGCACCGGTCGTTAGCGCGGGAGCAGGCGGCTCGGGAACAGGCGGCGCGGGAACATGCGGGCCGGGTAACGGGGGCGCAAGAGCAGGCGCAGGGAAACGTCGTTCAGGACGACAATGAGCGGCTGGAGTTTCTGGGCGATGCGGTGCTTGGCCTGGTGGTGGCGGAGGCGCTGTATGCCGCGCATCCGGAGTGGCAGGAGGGCGAGCTGACGCGGGTGCGAGCGCAACTGGTGAGCCGGCAGCACATGGCGGGAGTGGCGGCATCGATGGGGCTGGGAGACCATCTGCGGCTGAGCCGGGGCGAGGAGCGGGGGGGGCTGAGGCAAAAGAGCACCGTTCTTTCGAACGCGATGGAGGCGGTGATTGCCGCGCTTTATCTGGATGGCGGCATGGAGCCGGTGCGGGTGTTTGTGGGGTCGCGGGTGATGGGCGAGGCGGCGGAACTGCTGGCCGAGGAGGTGCGCACGGGCGCGGCGCTGGGCAACTACAAATCGGCGCTTCAGGAGCATTTGCAGGCCACACACCTTGGCGTGCCAGTTTACCGGATTCGGCGGGAAAGCGGGCCGGATCACCGCAAGCGGTTTCTGGTGGAGGTGCGGGTGCGGGCCGCCGCGGGCGAGCCGGACAAATTACGGGAGCGGCCGCTGGCGTCACGGGAGGGGCTGTTGGCGTCACGGGAGAAGCCGCTGGCGCGGGGAACGGGCAGCACCAAGAAGCGGGCGGAGCAGGATGCGGCGCGAAGAGCGCTGGATGGGCTGCGCGGGATCGGCGGGTTAGACGCTGAGGGCGTCGCAGGCGGCGCCGAACCGGCCGAACCGGCGGAGCCTGGCGAAGAGTCCGAAGGACAGGCCGCGCCATGAGTGCGTCTGCCGGAGTGGGCGCCGCGGCCGGGAAAAGATGGACGGATCTGCTCCAACTGTTGCCCACGGCGCCGGAAGCGCTGGCCTCGCTGCTGCGGACCATTGTGGTGGCTCTTTTCATTCTGACATTCGTCATGCAGCCGTTCCTGATCCCCTCGGAGAGCATGGAGCGGACGCTGCTGGTGGGCGATTTTCTGCTGTGCAACAAGCAGGAGCTGGCGCCGGCGGGACCGATCGGGCGGCATCTACTGCCTTATCGCAATGTGCGACGGGGGGACATTGTGATCTTTCATCACCCGGAGCCGCCGCTGCTGGTGAAGCGGGTGGTGGCTATACCGGGGGACAGGCTGCGCATTGAGAACGGGAGCGTGTACATCGACGGTGCGGCGGTGAGCCAGCCCTATGCATACTTTGCGCCGGGAGCGGGGACTGGCGAGGGGAATTTTCCGGCAAAGATATACAACGATCCGGCGGTCGATCCCGACTGGTGGAGGCAGATGCAGAGCCTGACGCACAAGGGCGAGCTGACCGTTCCCGAGGGCGAGTATTTTGTGATGGGCGACAACCGCAACCACAGCGACGACTCGCGCTACTGGGGATTTGTGCCGCGCGATGCGATCGTGGCCACGCCTCTGATTATTTACTTCTCGCTGAGGAGCGCTTCGGGGGACGACGGCGGCAGCGCCGAGGGCAGCGATTCGGGTAAGGTCGCGAATGATAGACTCGGACACGATGAGGATTTGCGCGAGAAGATCGACGGATTTGCGCGCTGGGGACGGATTTTCACGGTAGTGCACTGAAGCCTATCGAAAAAGGCTTGCTGGATGACTATGAGGAAAACGCGAGGGGGTTCGGCGAACGCGGCCGGGAAAGCTGCGCGTCGAAACCGGTCTACCCGAAAGGCCGTTGAGGAGACGCCTTTTGAGGCGGTCGCGAGTATCTTTGCCGTGCTGGTGGTTTTGCTGTTCGCTCACACCCTCGTTGCGGAGAACATGGTGATCCCTTCGGGATCGATGGAACCGACGCTATTGATCGGCGATCACGTGGTGGTGGACCGCATCGCGCTGGCGCCCACGGCGAAGTGGATGCCGCTGGTCTATTACCGTGAGCCGCGGCGGGGCGACGTGATCGTGTTCAAAAAACCCGTGCCGGATATGGTGCAGGGGAAGCCCCAATATCAATACCTGGTGAAGCGGCTTGTCGCCGTTCCAGGTGACCGGCTTCATCTGAGCGACGGCGTTGTGTACATTAATGGCGTAGCCCAGCCGCAGCCGCACGCGCAACCCACCACGCCGGAGAATTTTTCGGAGTTTCTCGACGATTTTCCTGCCGTGCCGCCAGTGGCTATTCCGGGTGAAACGCCCGAGTCGTGGGCCGTAAGTTTTCCCAATTACGTCAAGGATGGGAACCTGGTGGTTCCGCCGGGCGAGTATTTTATGATGGGCGACAACCGGCACAACAGCGAGGATTCGCGCTATTGGGGGTTTGTGCCGAGGGCGAATATCCTGGGGCGGCCGCTCTTCAACTACTGGTCGTTCAAGGCGACGGAAGCAGATCTCGAGGCCCCTGGGATAGCGGCGAGAATGGCCTGGATGGGTCACGTGGCGCTGCATTTCTTTACGGATACGCGATGGGATCGCACCTTCCACGTGATTCAGTAGGCGGATGCGAGAAACTGGAGTAGCGAGAGCGGACCTGGAGCCGAGGCTTCCCGCAGGGGCTGAAGCCCGAACGTCTTATGGTAGCGTTTGCGGCACGACTAAAGTCGTGCCCTGTTACAAGGCCTTGCTCGCTCGCCTTTTGAGGGAGATTGCCAAAACTGGGCGCGATTTGCAGAGAAGCCGCGCAGGAATGGGGCGGGAGAGCCCACGCGGCGGGAGAGGGAATGGCGAAGAACAAAACTCGCGGCAGCGGCGCAGTTGTTGCGGAGAGGCGGACGCGGGCGGCTGCACAGCCCGAACCGGCAGCTGGCCAGATTAGGGTTGAAGAGACGCCGTTTGAGGCGATTGCGAGCATCTGCTCGGTGCTTGCAGTGCTGCTGTTCATACAGACATTTATCGCGCAGAATTTTGTGATTCCGTCTGGGTCGATGGAGCCGACGCTGTTGATCGGGGATCACCTGATGGTGGACCGCACCACGCTGGCGCCGACGGCGAAGTGGATGCCGCTGGTCTACTATCGCCAGCCGCGACGTGGGGATGTGGTTGTTTTTAAAAAGCCGGTGCCGGATTTGGTGAACGGCAAGCCGCAGTATCTCTACCTGGTGAAGCGGCTGATCGGGGTGCCGGGCGACCACATTCACCTGAGCGACGGGATTGTTTACATTAACGGCGTGGCCCAGCCGATGGGCCACGCGCAGCCCACTACGCCGGATAATTATGTGCAATACGTGGACGATTTTCCGGAGGTTCCGATGTCGCCGGCAATGGGGGCGACGGATGCGTGGTCTGTAGCCATGCCCACCTACGTGGAGGATGGGAACCTGGTGGTTCCACCGGGCCACTACTTCATGATGGGCGACAACCGGCACAACAGCCTGGACTCGCGGTTCTGGGGATTTGTGCCGCGGGCAAACATCGCGGGGCGGCCGCTGTTCAACTACTGGTCGTTCAAGACGCCCGAGGATGAGTACAACGAGACGGGGATGGGCGCGCGGGTGGCGTGGATGGGGCATGTGGTGCTGCATTTCTTTACGGACACGCGGTGGGCGCGGACGTTTCACGTGATTCGTTAGGGAAGCTCTGAACAATTCGTGTTTTCGGAGCCATCATTCCCTCAGGGGCTAAAGCCCGCCCTTAATTTTGTTGCGCTTGCGGCACGACTAAAGTCGTGCCCTGACACAGAGCCTTGCTCAATCCGGGCTTTTCCGCAGTCTGTAAAGCCGCGCCCTTTCAAAATGGCGACTTATTCGGAGATTCCCTGTAAGGGACGTGGGACGGAATAGTCTATTTAAAGAACCATGAGCGAAGAGGACTTAAAGCGGGACGAAGACGACCTGAAGCGGCGGCGGAAGCGCAGGCGGTTGTGGATGGTGCTGGGGGCTTCGGCGGTGCTTGTTGCGGCGCTGATCGTGCCGCCGATGGTGAGCATCAACCGCTATAAGAGCCAGATTACCGAATTGATCTCGTCGTCGCTGGGGCGGCCGGTCCATCTGTCGGGAGTGAGGCTGCGGCTGCTGCCGTGGCCGGGGTTTATCTTGTCGAACCTGGTGGTGGAGGGCGACCCGGCCTACGGGTATGAGCCGGCGCTGCACGCCGAGACGGTGACGGCGGCGTTCCGGCTGCTGCCTTTGTGGAGCGGGCGGCTGAAGATCGGGCGCATCAGCGTGGACGAGGCCAGCCTGAACCTGGTGCGGATGCCGGACGGGCGATGGAACCTGGATTCGCTGTTCAGGACGGCAAACGCCAAGGCCGCCGGGGTCCCCGCGGACAGGTCTTCGTCCGTGGGGTGGAAAGCCGGGGCAGCGGCCGTCGAGCCGGCGCGGCACGCGGTGCGGCTGCCCTACCTTGAAGCGACCAACTCGCGGATCGACTTCAAGGAGGGGGTAGAGAAGCTGCCGTTTTCGATTGTGAACGCCGATCTCTCGTTCTGGCAGGAAGCGCCGGGGGACTGGCACATCCGGCTGCGAGGCCAACCGGCGCGGACGGACGTGAGCCTGGATCAGGAAGACACGGGGGTTCTGCGGCTGGAAGCGAGCCTGCACAGCGCGCCGGAGCTGCGCGAGATGCCGCTGCACGTGGACCTGGAGTGGAGCGAGGCGCAACTGGGGCAGCTTTCGCGGCTGCTGATCGGTTCCGACCCCGGCTGGCGCGGCGACCTGACCGCGGAGCTGCACGTGAACGGGACGGCGGACGCGGCGCACATAACCACGCGATTGCAGGCTGCGGGAGTACACCGTGCGGAGTTCGCTCCGGCCGAGCCGCTGGACTTTGACGCCAATTGCGGATTTGTCTATCACTATTCGCATCGCTCGGTGGAGGGCCTGGTTTGCAACTCGCCGCTGGGCGACGGACATGTGCGGCTGGCAGGGGACATGCCCGGCGAAGGTGAGGGGCCGCACTTGACTTTGGCGCTGGAGCAGATCCCGCTGGACGCGGGGCTGGACTTTTTGCGCACCATCCGTAGCGGAATCGATCCGAGCTTGAGCGTCGCGGGAACGGTGAGCGGGAAGATGACGTACACCGGGGACGGCGGGGTGAGACCAGCCGGTTCGGCAGCGACCAGGCTAGGCAGGCGGGCGCACGGCGGGCGGGCGCAGGGCGGGCGGGAGTTGTCCAAAACTCCCGCAGCCGTGCGCTTGCCTCTCACCGGCAGCTTCACCGTCTCGGGTTTTCAGCTAACGGGAGACGGCCTGAGTAGGCCGATCCAGGCCGCGCGGATAACGCTGGAGCCGGAAGCGACGGCTGGAGGGCAAACGGACGGCAGGAACGGGGGTGTGGGTCCGCTTGCGCTCACGGCAACGGTGAACATTCCGGCGGGTGCGGCGGCTCCGCTGACGTTTGTGCCGCAACTGAACCTGAGGGGCTACGAGTTAAGCATTCGCGGCGAGGCCAGCCTTCAGTGGGCGCGGGAGTTTGCCCATGCCGCGGGCGTTCAAAAGGTCGATGCGCTGGAATCGCTGACGGGGGGACCGGTGGCCGTGGCGCTGAATGCGGAGGGCGCGTGGCTGCCTACGCAGACGGCGGAGGAGTCGCCGGCGGCGGGGGTGGGAATCGGAGCAGTGGAGGCTGACGGAGAGAACGATCCGGACGCTCCGTTGCCGGCCAGGGACCGGGTGAGCGGAACGTTGACGATCCACGACGCGAACTGGCGGGCAGATTACCTTGCGCACCGCGTCCTAATCGCGCAGGCTACGCTTCACCTGGCGGACGGCCAGGCGCGCTGGGAGCCGGTGGAGTTCAGCTATGGGGCCCTGAAGGGGACGGGGAGCCTGACGCTGCCCGGAGACTGCCAGCCGCATCCGGGCGGTGGAGCTTGCCCTGCTCATTTTGAGGTGCAATTCGGGAAGCTGGATGCGGAGGCGCTTCAAAGCGCGCTGCTGGGAGCGCGGGAGCCGACATCGCTGTTTACGGCGCTGATCGACCGGCTCCACCTGTCGTCGGCGCCGGCGTGGCCGGAGCTGGACGGGACGGTGAAGGCGGATTCGCTGGAGCTGGGTGGGGTGACGCTGGGAGAGCCGGCGGTCACGCTGCGGATTTTGCCCAGCGGGGCCAGGATCGAGAGCCTGGATGCGGGGGTTCTTGGCGGGCGGATGCATTTGACGGGAAAGCTGACCAAGCCTGCCACCGACGAGGGCCAGCCCGCGTATGCGCTGGAGGCGAAGTTCGAGGGGTTGAGCGCGCCCAAGATGGGGCGGCTGCTGGGGATGCGCTGGAGCGGCGGGCCGGTCGATGCGGAGGGGAAGATCGAGCTTTCGGGGCTTACGGCGCAGAATCTGGTTGCTTCGGCCGCGGGGACGCTTCACTTCGAGTGGCGGCAGGGTGCGGTTGAGGCTATGGATTTCCCGCTGCCGCGCGGCGGCGCCGTGAAAGGCGCCAGAGTTGCGAATGCGGCCAGCCGGACGAGACGGGACCCAGGGCGGGAGCCCGTTCCGCCAGCCCTGCGGCGCTTCTGGAAGTTTGCGGGCGACGCCGAGATTGGCCACAGGACGATTACGCTTCGAGACGCGGAGGCTCAGGAGAATGGGCGGCGGCACGCGGTCAAACGTGAGGTGACGGGCGAGGTGACGCTGACGGAGCCGCCGCGGGCTGCGTTTGCCGAGCCCAGGGCGACGATGGCGGCCAAACGGCAAATCAGCCAGCCGATACAATAAATCCATGGTTTCATTAGCGGCTTGCCCGCCAGTTTCAATCCATTGCCAAGGCGTTTTGTTCGACATGGACGGGATTCTGATCTCCTCGATCGGGTCGGTGGAGCGCAGTTGGAGGAAATGGGCGGCGCTGCGCGGGATCGATGCGGCGCGGGCGGGTCAGATTGCGCATGGGCGGCGGGCGATCGACACGCTGAGGGCGTTGTGCCCGGAGCGCGACGTGGAGGCGGAGCTGAAGATCGTTGAGGACTTCGAGATCGCCGACAACGACGGGCTGACCGTGCTGCCTGGCGTGATGGAACTGCTGACGTCTCTGCCGGCGGACCGGTGGGCCGTGGTGACGAGCGCGACAGAAAAGTTGGCGCTTGCGCGGCTGGCGGGGGCAGGGATTCCGGGACCGCGGAGGCTGGTGACGGCGGAACAGGTGACGCATGGGAAACCGCATCCGGAGCCGTTTGTGAAGGGGGCGAAGCTGCTGGGGCTCGAGCCGCGGGAGTGCGTGGTGTTCGAGGACGCGCCGTCGGGCGCGGAGGCGGGACGGGCGGCTGGATGCACGGTGGTGGCTACTACGTTTTCGCATCGGGCGGAAGAGCTGGAGGCGGCAGATTACCTGGTTTCGGACTTGAGAGGCGTGTACGCGCGGATCGACGGCGACGGGCTGCTGCTTGAGGTAACTCTGCTGAGCGAAAAGGAGTGATCGGTTCAAAGACCATCGATGAAGCAGGGCGCTCCAGCGAGGCGCGAACCACCGATTCACACGGCCGGCCTTGTGCGAAAATTTAAGTTTGTGCAATCGAGCCAATTTTCGCCTGCTCGTGGTGCGTCTGGGCGCCATGGGCGACATTCTCCATGCGCTGCCGGCGGTGACGGCGCTCAGGCAGGCGCATCCGGAGTGGCGGATCGACTGGGTGGTGGAACCGCGATGGCGGGGACTGCTTACTGCAGTGGTGGCCGAAAAGCAGGGAATAGGGAATAGGGAACAGGGAATAGAAAACAGGGTTCAGGGGTCAGGGGTCGAAAAGCAGGGAACAGGGAATAGGGAACAGGGAGTAGAAAACAATCCCGCGCGAGAAGCCGGACAGCCGCTGGCGGATGGGATTTGGCTGGCGCCGGCGAAGGAGTGGGGGCGACGGCCGCTGAGCGGGAAGACTTTGGGGGAGATTCGGGACCTGCGTGGGGCACTGAGGGCGGCGGGGTACGACGCCGTGGTGGATTTTCAGGGTGCGGTGCGGTCGGCGGGGATTGCGCGGCTTTCAGGGGCGAAGAGGATTATCGGCGAACGGGAGCCGCGGGAGTGGGCGGCGCGGTGGCTGTTCAATGAGCGCGTGGCCACGCGCGGGGCGCACGTGATCGAGCAGGATGTGGAGCTGGCTTCGGCTGTGGCTGGGGATAAGCTGACGGCCGTGACGCCGCTGCTGCCCGTGGACCCGGCGGCAGAGATCTGGTGCGATGAGCTGCTCGCGGAATGCGGCGGAGCGGTAGCGTTGATCAACCCTGGGGCGGGTTGGGGGGCGAAGCGGTGGCCGCCGGAGCGGTATGCGGAGGTGGCGCGCGGACTGGTGGAGCGGGAAATGTGCGTACTGGTGAACACAGGGCCGGGCGAGGAGGCGCTGGCCGAGGCCGTGGCGCGGGCGACGGACGGCGCGGCTACGGCGGTGGCGCCCACGCTGGCGCAACTGATCGCGCTGACGCGAAGGGTGGCGCTGGCCATTGGCGGGGATAGTGGGCCGCTGCACCTGGCTTGCGCGCTGGGTAGGCCGGTGGTGGGGATTTATGGGCCGACGGACCCGACGCGGAACGGGCCGTTCGGGACGCGGGCCAGGGTGTTGCGCAGCCCGATCAGCCGGCGGGATCACTCGCGGCGGGCGGAACCGGAGGCCGGGCTGTTGACGATTACGCCGGATGAGGTGCTGAAGGCGGCAGATGAGTTGATGGAGGGAGATGCGTGATGAGTACATCTGTACCCTCGGTCCAAAGGCGAGGCCCTTTTCGACAAGCCCTCTCGAAAGTCGTCACCAAGGGTTTCGCAGCGTCCCTCCGGGACGCACGGGCTATTGGGAAACGGATTCCCAGGACTGCGTCCGCTGTGGCGGACTCGTCCTGGGCTAATCTCTCAGCGTCCCTCCGGGACGCGCAGGCACGGTCTTCTGGAGCTTTCTGTGCAGGGTGGTAGTCTAAACGGCGCCATGGAGCGATGGCAGAGGATTGCGCGCAGGATTCGCGTGCCGCTGGGGTTTTTGACGGCGGGGCTTTATCTGTTTGAGCTGTGGCAGAGGGCGCCGCGAGCGGAGGCGATTGCGTGGAGTCTGGCGCTGGTTGTGCCGGGGCTCTGGCTGCGGGGGTACGCGTCTGGGTACGTGAAGAAGAACCGGGAACTGACGGTGACCGGGCCTTATGCGCATACGCGGAACCCGCTGTATTTGGGGTCGATGCTGATGGCGGCGGGGTTTGCGGCGGCACTGGGGAGCTGGCTGGTGGGAGTGGTGCTGGCGGCGGGGTTTGCGATTATTTATGTTCCGACGATTGCGTCGGAGGAGCGATTTTTGAGGTCGGCGTTTGCGGGGTTCGACGAGTATTCGAGACGGGTTCCGCGGCTGCTTCCGAGATTGACGGCGGCGCGGGGATCGGGCGGTGAAGAGGATGCGCGGGGGCAGGGGTTCCATTTTAGACTTTACCTGAAGCACCGCGAGTACAATGCAGCTTTAGGGGCCGCGCTTCTCTATTTGAGCCTTCTATTTCTGCCGCAACTGCTAGAAAAGTTTCCGCCGGGCGTCCGGTGAGCGCTTTCTGCCGATAAAGGGGTCAATTGACAAGGAGCCGCGCCCGACGTTGAAGACGCATAGGTATGCACCGGCCATTTTGTGCGCTTTGGCGCTGGCGTCCCTGGCCGGCAGCCAGCAGACGCCGCAGCCTGCGGCGTCGCCGCTTGCTCCGCCAAAAGCGGGGTTCAGTTTTCCGCAAAAGCAGACTTTGACGTATTCGGTGGACTGGCGGGTGTTTCCCGCGGGGACTGCGGTGATTCACTTTGAGGCGGCGGGGGACCGGGAGAAGATTTCGGCGAATGCGTACACGATTGAGGCGATCAATCTGCTCTTCCACGTGAACGACCGGTTCGAGTCGACGTTTGACCGGAAGACGGGCTGCTCGTACGAGTTCGACAAGCAGACGGTCGAGGGCCGGCGGCAGGTGAACTCGACGCTGCGGCTGGACTACGCGGCGGGCAAGTCGTTCCTGGACCAGAAGAACCTGCTGAACGGGCAGACGAAGCACGTTGAGTCGCCGATTCCGGGTTGTTTGACAGACCTGCTGACGGGGATTTTCTACACGGCGTCGCAGCCGCTGACAGTGGGGCACAACTTCGTGGTTCCTGTCGCCGACGCGCAGCGCACGGTGCGAGTGACGATGAAGGTGGAGGGGCTGGAGCAGGTGCAGACGCCGATGGGGACGTTCAAGACCATCCGGGTGCAGCCGACAGCGGACGCGGGGGTGGTGAAGAACCGCGGGAACATCTGGATCTGGTATACGGACGACCAGCGGCACATTCCGGTGCAGATGAGGGCGAGGCTGTTCTGGGGGACGATTACGTTCCGGCTGACGGCGGATGAGGATAAATAGGGGCCAGGCGTTTTGATCTCAGTTGAAGTTCGATGTATCGTTTCTTGGCGGAGAGCCTATGCGCGCTACTTTGGACATCGATGACGACGTGCTCGCTGCCGCCAAAGAGATGGCGGCGAGCGAAGGCAGGAGCGTGGGCGAGATCGTCTCCTCGCTGGCGCGGCAGGCGATGGGGTCCCGAACGGCCCAGGACAAAATGCGCAACGGCATTCCGCTGCTTCCCGCGCGCCCGGGCCAGCCGCATATTACCTCCGAATTAGTGCGCCAACTGCACGAAGAGATCCGGTGACCTGAATTACGCCTGCTGCGGCGGGTGCGGCGATCGACGGCCGAAAAGCGCTTCATTTGATTGTCTGAAGGAATGTAATTTCCCCTGTGCCGCAATTGGAAGCCACGCAGGCAGGAGGGGATTTTTTTAGGCGAATCCAGGGATTGCTATGACCAGATGTCGTGGCATCCCACCCATGCGACAGAAAAGAGTCGCATGGATGGGGCACGGAGTTTTGGGTACAGCAACCGTGGAACAGCCTTAGCTGCCTGCGTGGGCCTTGATCAGGTCGTCGAGGTAATCCGGTTTGGACTCGTCGCGGACGAGGTGCGGGTAGCGCTCGCCGCCAGTGTAGTGGATGACGCAGGTTTTGATGTAGCTGTCGTCGACTACGAGTAAGCTGATCGGCGCGTCGGAGGTTGCGGTTGCTTTGATGGCGTCCTGGAGCAGGTCGGGCGCGTAGACGCGGTCGTTGACGCCGATGACTTTCATTCCGGAAGAGATGCCGGCTTTGAAGGCGGGGCCACCGACGATGGAATCCATGACTGTGCCCTCGGGGCCGAGCTGGAGGCCGATGGAGTAGACGGCGCCGGCGTTGCCGCGGCGGCCGCCGAGGTGCATGGGCTTGCTGTTGAAGACGACTTTCCAGCCGCCGTTCTCGATGCCTCCGGTGGGGGCGTCGGGCGAGGTGGATGTGAGGCGCTCATGGAGGAATTTGGCCCAGTCGTAGGGGGCGACCTGGTTGAGGGCGTTGACGACGTCGTCGAAGGTGTAGGTCTTGACCTGGGGGCCGTCGTTGGGGCCGCCGTGGAAGAGATGGCAGAAGTCGTCGATGGACTTCTGGCCGTTGGTGACTTGGTGGATGATGGTGGCGACTTCAAGCCAGAGCAGGTCGCCTTCGTCGTAGTAGTCGGTGCCGCGGCGCCAACCCATCCAGCCGCGCGCGAAGCCTCCGCCGGACATGGGCTCGGCGATGGCGGTGTCGATGAGCGGACGCCAGGTGCGGCCTGGCCGGCCGGGGCCGAGCATGGCGGAGATGCTGGCCAGGTATTCGTGGTACTGGTCGGGGGTCCAGAGGCCGCTGCGGGCGGCGAGCATAGGGCCGAGGTAGTCGGTGAGGCCCTCGTAGACCCAGAGGAGGTCGGTTTCCTCGGGCTGCTCGTAGGCGGGCGGAGTGAGGTCGGCGGGGCGGCGGAATTTGCCGTTCCAGGAGTGGACGTACTCGTGGGGCAGAATGCCGCCGACGATCATGCCGGCTTCAGGGCCGAGGAGGGCGCGTTCGGGCAGGCGGCTGTCGTTGGATTCGTGGTGCTCGAGGCCGAAGTGCTGGACGTGATCGCTGAGCGCGAGCAGAAAATGGTAGTCGCGGTAGTGGCGCGTTCCGAAGAGGGCGCCGGCCTCGGCGACGAGGTTGGTCATGCCTTTGACGAGCGCGGGGCTCATGTCGAGAGCGTCTTCGCTGTCGGCAGCCATGTCGATTTCATGATGGATAGGCTCGCCGGGGGGCGTGATGTCGATGACGCGGTAGTACTCGCCGGCGATGACGGGCGAGTCGACCAGGAGGACGAGGTTGATGGGCTTGAATGTGACTTCGTTGCCGGTCTGGCTATCGATGGGGAGCGAGGTGCCGAACTTCCAGCCGTCGGGGAGGGTAAGTTTGGCGTTGTAGGTGAGCTCTTTGGCGGGCGGGACGGCGGGATAGAGGATTACCTCGTTCCACTCGAGGACCATGAGCTTGTCGGTGGCCGAGGCGCCGTCGGGCTCGATGATGTCGTAGCTGGCGTCAATGTGCGTGGCGCCTTCGGGGACGTCGATGTGGAAGGTGAAGACGTCGAGGAGGTCGCGGGTCCAGGGAACTGCCTTGCCATCGGCGGTGAATTTAAGGCCGCTGAGGTCGGCGATGGGGCCGGAGGGCTGATGGTCGCCGGGAATCCACTTGGGATAGTAAATGCGCATGGGGCCGGGCTTGGCGGGGATGACCTCGTGGACGTAGAGCATCTTCTCCTGCGAGTGGGCGGCGTTGACGGTGAGCGAGATGGTTTCCGCGGGTTGGGCAAGAACGATTGGGGCGGCGAGCGCGCAGGCGGCGAAGAGCGCGCAGGCAAGAGACCAAAGCCGGAAGCGATGCATGGGATTTACCTCATCGAGGAATTCGGAAGCAGGCTTATCGGAGGATGATAACAGGCGGATGTGGGCGGAGGGCCGAGAAAAACGGGGTGCAGGTAGGATAATGCGCGGCAGGAAAATTACGAAAACGCCTACGGTGAATTAAGGATCGAGATGGGTCAGAGACTCCGGGAGCGGGACGCCAGAGTTCGGGGGTAAAGCGACCCAGGTCCGCCCTCCCCAATTCACCGGTGTACGATTATCTCCATTCAAGTCTGTGCGCGGAGGATTCCCCCGGAGGTTCACTTTGACATTTGCGCTTCCCCGGCCGATGGCCACCCTTGCCGCGGCCCTCGCTGTCGCCGTTGCCTGTCTCGTCCCTGCCTCGTCACAAGCCCAGACCGAAGCCCGCCTGCTCCGCTTCCCCGACATTCACGGCAACCAGATCGTCTTCAGCTACGCCGGCGATCTCTGGCTCTCGACCACGGACGGCGGCGTAGCCCGCCGCATCACCACCAGCCCCGGCCTCGAGTACTTCCCCCACTTCTCGCCCGACGGCAAGTGGATCGCCTTCACCGCCCAGTACGACGGCAACTTCAACGTCTACGTCATCCCCGCTGAAGGCGGCCAGCCCCGCCAGCTCACCTTCGTTGCCGACATCGGCCCCGTCCCCGAGCGCATGGGCCCCAACAACGAAGTCATCGCCTGGACCCCCGACTCCAAGCGCATCGTCTTCCTCTCCCGCCGCAACACCTTTAACGACTGGTTCGGCCAGCTCTGGTCCGTCAGCGCCGATGGCGGCCTGCCCACCCGCCTCGACATCGACCGCGGCGGACTCCTCGCCTTCAACGCCGACGGCTCCCAGATGGTCTACAACCGCATCTTCCGCAACTTCCGCACCTGGAAGAAGTACACCGGCGGCATGGCCCAGAAGCTCTCCCTCTGGAACTTCAAAACCCATGAGTTCCAGCAGCTCACACACGACGACTGGACCGACACCTTTCCCATGTGGACCGGCGGCGACCAAGTCTACTTTGTCTCCGACCGCGGCCCCGATCATCGCCTCAATCTCTATTCGCTCGACATCAAGTCGAAAGACGTCCGCCAGCTCACCCACTTCACCGACTACGACGTCGAGTGGCCCAGCCTCAACGGCGATCAAATCGTCTTCCAGTACGCCGGCTGGCTCTACGTCTACGACATCAAGAGCGATAAATCCCGCAAGCTCGACATTCAAGTCCAAGGCGACTTCGATCAGGCCCAAAACCACTGGGCCTCCACCTCCGACCTCATCGATTCCTTCTCCATCTCGCCCGACGGCAAGCGCGCCGCCTTCACCGCCCGCGGCCGCGTCTACACCGTCCCCGCCGAGCACGGCTCCATCCGCGACCTCACCGTTGACCCCGGCATCCGCCGCGAAGACGTTGCCTGGTCCCCGGACGGCCGCTGGGTCGCCTATGTCTCCGACCGCAGCGGCGAGCAGGCCATCTACATCCGCCCCCAGAACGGCCTCGGGCCAGGAAACACGAGTCCCGGAAATACGAGCCCAGAACAGCAGATCACCACCGGCGGCACTCCGTTCCTCATGCCTCCCGTCTGGTCGCCCGACAGCACCAAGCTGGCCTGGGCCGACAGCTCCTGCAACCTCCACTACATTGACATCCACGACAAAAAACCCGTCCTCATCGACCACTCCAAGTACGCCGAGATCCTCAACTACTCCTGGTCGCCCGACTCCAAGTGGATCGCCTACGGCTGGACCCCGGAAAACACCTACCCCGTCATCAAGCTCTACTCCCTCGCCGACAGCAAGATCACCGCGGCCACCACGGATTTCTACCCCTCCTTCGACCCTGTCTTCGATCCCACCGGAAAGTACCTCTACTTCATCTCCTTCCGCACCTACAACGAGGTCCTCGGCGTTTACGACGCCGAGTTCTCCAACCCCCAGGCCGCCAAGGTCTACGCCATCACTCTCCGCGCCGATGAGCCTTCGCCCTTCGCCCCGCAAAGCGACGAAGTCACCATCAAGCCATCGCCGGACACAACAGCCTCCGCCGGCGCCGCCGAATCCCAGCCCGAATCGACGGAAAAATCCGCTCCAGCGGACAAAAAAGAATCGAAGCCGGAAAAGAAAGTGCCCTTCCGCATCGATCTCGCCGGAATTCAGGACCGCATCGTCGTCCTGCCCACCCCACCCGGCAATCTCGGCAATCTCGCCGCCGCCGAGGGCTTTGTCTACTACTCATCCGCCCCTACCGGCGGCCTCTCAGGACCGCTCCCCGGCCTCACGCCTGAGATCCACGTCTACGACCTCGACAAGCGCAAGGACTCCGTCCTCCTCACCGGATCGAACACCTTCGTCCTCTCCGCCGACGGCAAAAAGCTTCTCTACCAGCAACCCGAGCACAAGTACGGCATCGTCGCCGCCGCGCCCGCCGCCGCGCCGCACCACGCCGGCGAAGGCGCCCTCAATCTCTCCGGCCTCCGCGCTGAAATCGATCCCCGCGCCGAATGGAAGCAGATGTTCAACGAAGCCTGGCGTCAGGAGCGGACGTACTTCTACTCGAAAGACATGAACGGCGTCGACTGGCCCGCCATGCGCGCCAAATACGAAGTCCTCCTGCCCTATGTCAACGACCGCGACGACCTCAATTACGTCATCGGCGAAATGTTCGGCGAGCTCTCCGAGTCGCACATGTACGTCGGCGGCGGCGCCATGCCCGACCTTCACCCCGTCAATGTCGGCACGTTAGGCGTCGATTTCGCGCTCGACGATTCGAGCGGCCGCTACAAATTCGCCCGCATCCTTCCCGGCGACAACTGGGACCCGGCCGACCGCTCCCCGCTCACCGAGCCCGGCATCGACGTCCACGAAGGCGACTACCTTCTCGCCGTCAACGGCCGCGATCTCAAAGCCCCCGAGAATCCTTACTCGCTCTTCGTTGACACCGCCGGCCAGAACACCACCCTCACCGTCAACTCCAAACCCACCATGGACGGCGCCCGCGAAGTCACCGTCCAGCCCCTCCCCAACGAGTTCGCCCTGCGCGAGCTCGACTGGATCCGCACCAACCGCGAAAAAGTCGACAAACTCAGCGGCGGCAAAATCGGCTACGTCTACCTGCCCGACATGGATGCCGCCGGCCTCAACGAATTCGTCCGCCAGTACTTCCCGCAGATCCGCAAGCAGGGCATCGTCTTCGACGTCCGCTACAACGGCGGCGGCTTCGTCGACCAGATCATCCTCGAGCGCCTTCGGCGCATCCTCGCCGGCATGGACTCGGCGCGCAACTGGGCCCCCGGCACCGTCCCCGACAACGTCTTCTACGGCTACATGGACTGCGTCACCAACCACTACGCCGCTTCCGACGGCGACATCTTCACCTACTACTTCAAGTGGTACAAGCTCGGCCCGGTCGTCGGCACCCGCACCTGGGGCGGCGTCCGCGGCATCCGCGGCTACACTCCCCTCATGGACGGCGGCTACATCACCCGCTCGGAATTCTCGCTTTACGGCGACAACAGCCAGTGGATCGTCGAAAACCACGGCGTCGAACCCGACATCACAGTCGAAGACACCCCCGACAAGTGGGCTCAGGGCCAGGACCCGCAATTGCAGAAGGCCGTAGACCTGCTCATGCAGCAGATCGAAGCCCACCCCAAAGTCCTCCCACCCCTACCCCCCGGCTTGCCGGCCTACCCCAACGGCCCCGGCATGTAGCTCTTCAGTCCGCGCCGCTGGTTTAGCCAAAATTGGGCGCCCTAACTTCCGCTGCTATCGGGTGCCGAGGAACAACGAGCGTCCGGCGACCGGCATGAGCATCTATTTTCCCCGCTTCGTGCGCGTTGCGCTCGGCGCCCAATCGAAAACCAAACCCAGAACCCGGCGTGGCCTATGGGGCCACCAGCCGAAGTCCGGGAAGCCCGGCAAAATCTTCGGTATTCGTAGTCAACAGCGCATATCCGTGTTCGATCGCTTGCGCCGCAATCCAGAGATCGTTGTAACGGGGCCGTGGGGAACGGCCCGCATGTTTGACGGCAGCGGCGAGTACACCGAAGGCTGCCGCGGTAAATTTCGTGACGCTAAGCACCGGACGGCTTTCCAACTGCCGCAGGTAAGCCGAGCGAGCTGCCCGCTCCGCGGGATCGGAGCAGGCTTCGAGTCCAAAATTCAGCTCTCCGAGCGAGACGGCCGAGATGAAAACAGGCTCATTGCCTGCAACCGCCAAAACCGCTTGCCGATTTACCTGTCCCGCTCTCAACCCTACCCAGATGCAACTATCGAAGATCATGCCCACGGGTCGCGCACCGTTTCGTCAAAGTCCCCTTTGCTTTCCCGTAGCCAGGCGGCAGCCTGCGCCGGCGTAAGCCGAGCCTCCAGACCCGCCAGGGCCTGCGCAGCGGTCATCGTTCGCTCCGGCGGCACAATTTGGGCAATTACGGTCCGGTTCCGCTCGACGGCCACGCTTTCTCCCCGGTTGGCGACCCGGTCGAGAATCTCGCTGGTCCTTCGAGCCAATTCAGTTGCGCGGATGGTCTGCATGTTTACCCTCCGAAAAAACCTCGTAATACGTATTATACACAGCAATACGTATTCAGGGCTGCAGACGCCGAACAACCGCGCAGTTCCGGCCTTCCAATGCAGCACGGCGCCTCTTCACTCCCTGATCTGCAGCTTATCCAGCAGCGGAAACAAAGCCACCGCCACCACCGAGTTGCCCATGGCGATGAAGATCTCCGTAAACCACTGCCAGTCGTACTGCAATCCCAGCAGCACGCGGTAAATGAAGATGCAGATGGCGCTTGAAAGCAGCGAGAGCAGAAAGGTGAGCACCAGGCGGATGGCGTGGTTCTCGACGTCGACGCGCACGCCCACCGAGGCCGCCAGAAACCCCACCACGGTCTTGGCAATCCCGTTTACGCCGATCGCCCGCTGCGAAAGCGCGTCCTCGAACAGCCCGATGACCGCGCCCATCAGCGTCCCCTGAATGGGGCTGCGCCGCCCCAGTGCGAAGTAGACCGTTACCACCAGCGGCAGGTCGAACCACGCATAGCGGCCCAGAACGCGCGGCAGCCACGCCTGCAACACCAGCGACGCCAGCGGCACCAGCGCGTAAACCAGGATCGGATAGCGGCGGATCTCCAGATCGCGGCGAAAGTCCGCGCCGAGCACTGACATGTTTATGGATTCCTCCCCGGCGGACCACCCCGCGGACTAAGACCTGTCCGCGGGGACCCCGGCGAAGCCTGGGCAGGCTTGGCGGCAGCCGGCGCGCGCGGAAGGGCTGAGTGAGGCTTCGCGGTGCTGCCGGCGGGCGCGGCTGCCTTCTTCCCGGCGGCCGTTCTGGCCGCCGGCCGGCCCCCCAGCATATCGTCCGACACGCCCGGAACCACGGCGTCCCCCGGCAGCGGTGAGAACTGGTCCCGATGCAGAGGCTGCGGCGGCTCCGCCATCGCGCCCGGATTGGAGCTGTCGTCGATCGGCTGCTGGTCCGGGGGCACATTGGGCACAATCAGGCTGGGCAGCCGCTCGGCGTTAATCTGCGCCGCCTTTTGCTGCGCCTGAATCTGCGTCTCGATGGCCGCGGCCTGCGCGCCGTCCTCAGCTTCGCTGGCGGCAATGTCCTGCTTCTGCTGGCCGCTGAAGCGCGGCTCCATCGACGTGATCACCAGCACTTCGTCCAGCCGGTCAAGATGCGCCGCCGGCTTGAGCAGAATGTCGATCAACCCGTCGCGATCCGGGTCCGGCACAACCTTTTCCACTTCGCCCACCGCCAGCCCGCGCGGAAAAATCAGGTCGCCGCCCGCGGTGAGCACTTTCTCGCCCGGCTTGATGCGCTCGTCCGCCGACACGCCCACCACCTCCAGTTGTCCGTTGGCGTTGCCGCGCAAAATGCCGCGAATCCGCGTAGTGGCCAGAATCACCCCTGCCCCGCTGGTCTGGTCGTTGATGGCCAACACCTGCGCCGAGTGCGGAAATACATCCCGCACCTTGCCCACAATGCCCTCCGCGGTCACCACCGCCATGTCCCGCTTCAAGCCGTCGGCCTCGCCCTTATCGATGTAGAACACATACGAGTGCTGGTTGCCGCCGGAGCCGTAAACCTGCGCCGCCAGCGTCTTATAAATGTAGTGCTCCTCAAACCCCAGCAGCGCCTGCAGGCGCTGGCCCTGCTGTGCGTCCTGCACAAGCTCCGCCTGCTCCAGCCGCAGCCTGCCCACGGTCTGTTCCAGTTGCGCGTTCTGCTTGCGCACGCCTTCGAGGTCGATGTAGTCCCGCCAAAGCCCGACCGCGCCCAACTTCGTATAGTGGATCGCCTTCTCCGGCGGCGCCACCACGGCATTGGCCCACAAACGGATCAGCCGAACCCCCGACTGGTCCTGCGGGTCGAACATATTCCGCCCCAACGCCGTGCGCCGCACCTGCGCGCCCAGTGCGATCATCTGCGCCACCAGAATGACAAGCAGCACTACGAGGTTTCGATAGCGGGTGAAAATGGAATCCATAAAAACCAGGGAATAGGGAATAGGGAACAGGACAACAGGAAAGCCCGCGCCTTGCCATGCTTCCAAATCCAGAGCCTCCCTGAGCCCGGAGCATGTTTTGCTACTCCCTACTCCCTATTCCCTATTCCCTGTCTTTTAGTCGATCTTGATCTTCCTCAGCAGCCGGAAGTCCGACAGCATCTTGCCCGTGCCCAGCACCACCGAGGCCAGCGGATCGTCGGCCACCGACACCGGCAGCCCCGTCTCCTCGCGGATGCGCTTGTCTAAGTTTTTGATCAGCGCCCCGCCGCCCGTGAGCACAATGCCGCGGTCGCTGATGTCGGCCGAAAGTTCCGGCGGCGTCCGCTCCAGCGCCACCCGAATCGCGTTCATGATCGTCGAAATCGACTCCCCCAGCGACTCGCGAATTTCCCCGTCGTCAATCGTGATGGTCTTCGGCACGCCCTCAATCAGGTTGCGGCCCTTGATCTCCATCGTCATCGGCTTGTCCAGCGGATACGCCGACCCGATCTCCATCTTGATCTGCTCCGCCGTCCGCTCCCCGATCAGCAGGTTATATTTCCGCTTCAGGTAGTTCATGATGGACTCGTCCATCTGGTTCCCGGCCATCCGCACCGACCGCGAATAGACGATTCCCGAAAGCGAAATCACGGCAATATCGGTCGTCCCGCCGCCAATGTCCACCACCATGTTGCCGCTGGGCTCGGTAATCGGCAGGCCCGCGCCGATCGCCGCCACCATCGCCTGCTCCACCAGGAAAACTTCGCTGGCCTTCGCGCGATAAGCCGAGTCCTCCACCGCGCGCTTTTCCACCTGGGTAATCTCCGAAGGCACGCCGATCACGATCCGCGGATGCACCATCATCTTGCGGTTGTGCGCCTTCTGGATGAAGTAGTTCAGCATCTTCTCCGTGACTTTGAAGTCCGCGATGACGCCGTCCTTCATCGGCTTGATAGCCACGATGTTGCCGGGAGTGCGCCCCAGCATTTCCTTGGCTTCCTTGCCTACCGCCTCCACTTCGCCTGTGTTTTTGTTGATGGCGACAATCGAGGGCTCATTCACCACGATGCCCTTGCCGGCCGCGTAGACCAGCGTATTGGCCGTTCCAAGATCGATCGCAAGATCGCTCGAGAAAACACTGAACAAAGAGCGCACGCCGTGCGTCCGCATTGATCGCGACTGAAACCCGTTGGAAGGCATGGGGAATTAAATTTTTCCTGGATGAGGACTCGAATCCATTGTAAGGCCAATCATTGATCGGTGTGCATTTTCCAGCCGCGTTTTCCATCAAAGTTTTTCGCGAAGGGTAACATTTGCTAGCAGAATAGGGCAATTGGGAAGGCTGCTCGCGCCCTTGACGGAGCGCGGCTTTAGCACTGCCACAAAATCAGCCGAGAGCGCGCCTTTTACCCGCTGGAGGAATGGGCT
>JBOGLX010000195.1:0-7168 GCA_050745765.1 Occallatibacter sp. | reverse complement strand
CCGCCCCAACGACTGCTAATCTGATTGAAATTTAAAAATCGAAAGGCAAAACCCGGTTCGCCTACCCTTCGCTCTCTTCAGGCTCATCCTTCGATTGGAAAAGACTTCTCCACTCTTGTCCGGTGATGTCAAGCTGCTTTTGTAAAAACGCGGAGGGTGCGGTTTTTCCATTGCAGATTGAATCTCTGGAAGATGGAGTAAATGATTCTGTCCACGGACTGCACGTTGACGAAGCAGACCATGGGGCGGGTACGGCGTCGGACCTCGACGAAACAGCGCTCGATGATGTTGGTGGTGCGCAGCTTGCGCCACAGGTGTTTGGGAAACACGAAGAAGGCCAGCAGCTCGGGCAGGTCGCGCTCCAGTTGTCGCACGACCGTGGGATAGTCGCTTCGCCAGCGGCGGCAAAAGGCGCGCGCGGCCGCCTCGGCCTGGCGGCGGCCTTTGGCCAGATAAATAGCCTGGGCGTCGGCCTTGACGGCGTCGTAATCGCGCTTGCGGACCTTCTCCAGGATGTTGCGCATCTTGTGCACCCAGCAGCGCTGGTGCGCGGCACGCGGGTACACGGTTTGGATGGTGGCAGGTAAACCGGGACATCCATCGGTTACGATCAGCAGCAGCTTGTCGCCCTTCAGGCCGCGGCGGTCGAGATCGTTGAGCAGCGCCTCCCAGTGGGCCTGGCCCTCGCCTTTGGTGCGCAGAAAGCCGAGCAGTTGCCGGGTGCCGTCCCGACGTACGCCGTAGGCCACCAGCACTGCACACACTGGCGTCCTGGGGGCTGGCGCACCTTGAGATTTACCCCGTCCAGAAACAGATAGGCCCACTCGTCGTTCAGCCTGGCCTGATGGAACTGCTCGACGGCACGGTCCAGATCGCGGGTCAGGTTGGAAACCGTCTGCGCACTGACCGTCTCGCCGGTCAGCGTGGCCACCACGCGGCCCACCTGGCGGGTGGAAATGCCGCGCAGAAAGGCCTCGCGAATCAGCATCGCCACCTCCGGCGCCCGGCGCTGGAACTTGTCCAGACCGGCGGGAAGGAAACTCTTGCCCCGGGTGCGCGCGATGCGCAGCCGGATGGTGCCGAAGCGGGTCACGAAATCCCTCTCGTAGTAGCCGTTGCGATAGCCGGCGGCAGCACGCTGGGCCCGCTGGTAAGCCCCACAGCCCGCGTACAGGCCGCGCATCCGCTCCGATTCCTGCTCCAGGAACCGCTTCCACGCCAGTTTGGTCTTGGCTTCCAGGTCGCCCCAGAAGCTCTCCTTCAAACCGGTGAGAAAGTGTTGGAAATGTTCATCAATGGAGATAATCTTCGCCATGGGGTGTAAGTCTCCTTTCGAGATCGGCTTTAGCTGTGTCAGGCCAAAGCCAACTTACACCCTCTCGCCTTTTACACAATCGACTTTACGTCACCGGGTCGGTGAGCCAGTCGGAGTAGGGACCATGATTGCTCACAGGCCCCTCCACAGATCCGGACGAGCGGGATTACCGCATCCTGGTCCCACCTCGGGTAGCAACGCCGAAGCGCACGGAAGAATAAGGGTGACAGATCGAAGGCTGCGGAAGCCACCGTATGGTGAAACGGCTCATGCGGCGCCACGGCAGGTGATGGCCTTGGCTGCGACGGTTCAGAGCCGCGTGCCCACAGCCGTACCAGCGCGATGCGAAAAGCGCTTAGCGCCGGGCCATCCCTCGGCACCCCTAGAGCGAAACCAGGGTTGCTGTGTCCTCTTTAGTTTCGTTCGGGCCGCTGGCCGCGGAACTGTCTTCAAACAGCTTAAGCAACCTTTAACAGCCTTAAGTGAGGCTAAAATTGCCTAAAATCGGATTTATTGTTTACTACTTGATAACCTGGCATATTTCGCAAGCAACTCATTGCATGCGGCTTACAATACACGATGCATTGAAAAATGGGGCGATTTGCGCCGACCCCACCCCCCACCTTCAGAAAGGATGCCTAGCAGCCTGTGGCGAAAGTCGAAAACTCCGCAAAAAACCTTCCCTCAGCGGCTAAAGCCGCGCTGATTTTGGGCCACTTACGGCACGACTAGAGCGTTTTCACCGTTCGTGTAATGCGATTATCGTGCCATCCCACCCATGCGACAGAAAAGAGTCGCATGGATGGGGCACAGAGATCCTTACGCTATCGCTGAAAATGCTCTAAAGTCGTGCCCTTTCAAACCCGGACTTCCACCACGGGCCGTTAAGCAGGGATTTTTTCGAGATCGCGGCGCGTTCTCCTTCGCCTGCTGTCAGACCTCGACGGGCTGTGCCATGCCCCTAACCCTCTACTTAAGAATTGTGCGCCAAAGGGGCATAATTAACTGCAAAACGGGCGGGAAGATTTTGCCGGATTCTTCGGGATACACCTACTCTGGAATTGCTCTAGTAGCGGAAGCGGCCGGGCAGGACCGAACGCAGATACACTCACTGCTCCGCAAGGGGCGGCCGGCGACGAAGCCGATTGCCGAGGACGCGGCGCATTTTCTCATCCGTGAGGTGCATGAAGATTCGCATCAGGTGACGATTTACGCAGCCGGGCAAAAACAGTGAAGGACGCGCTACGCGCGGCCTTCACGCCAGTCCGGATGCGATTGCCTATTCGTTCAACTGAGCTTCACGCGCTCAACTGATCGTGCAGCTTGTTCAGCGTGCGGTGCAGGTCCTTGTCGGTGCGGCGCAGCTCGTCGATCTTGCCGATCGAGTGCATCACCGTGGTGTGGTGCTTGTTGCCGAATTGGCGGCCGATCTCCGGCAAACTGGCCTCGGTCATCTGCTTGGCCAGGTACATGGCGATCTGCCGCGGCACCACCACGTTGCGCGAGTTGTTCTTCTGCTTCAGGTCGCTGACCCTCATGCCGAACTGCTCGGCCACGGCGCGCTGAATGGCCTCAATCGTGATCTTGCGCACCTGGAGGTCGATGAACTGCTTCAGGCACTGCTGCGCCGCAGCGAGCGTAATCTCCAAGCGGTTCATCTGGCACCAGGCAATGAGCCGGGTCATGGCGCCCTCGAGCTCGCGGATGTTGGTGCGCACATTCGACGCCACAAACAGCGCCACGTCGGTGGGCAACTGCACCTGCTCGTTCTCCGCCTTCTTCTGCAGGATGGCGACCTTGGTTTCGAGATCGGGGGGCTGAATGTCGGCGATCAGGCCGCACTCGAAGCGCGAGCGCAGACGGTCCTCGATCTCCGCCAGCTCCTTGGGCGGGCGGTCGGAGGCGATCACGATCTGCTTCATGTTCTCGTGCAGCGCGTTGAAGGTGTGAAAGAACTCCTCCTGCGTGCGCTCCTTCTGCGCGATGAACTGAATGTCGTCGACCAGGAGCACGTCCACGGTGCGGAAGCGGTCGCGGAAGCTGGTCATGCGGTCGTTGCGCAGCGAAGTGGTGAGCTCGTTCAAAAACTTTTCCGCCGAAACGTAGCAGATGCTGGCCATGGGCTGGCGGCGTTTCACTTCGTGGCCGATGGCGTGCATCAAGTGCGTCTTGCCCATGCCCACGCCGCCATACAGGAAGAGCGGATTGTAGGCGCGCGAGGGGCGCTCGGCCACGGCCAGCGCGGCGGCGCGCGCAAACTGGTTGCCGTTGCCCATCACGAAGGCGTCAAAGGTGTAGCGCGGGTTAAGCTGCGCGGCGGTGGACCAGTCGAAGCGCGCCTGCTCGGGAACGCGCGCAGGCGCCAGCGGCGGCGCGGTGGCCGCGTGCGCCGGAACCGGCGGAAATCCGCCATCCTTGCGGTGCGGCGGGATCGACGGGTCCTCGTCCGCCGTAACAAAACTCACGTCGTCGAAATCGAGCGACTGCAGGTCGATGGCTTCCTGAATCAGGTCGCCGTACTTGTCGCCAATGTGCTGAAATTCAGGCGAAGGCACACGCACATAAAGCGTGCGTCCCGCCGCGTGGCTGTAGCGTGTGGGCTTAAGCCAGGTCTCGAACGACTGACGGATCACTTTCTTCTCGAGGGCCGCCAGAATCTGTAGCCAGGGATTGAGTGCCGGAGCCGGTGTAGTTGTTGCAAATGCCATCGTGCGAATCCTTGACTGCGCCACCTGAGGGGGCTCGTCTATTTACGGCTTTTGGGCAATGGCTCTTCCTTAGCGCCGCGTGGTGGCGAAGCGCCTGTCCGCAATTTGCGTGTTGCCGGTTTGCCGCTGATCTGCGCTTGAAACTTGCGATCCAAGAGCGCGAATAAACAATCCGTACCGAGGGACGCCTGAACTATCTGAACGGGTCCGATAGTAGCACACTTGGCTGTCATTGCAACGCCCCATTCACATAAGTTTTTGTACTCGCGTTCGGTTGCACCACCGGCGGTGAAACTAGAGACTGTCATTACTAACGCGGCGATCGAGCCTTGTCTTTATATGACCGAAGTCACTGGCGCGCACGCCAATTTTAGGCGATGAATTTTTTGACTCGCACCAGCCGCAAAGGGATGCCTGAAGACGTTATCGCCTTCGTCATCGAGCTTTTGGGCTGGATTCGAGGCGCATTCTGCGATACACTTATATTTTGCCGTTAAGGCCCAGATTCGATTCACGAAGCAGGAGCGCAACCCGATGCCCAAGCGCACATTTCAACCCAACCGGCGCCACCGCGTGAAGACCCACGGCTTCCGGGCGCGCATGAAGACCAAGGCCGGCGCCGCGGTGCTCAGCCGCCGCCGCGCGGCCGGGCGCAAGCGCGTTACCGTCAGCGCGGGCTACCGCGACTAAGCCGGCTCCGGCGCCTCGCTTAGACCCGATTCCGGCACGCGCCGATCAAAACTTCGTGAGGCTTCGTGAGGTTTCGGCCCAGATTTCCACGGCACGATCCTACGGCACACTTCATGACCGCATCTTTCCAGCCACCCCGCCGTCAATCGCTCACAGGGGTGCGCCTGCGCAGGCACGCCGACTATCAGCGTGCTTATGCAGCCGCGCGCAAACGCCAGTCGGCTTCGATGAGCTGGTTTCTCGCCCCGCGAACCGCGCCCGATCCCGCCGGGTCCGCCGACCCCGGCATCGGCCCGAGTCCCGATGCGAGCAATGGCCCCGCGTTGCTTCCCCGTGTCGGCCTCACTGCCGGCAAGGTGCTGGGCAAGGCCCACGAGCGGAACCGCATCAAGCGCCGCATGAGAGAGGCGCTGCGCCGCCACGCCGATTTGTTGCCGCCGGGCTTCGATCTCATCTTTCATCCCCGCCGCGCTGTGCTCACCACCGATTTTGCGAAACTCGAAGCCGAGATCGTGCGTATTCTCGAACAGGCAAACGCCGAAGCCGTCCGCCTTCGCGCCCTGGCAATGCCCGCGCGCACGGCAGAGTCCGCGCTCCCGGCGGAGCCCGCTCAATGACCCGCTTCCTGCTCGCCACGCTCGCCATCTATCGCCGCTGGCTTTCGCCGGCGGTACACGCGGTGTTCCCCGGCGGGTGCCGTTATCTGCCCACGTGCTCGGAGTACGCGGCCGTGGCCATCGCCACGCACGGCCCCTGGCGCGGCAGCGCCCTGGCGCTCATGAGGATACTTCGCTGCCACCCCTTTGCTCGCGGAGGGCTCGATCCCGTTCCGCCCGCGCCGACCCCGCATTTCGCTCCCGGAGGGCGCGGCGCATAGCCTTCCCCCCACGAACCGTTACCATAGAAGAAGCGGCGCCCTAACAGGCTGACCTTCTCAAACCGACAGGAAGCATCCTTTGCCCGAAGTTCATAATCCCAATCTTCACTCGCAGGGCTCCGGCGGCGGTGGAGGCGATATGCGCTCCACGATGGCCTTCATGCTGCTGGCGATTGTGCTCTTCATGGGCTACGAGTATTTCCTGAAGCCCAAAACCGCGCCGCCTCCACCCGCGCCGCCTCCACCCGCGCAGACGCAGTCGGAGACCTCGAGGCCGGCTCCGGCGGCCGCTCCGTCCGCATCGTCTTCCTCGGGCGCCGCGAGGGCGAACAGGGCGGTTCACGCCCCGGTCCCGCCGAAGGCGCCCACCATCGTCGCTCCCTCGCAGACCGAAACTACCGTCGAGAACGAACTCTACAAGATCGTCCTCACCAATCGCGGCGGGCAGATCGAGCACTGGATCCTCAAGAAGTACAAGAACTCCCAAGGCAAGCCCCTGGACATGGTGCAGACGCAGGTGGCCGCAAAGTTCGGCCTGCCGCTCTCGTACTTCACCTACGATCCATCGCTCACCAGCCGGTTGAATCAGGCGCTCTATCGGGTGACGGTTTCGGGCGCCAAGAATTCAAACGGCTCGCTGATGGCGCCGGCCTCCATCACTTTCCGTTACGCGGCCGGCGGCCTCGATGTTGTCAAGTCCATCTACTTCAACTCGAGCTACGTGATCTCCGTGGACACCGAGGTGAAGCGCGACGGTGCGCCCGTGCGCGCGCTGGTGGCGTGGCCGGCCGGGTTAGGCGACATGGAGGAGTTTCAGCCGTCATTCCACGGAGCCGTGTTCACCTCCGCGTCTTCGCAGTTCGCCTGGTCGCTCGACGGCAAGCAGGGCACGCTCAAGGCAACAAAGGTCGGCGGGGACGCCACGCTCAACGAGCCTTACTCCTACGCGGCCGTCGCCGATCTCTACTTTGCCGCGGCTTTTTTGCCCTACGATCCCGAGAACACAACGGTGGTGACGCTGCACCACCAGGTTGAGCTGCCCAGCGACCCATCCAATCCCAACAGCCAGAAGAAGCCCGCCCAGGCGATCGGCCTGGCCATGGGAGACACCACCGGCGTCACGCATCTGCGCCTCTTCGCCGGCCCCAAAGAAACCGATGTGCTCAACTCGATCCACGCCATCGGCCCCGGCGGCAAGGCGACCGGCCAATCGCTCGCGCCGCTCATCCACTTCGGCTGGTTCACGGTCATCGCCAAGCCGCTTTATCTGGCCGTGCGCTTCCTGCGCGGCCTGCTCGGGCCGGGCGCCGGCAATTGGGGCTGGTCCATCATTATCGTCACCCTCATCATCAATGTCTTCATGCTGCCCACGCGCCTCATAATGATGAAGTCCTCGCTCAAGATGATGCGCATCCAGCCCAAGGTGGACGCGCTCAAGAAGAAGTTCGCCGGTCTCAAGGCCACCGACCCCAAGCGGGCCGAGATGAACACCGAGATGATGGCCCTCTACAAGACCGAGGGCGTGAACATGTACGGCGGCTGCCTGCCCATGCTCATCCAGATGCCGCTGCTCTACGC
>JBOGLX010000194.1:0-30122 GCA_050745765.1 Occallatibacter sp. | reverse complement strand
AAGCAATCCAACCATCTCCAACGTGTCCTTCAGATAGCACTGGAGGAATTTCGCCGAGAAAACAAGGCTGAATTTGCCGACAGGCCAAATCTCATTTTGCAGTAGGCAATCTCTGGGGCGGCTGGCCTAATTGAAACAGATGAGGATAACGATGAAAATGAAAATTAAGAACTTAGAAGCGGACTAAGACAAAGAAACAAGAGCAACCGTGCACGCGACTGAAAAGGGCGCCTACGAGCAATGGTTGGAGTGGCAGTTTTCCGGTGATCTCGACGAGGAAGAAAAGGCGGACGAGAAGGCGGCTGCGACCTTCATTGGCCGCGAGGACTTCGACGGACTGTGGGCCTGGAAGGGCGACCGCGAGTTTGGTGAGCCGTTCGACACATACAGCATCGAAGTGCATGAAATCGAAATCCCGGAGGATTGCTGCTCTATTACTACAACGAGCTAGGTCTCTGACAACATGAATTCGTACCTTCAGTTTCGTGGTTCCCCGGTCTCAAAATCGAGACCGGGGGCACCCAATTTGGTACCAAATCAAGCTGTCAGAGACCTAGATCATACTGCGCTTTTTGAGTTGTTGAGCCGCGCTTCGGGGCTTGTATTGATGACCTATGACGGCTGTCCGGGGGTGGTGGAAATGGCAAACTGCCGTGGCTTCCGGATCGAGCGGGTCCCAATGAAGAACACCCACCATGAGAAAAAATACGAATTACTCATATCGAATTGTGGCGAGCGGGTCTGAAGGCACTCCCTGTAGCCCTTTCGAAACCTCCAAAGGCAAACCAACCTTTGTAGCGCAGTGAATTACATGGGACGATTCATGGCCTCTCATGCGTATGAAAACGCACTTCGAATGGCTCTCTCGTTAAGCTATAAAGAACGGTTGCGCCTGATTCAGGAACTCTCGGAGCACGGCTCAGGAAAGTCGTCCCCGGACCCTCAGCACAGCATTCTCGAGTTGCGCGGCCTCGGCGCGGAAATTTGGCAGGGAATCGATGCACAGGAATATGTGAACAGCGAACGCGCGTCATGGGAATGAACGCAGAACCGCTATGCCTGAGCCAAACACGACCGCTCGCATCGTTCTGACCACTGCCTCCAGCCCCGAGGAAGCCGAACGGCTTGGCCGGACGCTGGTCGAGGAGCGGCTTGCGGCCTGCGCTACACTCGTTCCGGCGGCGCGGTCGATCTACCGTTGGGAAGGGCAAATCGAGACGGCGACGGAGACTTTGCTGCTGCTCAAGACGGGAAGCGAGCAACTGACGGCCCTCGAAGCCCGCCTGCACGAGCTGCACACCTACCGGACGCCGGAGTTTCTGGTGCTCGCGGTCGAAAGCGGCAGCGAGGCTTATCTTGGCTGGATCGAGAGCTGTCTCGGCGGCTAAGACTTCTGAAAAACCGCGGGTCCGGCGCGCCAAGCCTTTGAACAAATGTCTAACCGATCCGCGCGTTGGATGCGAAGCGGCACGGTCCGGATGCCTCGCCCCGCCTGTTCTGATATTCTGACCATCTACGGTTCTTCCCCAGCGGGCCTGCCGCAGCGGGCCGCAACCAGTGAGGTGCTTGCGTTGGTTGCTATGCGTTGGTTGTTGATTGCGTTTCTCGTTTCGCTTGGGGCGCTGCTGCTTGCGGCTGCGGGTGTGGCGCGCCATATCTGGCGTCATCGCGCGCAGGCACGGCACAACCGGGCTGTACTGCTCGATCCGGCTGCCGAGGTGGGCGAGGAAGTCAACATCGAAGTCGAATTATGAGGAATCGGGGGCTGGGCATTTGAGAAACCTGAGAAGCGAATTCGTAGCCGCGGCCCACAACCTGGGTGAGGTGAGCGTTCCCCCCGCTGTACGCAATGTGGGCATTGTGGTCGCGGGCAGTTACCTGGCTGCAGTCTGCTCGCACGTTGCGATTCCGCTTTACTTCACGCCGGTTCCGTTGAGCCTGCAGCCGTTTGCCGTGCTGCTGCTGGGCCTGTTGCTGAGCCCGCGGATGGCCGCGGCAACCCTGGGCGCGTACCTGGCCGAGGGCGCACTGGGGCTGTCGGTCTTTGCGCCCGGAACGCTGGGGCTGGCGCACCTGTTCGGGCCCACCGGCGGCTATCTGATGGCCTACCCGGCCGCCGCGGTTCTGATTTCTTACCTTTGGCGGCGCGCGGGACGCGGATTTCTTGCGGCTCTGCTGGCCGGCGCCGTCGGCGACCTCCTGATCCTGGGCTGCGGCGCCCTGTGGCTGGCGGCCTGGACCCATGGATCGGCCCGGGCGTCACTGGACATGGCTCTGTTCCCGTTTCTGCCGGGCGACGCGCTGAAGGTTGCCGCAGCAGCAGGCGCTGCCGCAGGATGGATGCGCTTGCGGCGCCGCGTCACCTAACCCCATCCAAGAGTGATTGCTGTTTTTGCCTTTGAAAGGATTTCCCCGCATCGTGAGCACCCAACCCGCAGTTTCCGCTCGTCCCGCCAGTTCCGCCCCGATGGAAATCTCCATCGCGCACAGTCCGGACTCGGACGACGCGTTCATGTTTTACGGGCTGGCGACGAATAAGGTGCGCGTTCCAGGCTATAAGTTCACCCACAACCTTTTCGACATCGAGACGCTGAACCGGCGGGCGCAGAGCGAGGCGCACTTCGATCTGACGGCCATAAGCTTCCACGCCTACCCCTACGTGCAGCAGAACTACACGCTCATGGGCTGCGGAGGCAGCGTGGGCGAGGGATACGGTCCCATGATCGTCTCCAGCCGCAAACTGGCGCCCGAAGATCTGAGCCGGGTGCGCATCGCCGTACCGGGCACGCTGACCACGGCCTATCTGGCCATGAAGATATTCAACCCGGAGATCGCCACCGTAACTGTGCCTTTCGACCGCATCATTCCCGAGGTTCTGGCCGGAAACTACGAAGCCGGGTTGATCATTCACGAGGGGCAGCTCACGTATTCCTCAAGCGGGCTCTACAAGACCGTCGATCTGGGCGCGTGGTGGCGCGAGACTACCGGGCTGGTGCTGCCGCTGGGCGGAAACGTCATCCGCCGGTCGCTGGGCGCAGAGGCGCATGCCATCCTCTCCAAGGCCCTGCGCGACAGCATCCGGCACGCCCTCGAGCACCGCGAGCAGGCGCTTGAGTACGCCATGCAGTTTGCGCGCGACCTCGATCCCGCCACGGCCAACCGCTTTGTGAGCATGTATGTGAACGAACGGACACTCGATTACGGCGCCGACGGGCGGGAGGCGATCCGGAAGCTGCTCGAAACGGGACACGAGCGGGGGGTGATTACGATCCAGCCGAATGTGGACTTTGTGGATTGAAGGGAAGAGGGAATAGGGAGTAGGGAATAGGGAATAGGGAATAGGGAATAGGGAATAGGGCAGAGTAAGGCGGCCTTCGCGGAGTATTACCTTGGGTACCACCGATTCCCCGAAAGTCATTGCTCGCGGCCAATAATTCCGCGCCGGGTTTCTAAATCTTTTCTAACCTGTGCCGATGCATGTGGCAGGAGGCAACCTGCCCATGCTCGCCAACACTCCGCCTGTTTTTCTGCTGGCTTCGCCGGAACCAGAGCTGCTCTCGGCCATTGAACCGGTGCTCATAGCCTCCGGCCAGCGCGTCGAGGTTGTGCTTTCCGCCGAAGCCGCGCTCAAGGCGATGACCGCGCCCAATCCGCCCACACTGGCGCTGCTCGATGTAAATCTGCCCGGAATGGCGATGGGCCAGTTATTGGCGGCGGCCAGAGCAGCGGCCGGGTGCAGCTTTCCTATTGTCCTGATTGAAGACGCGATGACCCAGGTGTGGATCGACCGCATGGCCGAGGGCGTCATCGACGACGTCATTCCCCGTTCGGCCGAGCCGCCTTACTGGCAGTTGCGCATCGGCATGGCGCTGCACACCCATCGGCTGACTCGGGAGCTGGACGAACTCCGCGAAACGGCGGCCTTGAACGCCCAACACGACCGCCTCACCGGCGTCTACAACCGCGAGACGCTGATGGCGATGCTCTTCCGCGAGACCGACCGCGTGCAGCGGATGAACAGCTCCCTGTGCCTGGTGCTTTTCGACATCGACGACTTCGGCCACTGGAACTCGCGGCTGGGCGTGAACGCCTGCGACGAACTGCTCTGCCAGGCGGTGAACCGCACCATGCGCCTGCTGCGCAGCTACGACCTCATCGGCCGGCCCGGAGGCGACGAGTTTCTGCTGGCGCTGCCCGGATCCCTCGCGGCCAATGCCGTGCTGCTGGCCGAGAGGCTGCGCGCCGAGGTGTTCTCTACGCTTTTCCATGTGGGCGGCGAGGCCATCCGCCTCTCGGCTTGCTTCGGGATTGCCTCCAGCAACGGCCGGTCCCCGGTGGTGGTGCTGCGCGAGGCCGAGCAGGCGCTGAATTGGGCCAAGGAGATGGGGCCGGAAACCATCCAGAGCTTTGGCGAGCGGGAACGGGCCGCCACTGCGCCGGTCACTTTTCTGTCAGCCGACTCGGGGGATGAGCTGCTGGCGTGGTAGGGAACGGAGCGGCTTTCCCGGTCCATGCCGATTACAGGCTTGCAATTTGAGCAGGGCAATCGCATTTGGATTTTACAGGTCGCAAAAATACGCAGGAACTCGATCGATACGGCAAAGGCGAGCGCGGCAGGGGCTGAAGCCCGTCGATTTTTTAGACGCTTTTGCGGCCCGACTAAAGTCGTGCCCTGTTACACAGCTCGAAAAATGCGATTTTCCTCAGATTGACGGCCCGGCGTCGTTCAGTTCCTGCCACGGGTTCTAAATGCGACTGCCCTGGCAATTTGAGAGAGATCAATCGGTCGTCTATACGAAATATGATATATTCCACTCGTGCAAGAGTACGCGGAGATTCACTGGGCCGGTGATTCGAAAGAGGTCCTCAGCGGCTTTCCTGAGGAGGTCAAGAGCGTACTGGGGTACTCTTTGCGAAGACTTCAAAAGGGTCTGCTCGCCGACTGCGGTGCACGCCGAATGGAGCTGATCGGCAAGGGCGTTTGGGAGCTGAAGACGGCGGATGAACGAACCTGGTACCGCGTAATTTACCTCGCCCGGATTGGCGATGCGCTTTACGTGCTTCACTCATTCGAGAAGAAGAGCCGCAAGACGGAGCAGGGCGACATCGAAATTGCAAGGTCCCGCTTGAAAACAGTGAGAGCGCAACTGAGAAGAACGAAGGAGTAAACGATGGCCGGAAGGAATGGCGCAATCGCACATATAACGAAGGGCGACGTGCTGGACGATCTGGGTTTCACGCGCTCGGATGCCTCGGCGCTCAAGATTAAAGCCGAGCTGCTCGATGCAATCCGCCGCGAAATCGAGCGCAGGCGCTTCACGCAGCGCCAGTTGGCAGACATCCTGGACGAGCACCAGCCGGCCGTGAGCAACCTGATGCGCGGCCGGATAACGCAAGTCAGCATCGAGAAGCTATTGCGCTACTCAGACCGCCTGGGCATGCGGGCTGTGCTCAAGGTCGCGCCCGCGCGCCGCACGGCCGCCGCGGCCTGACGGTTCGCGGACATCCTCCAGAAACTCCTGAAATACTTCATTCGAAAGCAGCCGGCCCTGCGCGGTGAGGCGGGCGTTTTTGCCGTCGAATTCGAGCAGTCCGGATGGCGCGAGGCGCTTGGCGGTTGCGATGGCCGGCGCAACCTTGGCCAGGCCAAACTCGCGCTCCAGCGCGGCAACTTCGACGCCCGCTTGCAGGCGCAGGCCAAGGAACCAGGCCTCCTCGAGCTGGCGCGCTGGCGAGAGCCACGCAGTTTCGGCGGGTTCTGAATCGTCGAGATACGCTTCAAGACTGTCCGTCGCCGAGGCGCGAAGAACATAACCCTCACCCGCGGGTTCCGCTCCGCTGGAAGACGCGCGGAGCATCGATGCGGCGTCCAGCCCGAGACCGAGATAGGGCTGCCGCCGCCAGTAGCGCAGGTTGTGGCGGGACTCGAAGCCCGGCCGGCTGAAGTTCGAAATCTCGTACTGGACGAGCCCGGCCGCGCTCAGCCGTTCGATCGCCCGCGTGTACATCCCCGCGATGGCGTCGTCTGTGGGAACCGAGCCGGCGTAATAGCGCGCGCCGCCGGCGAGCATTTCGCGGCCCAGACGCGAATCCTCGTCCACTTCCAGCATGTAAATGCTGGCGTGGGGAACGGCTGAGCCGATCAGGATTGCAATCGACTCGTCCCACGTTTCAGGGGTCTGGCCGGCAAGCCCCGCGATCAGGTCCACATTCAGGTTGGCGATGCCGGCGGCGCGCAGACGTCGGAGGTCTCGCTCGACCGTTGCCCGGTTGTGCAGGCGGCCGCTCGCGTGCGCCTCGCGGTCAATGAACGACTGCACCCCGAAGCTCACGCGATTCACTCCGGCGGCGGCCATAGCTGCAAGCGTCTCGTCCGGCAACTGTCCCGGAGCGCACTCGACGGTGATCTCGGCGTCCGCATCGAATTCGAACCCGGCGCGCATCGAACCGAACAGGCGCGTGAGCAATTCGGGCGCCAGCAGACTGGGCGTGCCTCCGCCCAGGTAGACCGAATCCACGCGGCGCGGAAGCTCGGCTCCCATCCGCGCGGCCCAGGCTCGGGCGCCAGCAAGGTCCTCAATCAGACGGCCGGCGTAGCGGTCGTGATCGCGAGCCGGGTAAACCCCCGAGGCGAAGTTGCAGTACGTACACTTGGAGCGGCAGAACGGAATCGAAATGTAAAGTCCGAGCGCGCCGCCGCTGCCTTCCATGCATCGATTGTTTCATGGGGCGCGTGGAATCGGCTGAAGGCAAACTGGACTCGCAGCGATCGTCCGCTTCCCACCCTAGCCGCAAAAACAAAAGCGCGGCGAGGGTGGGGCACCCGTTCCATCCGTTGAGGGTGGGGAACCCGTTTCTTCCGGCGAGGGTGGGGAACCCGTTTCTTCCGGCGAAGGTGGGGCGCCCGTTTCTTCCGGCGAGGGTGGGGAACCCGTTTCTTCCGTTTCATCCGTCGAGGCCGGAAATGCCTGTGTGGGACTGTTCACAGAGCGGCGTTCTCGTCCGTGCAATCATGGGGTGAAGGAGATCGAGGATTGAAGGCCTGGCCACTTCTAGGCATTTTGCTGGTGGAAGCGTTCCTCTTCGGCGCCCATTGGTTCGTTTATCGGACCCTGGTCGACTTTGAGACCGGCTTTCGCGGCGGCCTCGATCCCGCCGGCAGCCCTGGCTTGCGAACCCTGGTCATTGTGCTGGCCTTCAGCTTTATGGCTGCGGCGCTCCTCAGCTTTCGTTCTTCCGCTCTGCCCGTGCGGCTTTTTTACCGGCTCGCTGCGCTGTGGCTGGGGTTCCTGAACTTCTTCTTCTGGGCGTCGTGCCTGTGCTGGGCCGTATGGTTTGCGCTGCGGCCTCTTCGGCTGAACGCGCATCCGGCGGCGATCCGGCCGTTGATTGCGAACTGCCTCTTCTGCGCGGCCATCGCAGCCGGCGTCTATGGCGTTTTGAATGCCCTGTGGATTCGCGTCCGCCGCCTGGGTGTGAATCTGCCCGGATTGCCCGAGGCGTGGCGCGGGCGCAGGGCAGTCCTGCTCAGCGATCTGCACCTTGGGGCCATCAACGGACCGGGATTCTGCCGGCGCGTGGCCAGGATGGCCGCCCGCCTCGATCCGGACATTGTCTTTCTCCCCGGCGACCTCTTCGACGGCACCAAGGCCGATCTCAGCCGCGTTACGGCGCCCTTGAAGAGCCTCACCCCGCGCTTCGGGATCTTCTTCTCGACCGGCAACCACGAGGAGTTCACCAGCTCGGCGCACTATCTTGAGGCGGCGGCGACGGCCGGCCTGCGCAACCTGGCAAACGAGCTTGTAGACGTTGACGGTTTGCAGGTAGCAGGCGTGGAGTACAGCCACTCAACTTATCCCATCCGCATCAAGGCCGCGCTCGAGGCGATGCGGCTCGACCGCGGACGCGCCAGCGTCTTGCTGAATCACGCACCCACCCGGCTGCCCATCGTCGAGCAGGCTGGATTCAGCCTTCAGCTCTCCGGCCACACCCACGGCGGGCAGATTTTCCCCTTCACGTGGCTCACCCGCCGCGTCTTCGGCAGGTTCACCTACGGCCTGCACCGCTTTGGCAAGCTGCAGGTGTACACGTCGAGCGGCGCGGGAACCTGGGGTCCGCCCATGCGCGTGGGGACGCATCCGGAGATTGTGCTGATGACGTTCGAGTGAGGGCTCCGCCCGGCGCTGGAGGTTGCCTTGCAGGCTAGCTTTGGGGACGCCGGCCGAAGAAGCCTCGCCAAGTGTGCGGCGGTGCTGCGGGCGCATCCGGCGCTTCATGCGGGTTCTCGAAGTGCCGGCGCCGCCCGGTCCACTCTTCGGACGAGAACAGGCGCGGCCCCACTTCGATCAGCCGCGGAATCATTCTGAACACGGCGACGCGATTCCAGGGTCGGCCGTTTCTCATGCGATAGCCTTTTTGGTTCAGGCTGGCGACGATCTCGGCGTAGGAAAAGTCCTGCCCCAGCAGCTCCATCGTCAGCATGAGAATGCGGTGCTCGGCGGGGTCGGCCTCAAGCCGCTTGCAGTCGTCCGAGACCCGCAGGCCATAGGGCACATCCTCGTCGAACTCGCCTTCGGCTGGAGCCTCCGCATCGGGCAGCTCGCGCCGCCAATCGATTGAAACCATCTGCCAGCCCGCCGCCGTGCGCTGCCGGATCAGCTCGGGGCTGAACGGCGAGGAAACGGTGTCGCGCATCCGCTCAAAATACGCCATCGAAAGCCTCCTTGCGTCGACCTCATGGCTCCCGGGTTGGGCAATTCAGATGCCAAAGGGATGGAGGGTTACGCGACGCTTAAATTCATCTAAGACATAGAGATAGCCAAATCCCAATCCGCATTTCCGATGAAGAACCTGTTCATAAACGCAAATTCCTGTCCGGTTTCGGACAAACGCGGCTCTCACGACCGCCAGGCGCGCGGCCGATTCTCGCGCTAAAATGTAGGTACGTTCCTACAAGGAGGCGAAGCCATGGCGATCACCACCTTAACTAGCCGGGAGTTCAACCAGGACGCCAGCCGCGCCAAGCGGGCGGCGAAAGACGGTCCTGTCTTCATCACGGATCGCGGCAAGCCTGCGCATGTGCTGCTGACAATCGAGGAGTACCGCCGGATTGCCGGCAAGCATAAGACACTCGCTGAAGCCCTGGCGATGCCCAATGCGGATTTGGTGGAGTTCGATCCGCCGAGGCTGGGCGGGGATGAGTTCCCTGAGTTAGTCGACCTCTCGTGAGCTATCTCCTGGATACAAACATTGTGTCGGAGTTGCGCAAGGTAGAGTCCGGAAGAGCAGACCCGCGCGTACGAGCTTGGTCGCAGAACCTGATTGCCGAGTCCACGTTTCTCTCAGTCATCACGGTCTTGGAACTGGAACGGGGAGTGCTGCTCATGGAGAGGCGCGATCGAAAACAGGGCGCGATGCTCCGCACCTGGTTTGAGAGTCTGGTTCTCCCGGATTTCGCGGGCCGCATTCTGCCTGTCGACTTCTCGATTGCGAAGCGGTGCGCCGCCCTGCATGTACCGGACCCGAAGTCCTATCGCGACTCCCTCATCGCCGCAACGGCTCTCGTTCACGGCCTCACCGTGGTCACCCGCAACGTGCGCCACTTCTACAATACCGGCGTGTCGATTCTCGATCCGTGGGAAGAATAACTCCCGAAGGTTTGCCGCACGCCGCAGAATTACTCCGCCGCCGGCACCTGTTCGAGCAGCCTCTTCCACGTCCTCTGATTCTTACGGAAACTCTTCTTCAAATCGTCTAAGATGCGCGCAAAATCGGCGTTGGTGCGCAGGTTGTTCCACGACGGATTGATCTGGAACCACGGATAATTCTCGTTGCCGAGATAGATCGCGCGCCGCAGCCAATGGAGCGCCTCGCTCGAGTCGCCCTCGACGGCAAAGTAGGTGGCCAGCCGGTAGGCCATCTCGTTATCGGCCTCGGCGCCGGCCAGCGTTTCGTCGGTGACCAGGGCAGCCGCGCGGATTCGCTCCCCGGCCTGCACGTAGCAGAGCGCCAGCGTGGGCACCGCGATGCGCATCGACGCGTCGTCGCGGGTTACGCTCTCCAGAATCTCAATGGCCGCGGCCAGGTTGCCCATGCGCATCTGCTGGTAGCCGGCCGAAGTGCGCAGCAGCGGGTGGCGCGGCTCCAGAGCCAATCCTTTTTCGAGCTCGTTGCCGGCCAGGTCGATCTGGTTGCGGTAGTGGTAGACGCGCGCGCGGTGGTTGTAGAGGATGGCCGCGTTGGCGGGGTTGAGCTTGAGGGCGCGGCCGAATTGCGCCAGGGCTTCGTCGTACATTCCGTCGCCGCGCAGCGCCAGCCCCGCCACCAGTTGCACGTTCCAGTCGTTGGCCGCGGACGTAAGCAGGTTGGCGATGCCGTGGCGCGCCGACTCCTTTTCGCCGCGCGAGAGAAGCATGTAAATGCGGTAGAGATTCGCCTCCGTGGAAGCCGGATCGAGCCTGAGCGCCTCGTCGAATGCGCGCCGCGCGTGCATCACGCGACTTTGACCGCCAAAGCCGTGGCGCGCGTATTGCAGCTCGGCGATGCCCAGGCCGGTCCAGCCGGCGGCAAATCCCGGACCGGCGGCCGTCACGCTCGAAAACAGAGCATGTGCGCGGTCCAGGTCCCAGCGTGCGCTGGTGCGCGCCATGAACGAGCTCAGCAGCGCGCGCGCCTGCAGGTAGTTTTCGCTCACCGCGCCGGGCAGCGAGCCCTCGCGCCTTTGCGCTTCCGCCGGTGCGGCTTCGCTTCTGTCGGCCGTTCCCAAGCCGTGCAGCGTGGCGAAGACCTCGTTCGAAATTTCGGTTTGCACGGCGACCAGATCCAGCGAACCCACGCGGATCGATCCCCCGGAACGCACACTCTGATTGGCCACGTCGAGAAGCTGCCAGTTGAGATCGAAGCCGTTCTCGGAGCGCAGAAAACTGCCTGCCAGAACCAGCGAAACCAGCAACTTCTGGCCCACGGCCAAGGGGTCCATCTGCGCGACAGGGAGGGTCATCAGAGTGCTCGAGGGCCGCACCACCAGCGTGGGAATGCGCGCCAGGCGCGCGGCAATGGCGTCGGCCAGCGCGAAACCGTAGAGTGGAGCCGCCTCCGTAGCGCCCAGGTTGGCAAAGGGCAAAACCACCAGCGTGACCTGCGGCGCGCGCTCGGCCGCCGACTCGCGAAAACGCTCGGCCAGCATCGACAAAAAGCCCGTGGCGCGCTTCTCTTCCTCGGCGGGCGTGGACGCGGTGGTGGGCAGATTGGCGGCGGCCTCGCCTGGAATCACGCCCGTCTCGATCTGCAGGGCCTTCATGATGGTCTTCAGCGCTTCGCGCACCTCGGCAGCCGATGCATAGCGCGCGCTGGGGTTTTTCTCGAGACACGTGGAAATCACGCTCTGCAGCTCCGGGGAGACGCCGGGCACGAGTTCGTCGAGGTCCGGCGGGTCGAAAAACTGGATGGACCGGATGGCCTGAAAATCCTCAGCGTCGGCCCGCGCAAAGGGATGGCGGCCGGCGCGCAGTTCGTAAAGCATCACGCCCAGCGCCCAGACGTCCGATTGCACGCTCGACTGCCCGGTGACAAATTGCTCGGGCGCCATGTAGCGGACGGTGCCGCCGCGCGCCGTGTAAGTCGACGCCAGGGAAGCATCCCTGGCCAGCGAGGGCCTGGCTGGGTCGAACGTCGCGTCTTCGGGTCGCAGCCGCCGCGCCAGGCCGAAGTCCAGAATCTTCACCAGCCCGCCGTCGGCAAGCATCACGTTCTGCGGCTTCAGGTCGCGGTGAAAGATGCCCAGCGCATGAGCGGCCTGCAGGCCGTCGGCCGTCTGGATGCCCACCGAAAGCACCAGCTGCAGGTTGGCCGGACCGCGCTCGATGAGCTGGTCGAGCGACTGGCCGGGCACGTACTGCATGGCGATGTAGGCCTCGTCGCCGCTTTCGCCCACCTCGTAGATGGCGCAGACGTTGGGGTGCTCGATGGCCGAAGCCAGCCGCGCCTCGCGCAAAATCGTGGTCCGCATCTGCTCGGCCGTCAGCGAGCCCGTGCGCAGAATCTTGAGCACCACCGGCCGCTGCAAGCGCGTGTCGTCGGCAAGATAGACGACTCCGCTGCCCCCCGCGCCCAACTTGCGCACGATCTCGTAATGTTCGATCCTGCGTTTCACGGCTACCTTCAAGTGTAGCGGCGCGGCTTTAAAGCTTGTCCCAGGGAGCGCGATGCTGCGGCCCCTCGCGCACCACCCCCTTGCCACACGAATCTGTTAACGTCGAATTGAGCATGAACAGCTTTTGCGGAGTGGCCGCACTTCGAAGGCGCGGTAGACCGAGGCGCGCCTGGGAGCGTCTTTTGCCGATCTCGCGGTTGGGGTGCGCGCTGACTCTGTGTGCGCTTCTCCGCGCATGTCCGCTCAAGGCGCAGCGGCCCAATGCGCAGCGGCCCGGTGCGCCTCAGACGCCTGCGCAGCCGCCGCAAACTCCAGCGCAAGCCGAACAGCCCAAAGCCAATCCGCCGCAGGAGCCCGGCGCGGGCGCGCAGTTGCGTACCGGAACGTCGATCGGCGTCGACCTCGACACGCGTCTCCAGGACCTGCTTGCCAACCACCAGTTTGCCGGCATTCAGGCCGAGCTCGCCAACCTGCCTCCGCGGGAGGCGCGGTTTTACCGCGGCATCCTCGCCAACCACGACAACGATTCGGCAGCCTCGATCGAATTACTGGAGCCGCTGGCCGCCGAAGTCACGGCCGGCGGCAATTTCGCACAAATGGTTGAGCTGCGCCAGTCGCTCGCCCAGGACTATCTGCGCCTGGGCGACTGGGCCAAAGCCGCCGGCGCCTATTGGACGCTTGCCACGGACCTCAAAGGCCATCTGAGCACCGACGAGCAGGACGAGATCGAGATGCCGCTCAGGCTGCTGCCGCTGGCTAAAAGCGATCCGCCCATGACCGTGGATCCCTGCGACTCGTTCTCCATTCAGGCCAGCATGGACCCGCTCGGCCTCACCGACATCCCTGTCTTTGTGGACGCGCGCCCGCACACCTGGATGCTCGACCCGACGCTGCCCTTCAATCTGATCTCCTATTCGCTGGCTCGAGAAGCCGGCCTCACCATCTCCAACGCCGCGGCCACCATTCACACGCTGACGGGCCGGCCCATCCAGGTGCGCTCGGCCGTCGTTCCGCGCTTCACCATCGGCGGCGTGCTCACCCTGCGCAACATGACCGTCTTCGTCTACAACGACGCCGATTATTACTTCCCCTACACGCACTACCAGGTCGAGGGCGTGCTCGGCTATCCGGCACTGGAAGCGATGGGCAGCCTGACCGTCACCGACGAGGACATGATCTACATCCGGCCGTCGAAGCAGCCCGACCCCGCGGACGCAACCACGGGCAAACCCACTTCCGGGGTCGCGGCCAAACGCGATGCTGCGCCCAGCCCGTCCGCCAACACGGGTGTGCCCTTTTATCTCGATGGCGACCAGATTGTTGTAGCCCTGGGTAAAGCCGAAGACGCAGCCGGAGCCGATGCGGCCGCCCCCCCCCGATCGAGCGCATGTACGCCGTGGACGCAGGCGGCCAGCAGACTTACTTGACTTCGCGCTACTACGACGAGCACCAGGCGGACTTCGCCGCCATCAAGCCGCAGATGTACTCGCTCCCCGGCCCCACGCCAAATTCTCCGCAGCCGGCTTACGTCGCCCAGACCATTCCGCTTGCCGTAGGCGGCGTCAAGATCGAGCTGCATTTCTTACCGGTCTTCACGCGGCCCATGGGCGGCGCCGCGCGCGACGACGTCTACGGCGTGCTCGGCGCGGACGCGCTGGGCCAGTTGAAGAGCTATACGTTTAATTACCGGACGATGCGGTTTAGCGTTGTACCGGAGTGAACGTCCACAGGACTCTTTATGCGGCGCTCGGCCTGATCTTGATCCCCAGCGCCTTCATCACTCCGAGAAATGTCGAGAGCCTCGGATCGCCGTTCGGCGAGAGCGCCTTGTAAAGAGCCTCGCGCGTAACGCCTGCCTGGCTGGCAAGCTGTGTCATTCCCTGCGCGCGCGCCACATCGCCAAGAGCCGCCGCAATCAAAGACGGATCGCCGTCCTCGAACGCGGCTTCAAGGTAGGCGGCAATCGACTCCGGCGTATCCAGATATTGCGCCGCATCCCACGCGGTTGTCTTAAGCGCCATGTTCCCACTCTTTCGCGAGCTTTTTCGCTTTGGCAATGTCGGCATTCTGCGTTTTCTTGGTCCCGCCGGCGAGCAGAAGAACCAATTCATCCCCTCGCTGCCTCAGATACACACGGTAACCCGGTCCATAGTCGATCCGCAGTTCGCTGACGCCGTCGCCGGCCGGCTTCACGTCTCCGAAGTTACCCAGGCTCAATCGGCGAATCCGAATCTGAATGCGACCGCGTGCATTTTCGTCGCGCAATCCCCGAAGCCAACCCGAAAAGACTTCGGTCTGACGAACTTCGATCACCCGTTAACTATAGTTCACATCCGTCTTTTCTTCAACGTCGCCCCCTTTAACGTTGAACCTTGCCCTCGATGCGGCCTTCGATGCGCCGTTCACCGCCCCCTGTCCCCTGCTCCTTGCTCTTCTCAATCTTCAACTGCCCCCGCCGTCCCAGCGGCACCAGGATCAGGCCGAACAGCATCAGCACCGCTCCCCACCACAGGTTTACGTCGATGCCCATGCTCGGCGCATAGAGCGCGGCGTTGCTTCTAGTCGAAAGTCCGAAGGCCATCAGCACCGCGCCAATCAGCGTAAACATCATGCCCATGGGAATGCGCAAATCGATGTCCATAGTGTCTCCTTAGAGGAAGAACAAGTTAATCGCAATCGCGGCAACGAGGATGGCGATGGCAAGAGCTTCCGGCCGTTTCCACCACGCGATGCGCGATGAAGAAGCGCGCGGCGTGAGCGAGTACACCAGTCCCTTCAGCTCTTCCGCAGGCCGAGTCTTGGTGCAATAGCTCACGGCAAACGTAACAACAAGATTGACTGCAAACGCGAAGATCGCCGTCCACAAACTCTGCGCGATGGCGTTTGGGTAGCGATGGAGCACTGCGATCCATTCTCCGTGCAGGCCGCCGTGGAGGCCGGGACTGTCTCCCGCGGGCAGCGTGAGCGCATAGTGCAGCGCCGCCGCCGCGATGCCCGCAACCAGGCCCGCAAATGCGCCGTTGCCGGTGGTGCGCTTGGAGAACATGCCGGCCAGGAACGTAGCGAATATCGGCGCGTTGACAAACGAGAAGGCGAGCAGAAACATGCCGACGATTCCGCCGAAGTGAACGGCCGCAAAAGCTACGCCGATCGCCAGCAGCACCGCGCCCACCGCGGCCCATCGCGCCACGGCGAGAAGGTGCGCGTCACTCGCTTCTTTGCGGATGAGAGGCTGATAGAGGTCGCAGGTGAAGACCGCGTTGAACGCGGTCACGTTAGCGGCCACGCCGCTCATCAGCCCGGCGAGCAGCGCCGCAAGCACCAGGCCGAGCAGTCCCGTGGGCAGATAGTGCAGCAGCAGGTTGGGAGTGGCCAGATCGTAGTCGAGAATCGGACGGCCGCCGCTATCGAGGATGGGCTTGCCTGTCGCCGGGTTGGCTTTCGCGGGAACCACCCCCTTACCCGCCTCGGCCGCCGGGCTGACCACGGCGATCTCGTGATAGATGCTGCCGTTTTCTATGTGTACAAAGGTCGTGGTGTGCGGGGTGGGCAGGCTGATGGCCAGCAGGCCGGGCAAAACCACCAGCAGCGGAAGAAACACTTTGGGAACGGCGGCGATGAGCGGAACGCGGCGCGCGGAGTCGGCGTCTTTCGCGGCGAAGGCGGTTTGCAGCACGCGGAAATCGACGCACCACGCGCTGCCGCCGAGCGCCACGCCGAGGCCGATGCAGATCGCAATGGGGCCAATTCCCATCGAGTTCGGGCCGGCATGGCCGATCCCCTGCCACTCGTGCATCGCCGCGGGCAGCGCCGCTTTGAGGCCGCTCCAGCCGCCGATGTGGCGCAGGCCGAGATAGACGGCGGGCAGAAGCGCCGCAACCATCACAAAGAATTCGAGCACCTGGTTGTACATTGCCCCGGTGAGCCCGCCAAACCAGACCACGACGAGCACGACCAACGCGGGCACAACGATAGCGATGGGAAAGATGGCCGCGGCCGGCCACGACCGCGCATAGAAGACAGGATCGAAGACGTGCAGGGCCTCGATCGCGCGCGCCATGGCGTAGAGCGCGATGCCGGCCGTGAAGATGGTGGACGCGGCAAAGGCGCAGGCGTAAAGCGTGCGCGTCTTGGCGTCGAAGCGCAGGCGCAGGAACCCGGGCACGGACCGCGCTCCGGGGCGGGATTTTGTCCCGTAGTAGAGCGGCATCATGTAAAGCCCGGCGAAGAGCATGGCCGGAATCGCGCCGATGCCGTAAAACTGCGCGCTCTGCAAGCCATAGTGCGCGCCGAGTGCGCCCATGGCGATCAGTTCCTGCCCGCCAAGGCTCACGCCGATCAAGGCCAGCCCGCCGATCCATGTGGGCATGGCGCGGCCGGCAAGTAGAAAGCCGGTGCTGGATTTAACGTACGGCCGCAGAGCAACGCCCGTTCCCGCCACAAAAAAGAAGTAGATCAGCAGGATGAGGCCGTCGGCGGCGGAGAGACTGGGCAATGGTGGCTCCCTTGCGAACGGAAACGCGTCAAGTTCAATCTTCGCAGCGGGGGGCGGGGGCGTCTACTGCGGAGCGCGGCGAAAATAGACGCGCTGGGGCTTTGGTTCATCCCACCCTTTCCGCAAAAAACGCGGCAAGGATGGAGCACGGGGCTGGGGTGAAGATTGGCGCGGCCTCAAGTTAAGCTGCCGCGGCTCTGCGCCGCGGAATGCAGCCCCAGAAACCGTAGTAGGAGACGTAGAGGTAGCAGAGGATGGGCACGATGAAGGCGTACTGGATGCCGACCTTATCCGCAAGCGCGCCTAGCAGAAACGGGATGACGGCGCCGCCCACGTTGCCCATGGTGATGATGCCCGAGCCTTCCCCGGTGAGCGGGCCCAGCTCGGCGATGCCCAGCGCGAAGATGGTGGGATACATGATGGAATTGGCCACGCCGCAGAGCACCAGCGTCCAGGCGGCGACCGCGCCGTGCGTAAACATGGAGACCAGCAGCAGGGCAATACCCAGGAAGCCGAGAAAAGCGAGGAGAATCCGCGGCTGAATCCACTTCATCAGGACGGTGCCCACAAAGCGGCCGGCGCCGATGAGGAGATAGTAGAGCAGAGCGAGAAAGGCGATGGTGTTGGCGGCGGTGATGCCCTGGGAGCGGAAGTAATCGATGGCGATGGCGGCCAGCGCGATCTCGATGCCGACATAGAAGAAGATGCCGACCATGGCCTGCACCGTGTGCGGGTACTTCCAAATGCTGCGCTCCGGTAGAGTTGCGCCTTCCTGCGCGGGCGCGCGCGTATGCGCGATGGCGGGCAGGTGCATGAAACCGAAGGCGAAGCCGAGCACGAGCAGCGCGCACGCGATGACGATATATGGTCCCTGCACGGTCTGCGCGATCGCGGCTTTGTCAGCCGTCTTCGCTGGATTGGTCAGGATGAAGTGCACCACCACCAGCGGCGCCAGCGCCGCGCCCAGCGAGTTGAAAGCCTGGGCAAGGGTGAGGCGCGCCGGAGCGCTGTGCTCGGGGCCCAGAATCGACACGTAGGGATTCGCCGAAGTCTGCAGTGCGGTGACGCCGGCGGCGAGTACGAAGATAGCGGTCATGAAGAGCGGAAAGCTGACCAGGCGCGCAGCGGGCACGAAGAGCAGCGCGCCCACCGTCATCACGAACAGGGAGATCACCATGGTGCGCTTGTAGCCCACAGCATCGATCAGCTTCGCCGAGGGAATGGAGAAGACCAGGTAAGCAAAGAACCAGGCCACCGTGGCCGCCATGGCCGGGCCGTAGCTCAAGTTGAAGATCGACTTGAGCTGCGGCATCAGGTTGCTGTTCATGTTGGTCAAAAACCCGAAGAAACCGAACAGCGCCGTCACCGCGATGAACGGGACCAGATAATTGGGCGCCTGGGCGGCGGGCTGCGTGGGTCGTGTTGCCATAAGAGTTCGTGCCTCGCTTCCTTTTCGAGAAATTTGCTTGATAAATGAGGCGACGGCGGGGCCGTCGTCATGCGCGGCGTGCAGGCGTGGGCTCGAGGCCGCAAAGGACTGCCTCGGAACAGGATCGAAACCACTCTACGCACCGGGGCGCGGGCAAGTCCAGCGGAAAGTGAAAATGTTTTCAGAGGTCGGCGGGTGAGCGTGGCTCAGATCTGAGTGCTGCCGCGGGTCGGCGCTTGGTTTATGCAATGGCGGTACCAGCGGTGCCAAAGGAGAAGGGCACAGGCGCCGAGCGCATACATCGGCAACCACGCGATAGCAAAAAATCTTGCCCTGTCCGAAATGCGATGAGCGACCAAAAGATAGACATCGAAAGCAAATAGAAAGGCAAGGCCGCGACAGATGCGCCAATCGCATAAAGCGAAGCAAGCATCTGAAAACGCCTAAGATAGGTTCGTGGATTCTTCTCCATGGCCCTGCGCAGGAACTCTGACTCCCGCTTCTCCAACTCAAGGCGGTATCGAGAACGGAAGTCGCTCCGGGCGAACATGCAAAGATGCTCGCATTTCTTATTGCTGAAATGCAAGCCAAATCGAGCGAAGAGCTTTGGAACGAGTACCATTTACAATAAAGAAGCATGATTCCTACGCTCACCTGGACCGAAGACGGCGTTCGCTTTATCGATCAGACCAAGCTGCCCCTGGAAGAGGGCTACGTCGTCGCTGCGACTTATGAGCAAGTGGCCGAGGCGATCGTGACCATGGTGGTGCGCGGCGCGCCGGCCATCGGCGTCTCCGCGGCATACGGCGTTGCGCTGGGCGCCAAGTGTACCGAAGCCACGACGCCGGCCGGGTTTGCGCCGGAGTTCGAGCGCATCTGCGCGCGTCTGGCCCGGACGCGGCCGACGGCGGTGAATCTGTTCTGGGCCATCGACCGCATGAAAGGCCTCTTCGGCAACCTGCTCGCCTCGGGCGCCACGCTCGGCCGGATCGAGGAGCGGCTGCTGGCCGAGGCCAACGCCATGTACGACGAAGATATTGCCGCCTGCAAAGCCATGGGCGCATTCGGCGCGGCGCTGCTGCCGGGCGAAGCCGGAGTGCTGACCCATTGCAATGCCGGCGCCCTCGCCACATGCGGCTACGGAACCGCTCTCGGAGTCATCCGCGCCGCGGTCGAGCAAGGCAAGAGCATTCACGTCTACGCCGACGAAACGCGGCCGTTTTTGCAGGGCGCGCGGCTCACGGCCTGGGAACTGATGGCCGACGGCATTCCCACCACCGTGATCTGCGATAACATGGCCGCGAGTTTAATGCGCCATGGAAAAATTCAGGCAGTCGTTGTCGGCGCCGACCGTATCGCAGCCAACGGAGATACTGCCAACAAAATCGGCACTTATAACGTGGCCATCCTCGCCAAAGAGCACGGCATTCCTTTTTACGTGGCCGCGCCCTGGTCCACGATCGATATGGCTACGGCGACGGGCGATGCAATTCCGATCGAGGAGCGGCCTGCAGTCGAGGTAACGCACCACGGCGGCAAACAGCTAACTCCGCACGGTGTGGGCATCTGCAATCCCGCCTTCGATGTAACTCCGGCTAAGTATGTAACTGCCATAGTTACCGAGCGCGGCGTCCTGCGCGCGCCTTATGCCGGATCGCTCAAAGAGATGGAATTGGTTAGTCAATAGGCCGCGCAACAGTTCGAACAGCCGACAAATCGCTCCTTCGCGCACGCCGCGAGCCGCACGCTGTAAAGTGAAGAATCATGCTTCCCCGGCTCGCCATCCTGCACCTGCGTCAGCGCTCTCTGGTGCGCGGCGCGGTGCTGTCGATAAGCGCATTCGCGGCCAGCCTGCTGCTGGCGGGCTTTCCGCGCATCGGAAACCTGCACGGTTCGCACTGGCAGATTCTCGCGCTGCTCGCGTCCGTGTGGGGCATGGCCGAGACCGCGCGCTGCATGCGCCGCAGGTGGAGCTTTTACCACGCCGGGGTGATGGTCCTGCTCTACTCCGAGCTCTTGATTCTCACCTTGACGGCGTTTCTTACCTTTTATCAGTGAAGCGGATTCGAGCCGCAAGCTGGGCGCCCTCGGCTGCTCTACGCGCTGCGCCGCACGTTGTTTTCAGGGGACGCCGAGGCCGATCCCTCGCCGGCAGCGCCGGAGTTCACGCGCATTTCCGGGCCGCCGCCCTGGATGGCGCGAACGGTGGCCTTGGTCTCGAACTCGCCGCGGGAGCGCGGCAGGCAGCCGGGATAGTTCTTCTGCAGGAAGTCGATGAGTTTTTCGCGCACCAGGCAGCGCAGGTCCCAGGCGTCGCCGGAGTTGCCCGCATCCATCAGCGCGCGCAACTGCAGGGTATTCGGTTCGCAGTCGGAGACCTGGAGTACGCAAACCTTCTTGCTCCACAGCGGCGACGATTCGCAGATCCGGCGCAGCTCGACGCGCAGCGCGTCCACGGGAGCGGTGTAATCGACATAGATGTAGCAGTGGCCGAGCAGTTCGGCGCTGGTGCGGGTCCAGTTCTGGAAGGTATTGTCGAGGAACCAGGAGAGCGGGATGACGAGGCGGGTGAGGTCCCAGATGCGCAGCACCACGTACATGGTGCCGATCTCTTCGATCCAACCCCAATTTCCCTCGATGACCACGGCGTCGCCCATGCGGAAGGGCTGCGTAAAGGCGATCTGCACGCCGGCGATGAGATTGGAGAGCGTGCCCTTCATCGACATGCCGACCACAAGGCTGGCCAGGCCCGCCGAGGCCAGAATGCTCACGCCGATGTGATTGATGGCCGGAAAGGTCATGAGCATGATGGAAACGGTGACCACCGCAACCAGAATGACGACGATGCGGTGCAGCATCTCAAACTGCGTCTGAATGCGGCGCGCCACCAGGTTGTCGGCGACATCCACGCGGTAGCGGTTGGACAGAACGTCGGCGGTGACCTCGACGAGAAGGATCACAAGCCAGGCGATAGCGGCGATGAGGCCGAGCCCCGTGATGTGCTCGATGGCCGACAAGGCGATCTTCGGCAGCGGCAGGCCCGGCTCAATGCACAGAATGGCGAGAAGCGGAAAGATCCAGCGGCTGGGGCCTTCGCCGTGCTTGACCAGCGAGTGACCGACGATGTCGCCCTTGCGGCGGGTGATGCGCTTCATCAGCCAAAAGACGATGGCGTGCGCGATCACCGCGGCAACAATGGCAACGGCCAGGATTCCGGCGGACCAGAGCAGGTCGCGCCACTGATGCGTCACAAATTGAATCATTGCGCTCCGTTTTCTTCTAAGTGGGATGCATTGCCGTGCGGCTCCGTTTGCTTGCAAAGGCCCGCGACGCCAACGAAAATACGCGCCGCTCTGCGCACACGCCCGCCAAACGCAACAACGGCCTGGGAACTCACGTTTCCAGGCCGCTGCCGGTGATCTGTTGGGATTGGACTAAGGCCATCGCGCTGCCGCGATTGCCAGTGGCCCGCGCAGAGTAGTCTGCCAGGGCTTACAGTTGGACCTTACTTCGGGTTCGGGCGCGATGCCCTAGGCCTCAGTCACCTCACGTTGGATACTACTGGAACAATCAGAATTCATAGGCTGGATCAACCTCCTTTCCCGTGTAAGCCCAAAATACGGCCTTCCGGGGCGCGGAGTCAAGCCCCCAGACGCGGCCAACCTGTGAAGAACTCACGCCAGCGCCCGATTCACGTTCTCAATCGCCTCGTCAATTTCAGCCGGGCTCTTGGTTCCCACCGTGACGCACTGCACCTGCGCGTGGCGGAACGCAAATAGCATGGACTTTTGCCGGTCTTCGTGAGTGGTAAACCTGCCTTCGCCAATCAGCTTCATGCTGATGACACCTTTGTCTTCGCTGCGCACTTGATGCACGTGCTCGACCACTTCGCTTACGTCGCCGGGAATGTGCGCGCTGGGGTCGGCGCCGTCCATGCTCACGCCTTTGTGGTTCATGCGGATCATGGCGATCTGCAGCCATTCGTCCTTGGGAACCTGGCGCAGCGCAGGCAGCCCGTGTACCGAAGCGCCGCGCGAGAGCGCCATGTGTTTGTGTTCCGCTTCCAGAATTCCATCCTGCCACGGGCGGCTCTGGACGGGCCAGTCGGACCCTTGCTGCACGTGCAGCAGCACAATGTCGAAGTAGTCCGTGTTGGCCTGCTTCAGCAGCGCCTGGATGCGCGCCACCGGATGCACATCGGGACCCTCGTCGGTGGTCATCTTGGTCATCAGCCGGTAGTTCTCGCGGGGAATCCCTTTGAGCGCAATACCCAGCATGGTGTGCATCTCCGGGTAAGCCTCGGCGGTCTCGAAGAAGCGGATGCCGCGGTCGTAGGCGTGCAGCACTAGGCGATTGAATCCCTCCTGGCCCAGATCGCGCTGCACCTTTCCGTTGTGCGTACCGGTGCCGAAGGCGAGGCGCGTAACTTTCACGCCCGACTTGCCGAGGGTGACCCAACTGCCAGCCGTCTGGGGCTCGGCCTCAAGCGGAAGCGCGCCCATGCCGGCCAGCGCGCCGGTCGCAATCCCGGTCCTGATAAAACTCCGTCTCGAATACGTAGACACAGAAACTCCAAAAAGGCCGGAGGCGACCTTTGCCCGCATGGTAGCACGTTTGGGAAAGTCACAGATAGCGGAACTCCTCGGCTCCAGGGCAATCGCATTTAGAACCCGTGGCAGGAGCCGAACGACGCCGGGCCGTCAATCTGAGGAAAACTCGCACATCTCGGGCTTTGTAACAGTCTCCCACCAGCGATTCCGACCTCGATCGATGAAACTGCCACCCTGCGAACTCGCCATTTCTCTCAGCCTTTCGCGGCGAGGGCAACCGGGGCGCAGCAGCCGGGTGCGCAGCACTCAGCCTTCGGCTTGGTGGCGCGGATGGACGCGCTCATAAACTTGCCATCGATCTGTGCGGCCATCGCGTCCACATCCACGCCTGCCTCGGTGAGGAAGTGGCGGGCGTCTTCCACGTTGTAGATCCGGGTCGGCTCTATCGCCGCGTCCGCAAAGCCGGCGTCCTGCAGCTTGGTTCGATACTCCTGCTCCTCAAGAGCGCCCGCGATGCAGCCGACCCAGAGCAGCATGTTTTGGCGAACGGACTCCGGGACCTCGCCGCGGACGACAATATCGGAGACCGCAAACCGGCCGCCGGGCTTGAGAACGCGGAAGGTCTCGCGCAGCACGCGGTCCTTGTCGGCCGAGAGATTGATGACGCAGTTCGAGATAACCACGTCCACCGAGTTGTCGGGCAGAGGGATGTTTTCGATTTCGCCCTTGAGGAACTCGACATTTTCCACGCCTGCCTGCCGTTGATTCGCGCGGGCCAAAGCCAGCATGTCGTCGGTCATATCCAGGCCGTAGGCTTTGCCGGCGGGGCCCACGCGCTGCGCAGAGAGCAGCACGTCGATGCCGCCGCCGGAGCCAAGATCGAGCACCACCTCGCCCGGCTTCAGTTCGATCAGCGCCGTGGGGTTCCCGCACCCGAGCGAAGCCAGAACGGCCTTCTCCGGAATCGCCCCTTTTTCGCCGGCGCTGTAAAGGTTTGCCGTGACCGGGTCGCAGCATCGGAGCCCCGGATCGCAACAGGCCTGAACGCTGCCCGAACTCGCTACGGCGCGAGCGGCGCTGCCGTACTTCTGCTTCACTTCCTCTTGAACCTGGGCGGTAGTTGTCATAATCCCTCTCGTATACGTCAAAGCAAATATATCCTTGCGGCATCGCATACGTCAAGGCGTATATTAGGAAATATGGGACGCTCCGCCAAACCGTTTGACCTGGCCCGCATGTTTGCCGCGCTCGCCGACCCTACGCGGCTGAGGCTGCTCAACCTCATGAACGGCCGGGAAGTCTGCGTCTGCTATTTCGTGGAGATACTGAGGCAGAGCCAGCCGAAGGTGTCCAGGCACCTCGCCTATCTGCGCCGAGCCGGCATCGTATCCGCGCGCCGCGAAGGCAAGTGGATGCACTATAGCATCGAGCGCCCCGCCGACCCAGCGGCGGCAGAGATCCTCGACGCCACTCTGATGTCGCTCAAGTCCAACCGCGCGATGCAGTCAGATCTGGCGAGGCTCGGCAAGGCTTGTTGCCAGCCGGAGCGTTTTTTCGCCCTGCAAAGGGCGCCCATCCCGCTCATTTTCCAACGAAGTTAAATCAGGCCTTCGCTGCGATTGCGCGTTACCTGGAGCATCTCTCCGCGCAGAGTCAAAAAACTGAACATTCGGGTGCCCCACCCTCGCCGCGTCTTTGCTTTTGCGGCTAGGGTGGGCTGGCGCCGCACTCTATAGCGAATGGAGAGATGCTCTGATCTGTCTTGAGTGGTGGAGTTCCTTCCACGCCGCCGGCGGCAAATCGCCAAATGGGTAACAGCATTTAGCCGTAACCGGCATTTAGAGCTCCGAAGCGTCGGAGCCGGCAGCGTCGGAGCCTGCGAGGCCGAGTTTGGCCACTACGATCCCCTCCGCCGCAGCCACCGCTTCCTCGAGCGCCATGTTCGTCGAGTCCAGCAGCACCGCGTCCTCAGCCGCCTTGAGCGGCGAATCGGCCCGGTTGCGGTCGCGCTCGTCCCTGGCGCGAAGGTCGTCGATCACTTCCTTGGGTTGAAGCGCGGGAGCGCCGCCGGACTGGCCGAACTGATCGAAACGCCGCTGCCCGCGCACCTGGGGCGCCGCATCCAGAAAAATCTTCACGTCCGCGTGAGGAAAAACGACCGTACCGATGTCCCGGCCTTCCATCACCACGCCGCCCTCCGCGCCCAACTCCTGCTGAAGCCGCACCATCCAGGTGCGAATGGCCGGAAACACGCTCACGCGCGAGGCCGCATCGGTCACCATCTGGTTGCGGATCAGCCCGGTAACGTCTTCGCCGTCGAGCAGAACGCGGTTTTCTTCGCCGCCCGGCTCCAGGCGAATGACGGTCTCGGCGGCAAGCTTCTCTAACCCGCCGCTCTCATCCAAAGCCAGGCCCGCGCGCAGCGCTTTAAGGGCGAAGGCGCGGTACATCGCGCCCGTTTCCAGGTTCAGCAGGCCAAAGTGCCGAGCAAGATGGCGGGCAATCGTGCTTTTGCCCGCGCCCGCCGGACCGTCAATGGCGATAATGATTTTTCCAGGAAGTTTTCCCGCGCGCAAACAGCTTTCGTCCGGATTCATCCGCGCTTCTTTGTCCCCTGCTTCCGTCCCTGCCTTTGTGGAGCGGTGAAGCCGTAGCGTCCCCTGCTGCCGGCCTTGGCGCCGGCCGTCAGCGCCGGCTTGCGGCTGCCGCGCACGTCGGTTCGCGCGTCTTTGCGCGGGCCGCCGTTCCTTGCCGCGCTTCCGTTTCTCGACGCGCTGCCGCGCGCGCTGCCATTCGACGCGCCTGCACTCTTGCCGGCGTGGCCGTTGCGATTGGTCCAGGCCGTTCCATGGGCTGCTGCGTGGTCGCCGCTCCGATCCCGCGCCGCGGACGTGCCCGAGGGGTGGCTCACGCGGCCGTTTCCTTTGCTCAGGGCGCCGTTGGTCGTGCCGTTACCGTTGCGCGCGCCGTTAAGCTGCCCGTGGCCATTTCCGTGCCCGTTCCCTTGGCTGTTCCCGTGGCCGTTCCCATGGTTATTCTTTACCCCGTTCGCGTTCCAGCGTGCCCCGCCTGCCGCCCGCCCCGTCCCCGGCCGAGCCGCCTGCGTGCGTGACTCCGTGGCTGGATGCCGCGCCGGACGCCCATTCGAAGAACTTTGCGCGGGCTTGCGGTCGCGCGCATGGGCCGGCGGCCGGCTGAAATGAGCGCGCGCCGACGCCGGTTTTCCGTTTGCAGCCGGCTTGCGCAGCCCGGCGGGGCGGTGTGCGTGGGCCTCCGCGGGGGTGTGCTGTGCCGCCGGAGCGGGAGCCGGCGCATGGGAAACAGCCTCAGCCGCCTCGTCCACATGCTCGTAGGCGTGCGAAAAGTACGACGTCGACGCCATCGCCGCGCTGGCGTAAGCGGCCGGCGGCTCTGCAAACTCCGGCAAGGTGCCGGCGACGTAAAAATGGGGTGCGTGCCCGAACTGGATGGTGTGCACCTGCCGCGTGGCCACCAGGCCGCGAAGCACTTCGCGCACCTTGCTGCGCGCCGTTAGCGGCGAGAGGAACAGCTCCACCTCTTCCATGCTGGCCGCGATTACGGCCTGCAGGTAAATCGACGCCAGTACCGAAATCGCCGTCACCTGCGACGTGGACGCACCCTCGGCGATCGCCTTCTGGAAGCGCAGCCGCAAAAGCTGCCATTGCACCGGCTGCCCCGGCTCCCGAACCACGGGAATGATGCGAAGCTGCTGCCACAGCTCGGTAATGGCGCGCACTACGGCCTGCTCGCTCACTTCGCGGCCCAGCGCATGTTTCAGGTTGGGAATGGTGGCGTCGCCCGCCTCGATCAGCTTGTAAGCCTGCACCGCCAGCGGCGAAACCTGCCGCGAGCCGGTCAGTTGCGGGATGCGCCGCCAGTCGCGGTCCCCGCGCAGAGCGTACACGTAGGGCAGAACCCAGGTGGCAACCACGTAGTCCTGCTGCTCGCCCGGCTGGCCGAGCAGATTGAGCCGCACGGCCACGTCCTGGCGCTCGAGCCGCACCAGCAACTCCTCGGCCACCGCCAGATGCTTGGGCTCCGGAGTCTGGCTCCGCTGCCCTGCCACCGCCTCCGCAAACGATGGCGCGGTAAAAGTGGAGAACTGCCGCCGCGGTGAAAACGGGCAAAGACCCGTCTCTTCCAGCCACGTCCGGGCGTCTTCCAGGGTCATGGCGCCAAGTCCGTTCTGGCGCATCCTCTCGGCGCGTGATGCTTCCAATTGCTCGGCTGTCAAAGAAAAACCTCATTTCCAGGCTGGCGCACCAGCTAATCAGGGATATTGCGTCTGGCCGTTCCCCTCAAGGTTACCGCTCTTGTGGCGATCCGCCGCGGCGGCGTCGAATCAGCGTCCGCGGCTTCGGGGTGCGTTGTCCCCTGTTCTGCTCGTGCGTCTGGCAACTTCCGCTCCTGAGAGTGGAAATTGCCGCCTTCCAGGCGTTCCTAAATCCGGTGGAAGGCCCGCTGGATCTCATTCCAAGAATACAGCAAAGCTATTGGACGTCCATGCGGGCAACTGGTTGGATGACTCGTTCTTGCAAGTTCCAACAATAGCCACTCCATACGTGCCGGGTCAAGTGGAGTGTTGATTTTAATGGCCGAGTGGCAGGCGATGGACGCCGCGATCCGCGTCCGCAGCGCCGTAAGATCCTCATTCCGCGCCGGTTCCTCGCCGGCCGCGCTGGATTGCTCGATTACTTCGCCTAACATTCGCTCAAGCTCCGCGCCTTCCAGTCCCACCGGCGCCGCCTTCACCGCCAGCGTCTGCGGGCCGAACGGTTCTACTTCAAACCCGTTGCGCTCCAGCTCCTCGGCAATCCGGGCGAATACCACCATCTGGTCCGGCCGGAGCTCGACCAGCAGAGGCATCAGCAGCCGCTGCCGTTGCACGTGCTCCACCTGCCGGTCCCGCAGGATCTTCTCAAAAAGCACCCGCTCGTGCGCCACGTGCTGGTCGATAATCCACAGCCCGTCCTCCCCCGCCGCCAAAATGAACGATTCCCGCAACTGCCCCAGCGGCCTGAGCGAGCCCAGCTGATTCAGATTGGCCGCCGCCTGCTCGGCTTCTACGGCAGCCGCGCCGGCCGCGGCATTGCCACCGTAACCCTCTGACCCGTTTGGATTTGAGCTGCGCTCACCGCCTTGCGAGGGCTCAAAAAGCGCCGCCGCGGCTTCGCCCCACGCCGCGGCGTCGAAGGGAAGCCTGCCTGAGACCGGCGGGGGCGTCTTCGGCGTCAGGCGGAAGGCTTCGGCTTGCGTGCTCAGCAGCTCTGCCGGATCCGAATCCGGCAGCGGCGCCGCCTGTTCCCCCGGCGGTTCGCTGCCCGACGCCCCCGGTAGACCACCCCACGGACCAGAACCCGTCCGTGGGGGCCCCGGTAATGGCGACGCCGCTGGCGGCATCAGCGACGGGCTCGCCGACGGCCCAGCGTCAATCGCCGCCAGAAACCCCGCCGCCGGCCTCGCCTTCACCAGCGCGGTCCGCAAACTGTCCCTCACAAAATCATGAATCAGCGTCCCTTGCCGGAACCGCACCTCGGTCTTCGCCGGGTGTACGTTCACATCCACCTCTTCCGGCGGCATTTCCAGAAAAAGCAGCACCACCGGAAAACTGGTCGGCGGAAGCACGTTGCGGTAGGCCTCCGTAATCGCGTGCAGCAGCAGCCGGTCTCGAATCAACCTTTTGTTCACAAAGATATAAATCGAGTTCCGGTTCAGCTTCTGCAGCTCCGGCTTCGAATAGAACCCGCTCAACCGCACCGACCCCGGCTTCCGCGCCGGCTCGTCCGGATCCTTCTTCCACGGCGGCGGCTCCGGCAGCCCGGCGCGCTCGAGCGGCATCTCCGCCGCCACTGGCAGCAGTTGCCCCAGCGTCTCCTTGCCGAAAATCTGGTAAATCCGCTCCGCCGTCCGCGTCACCGGCGGCGCGCTCACCACCAGGTGCGTCGCCGACTGCAATTCAAAATGCTTCTCCGGATGCGCCAACGCGTAGTGCGTCACCAGCGCCGTCACGTGCGCCAGCTCGGTCGACTCCGCGCGCAAAAACTTCCTTCGCGCCGGCGTATTGAAGAACAAGTCCGCCACCACGATCGTCGTTCCCTTGGGCAGCGCCGCATCCTCCACGTGCCGAATCTTCCCGCCCGCAATCTCGATCCGCGTCCCTGTTCCCCGCGTCCCAGTCCCCCGCGTGTCCGCTCCCCCGCTCTCGCCGTCCCCGCCAGCCCCCGCAGCCGTCTCCAGCGTCACCCGCGCCACCGACGCAATCGAAGGCAGCGCCTCGCCGCGAAACCCCAGCGTCGCAATCGAGAGCAGATCGTCCGCCGTCCGCAGCTTCGAAGTCGCGTGCCGCTCAAACGCCAGCAGCGCGTCGTCCCGGCTCATCCCGCACCCGTCGTCGGCGATGCGAATCAGCCTTCGCCCGCCCGCCTCCACTTCCACGCGAATCCGCGTCGCCCCCGCGTCCAGCGCGTTCTCCAGGAGCTCCTTCACCACCGAAGCCGGCCTGTCCACCACCTCGCCCGCCGCGATCTGGTTCGCCACCTGGTCAGCCAATATGCGGATGCGCCCCATAAGGGACTAGGGTAACGCAAAGGCGGCCGTCAGGGGTTAGGGACTAGGGACATAGGGACATAGGGACTAGGTCCTTGACCGCCTGATGATGTACCAAATCCTGGGTACCCCAGGTTCGGCGCGTCTTTGTTTTTGCGCCTAACCTGGGATGGCTCAGATCCAAACCGGAACAAATTCATGCGGTCAGAGACCTAGGGGCTGAAGAACCCGAATTTTCATCGATCTTGCTCGGTTTCGCTTCAATATCCTCCCAGATGGGTGCCCCATCCTCTCCGCGTTTCGTGCGGAAGGGGTCGGACTGGCCAAAACCAGCATCGCGCCGTCTAGTCCCTGTTCCCTGTTCCCTGTTCCCTGTTCCCTGTTCCCTGTTCCCTCGCCCCTACTTTGCCACCTGCTCCTCGAGCACGCGGCCGCTGAATTGTGCCTCCTCCGTCGAGCCGCTGAGCGCCGTCGTCGAAGAGACACCGCCGGAGACCGCCAAAGCGACCTCGTCGAAGTAGCCGGCCCCCACCTCGCGCTGATGCAGCGTCGCGGTGTAGCCAAACTGCTCATTGGCGAACTCAGCCTCTTGGAGGTCGGCGTAGGCCGCCATTCCGCGCTCGCGGTAGCCATGCGCCAGCTCGAACATACTGTGGTTGAGGGCATGGAAGCCGGCCAGGGTCACGAACTGGAAGGCGTAGCCCATACCGGCCAATTCGCGCTGGAAGCGGGCGATCGTGCCGGCGTCCAGCTTCTTCTTCCAGTTGAACGAGGGCGAGCAGTTGTAAGCGAGCAGCTTGCCGGGGAATTGGGTATGAATGGCCTCGGCATAGGCGCGCGCCTCATCGAGATCCGGCTCCGAGGTCTCGCACCAGATCATGTCCGAGTAGGGCGCGTAGGCGAGGCCGCGGGCGATGGCAGCATCGAGGC
>JBOGLX010000193.1:0-15115 GCA_050745765.1 Occallatibacter sp. | reverse complement strand
GGTGTCTTCGACGGTGGGCTCGCCGACGTAGACGATCTGGAAGCGGCGCTCGAGGGCCGCGTCCGTCTCGATGTACTTGCGGTACTCGTTCAGCGTGGTTGCGCCGATGGCGCGCAGTTCGCCGCGCGCCCGAGCCGGCTTGAGCATGTTGCTGGCGTCGATGGCGCCCTCGGCCGCGCCGGCGCCCACCAGCGTGTGCAGCTCGTCGATGAAGAGCACGACCTGGCCGTTCGATTCCTCGATCTCCTTGAGGACGGCCTTGAGCCGGTCCTCGAATTCGCCGCGATATTTTGCGCCGGCGAGCATGGAGCCGAGATCGAGCGAGATGACGCGCTTGTCGCGAAGGCTCTCGGGCACGTCGCCAGAGACGATGCGTCGCGCGAGGCCCTCGACGATGGCGGTTTTGCCCACGCCGGGCTCGCCGATCAGGACCGGATTGTTTTTTGTACGGCGGCTGAGCACCTGGATGACGCGGCGAATTTCCTCGTCGCGGCCGATGACGGGGTCGAGCTTGCCGCGGCGCGCGAGGTCGGTCAAGTCCTTGGCGTACTTTTCAAGCGCCTGGAACTTGCCTTCGGGGTTCTGGTCTGTTACCCGTTGAGACCCGCGCACGGCGGTGAGCGCTTTCAAAATGGCATCGCGCGTAGCGCCCAGCGAGGCAAGCGCGGATTGCGCCGGATCGTTCTTGAGGTGCGCCACGCCAAGCAGCAAGTGTTCCGTGGAAACGTACTCGTCTTTGAAGTTTGCGGCCTCGCGGAACGCCTGTTCGAGGGCACGGGTTAGCGCCTGGCTCGGCCCCGGCTGCGCGGCCGCGCCGGCCACGCGAGGCAGTTTTTCCTCGATGCCGTGCAGGTCGTGCTCCAGCTTTTCGATGGGCACGCCAATCTTTTCAAGCACCGCGGGAATCACGCCCTCGCGGTCCTCAACGAGTGCAAGGAGTAGATGAACAGGCTGCAGCTCGGGATTGCCGAGCTCGGCGGCGCGGCTTTGCGCCTGCTGCATCGCCTGCTGCGATTTGACGGTCAGTTTTTCCCAGCGAATAGCCATGTTTACTCCAGGGATCAGGGGTCAGGGCTCGGGGGTCAGTTTTTCGCAATAATTTGACCAGTGGCCTTGATGCCCAGTTCATTGCGAGCCAGCTCGTAAACGGCGCTGATTTTTTGATCTAGCTCCAGTTGAAGCTGCGGCCATTTCCTCTCCAATTCTGGAGTTATAGTAATAGCACGCATTACGAGGACCGCACCGATACATTCCTCCAACGCTGTACGAAGAGGTGTACTCACCAGCAGAGCAGCTAAGGATTGTGAGACATCGAATGTTTCCTTGCACAACACAAAATGCCTCAATGCCTCTTCTATATCTCTATTCGCATTGACGTTCAACCCTTGGCGGTATTGTTCCGCACCCGAATGTTTCAGTTGTAAATATTTTTCAAGCAAATCACGAAGGGCGTTTTTCAATACCCCGAGAGACTTAATCACATCGAATGCAGCATCGCGTTTCATCTCCCACTGTTTTTGCCGATCCCATACGTCGTCTGAAATCTTTGCTTCGATCCGCTTCTGTGCTTCCGTAGTTTCCTTCACTTGTTCGAGCAAAGTTCGAAAGTTCTCGTTCTCAGCGCCAATCTCGCCCTTTCGTTTACCGTAGGCTACGACGGACGCGACAAATATGCCCACGAGGATGGTTAAGACGTTCACCAGACAAATAATCAAGGTCGATTCGTTCATTTGCCTTCCTTTTCCACGACCCGCGCTGGATTCAGCCATTAGATCCCGTTCCAAAAACAGTTCAGCGTCGCCCGGTCGAAAATCCCTCAGGGGCTAAAGCCCTCCCATTTTACGGCAACATTTCGGCACGACTTAAAGTCGTGCCCTTTCAAAACCTCGATTTTGCAAGCATCGCGCAGGGGCTGAAGCCCACATCTATTTTGGGACGCTTGCGGCACGACTAAAGTCGTGCCCTGTTACAAAACCTGTTTTTGAAACGCGCTCTAGTGAAAGTGGTCAGCCTCCAATGAAGGAGACTGACCACTGTCCACTGCTTTTACGCGGCAACATTGACCTTGATCTGCTTAGGCTGGGCTTCGGGCTTCTTTTTGAGCTCGAGCTTCAGCACGCCGGCCGAGTACTTCGCGTCCACGTGCTCCGTATCGACGGTGGAAGGCAGCGTGAAGGCGCGGAAAAAGCTGCCGTAACGGCGCTCGATGCGGTGGAAGTTCTCTTCCTTCTCTTCCTTGTCGAACTTGCGCTCACCCTTGACGGTGAGGGTGTGGTTCTCGACGCGCACGTCCAGGTCTTTCTCTTCGATGCCGGGCGCTTCGAGCTTCAGCACGACCTTCTCGGCATCTTCATAGACGTCGACCGGCGGCACAAAGCTGGCCGTGGTCAGCGGGTTGTCCCCTTCGCTGAAGTCGCGAAAGAGGGAGTTGACACGATTTTGCAGCGAGAGTACGTCGCGGAACGGATCCCAACGAGCGATAGCCATGAGAGTTTTCCTCCAATACCGATTAGGGATGATGGGCAGGGGCACTCGGCCCTTGCCGTTCAACTCATCTGATGGAAACTATAGTACAAACGATTCATAAAATATGAGCGTAATATGATAATATTTTGAGAATGCTTATAACTTATTCATTTCCAATTAGATGGAATGTATATTTTCGCCGGGCTTGCCCAGGCAAACCACTCACGCGGTCAAGAAGACCGGGGCCGCGGGCTTGGAGGTGGCCTGTTCGCCGGCCAGGAGGCGGGTAAGCGTCAGCACCGTAATGTCGTCCTCCTGGCCAAAATCCTGGGCGGCCTGGGCAATGGCTGCGGCAGACTCCGTGCTGATGGCGCGGGTGCGCTCGAAGCCGAAGAGCTCGCCTTGAGAGTTGCGCGCTTCGACCACACCGTCCGAGAGGAAGGTCAGAGTATCTCCCGGCTCCAGGGTGAAGGAACGCTCCTCGTAGTCCTCCTGGGAGGCAACGATGCCCAGCGGCAAGCCGGGCTGGATAGGGACTTCCCGGCCGCCACGGTAGGGAGAGAGGTGTCCCGCATTGGCCAACGTGACCACGCCGCCTGAGAAATCCGCGCACAGGCAGGTGGCGAAGCCCCCGCCGCGAGTCCTTTCCAATACGCGATTCAGGTGGGCAAGCAGCCTGCCGGGCGAGTCGCTGTCGCGTTCCTCCGCGCCACCGAGCAACATCGCCGCGGCCATGGCCGCGGCCGTTCCCTTGCCGCTTACATCGCCGACGAGAAGACGCTGGCGGTTGCCGGGGAGAATGCGGCAGAGATAAAAATCGCCGCCCACCTCGCGCATGGGGCGAAAGGCGACTTCGATGCGCAGGCCGGGCGCGGTGTCGACCATGGCAGGCGCCAACATGCGCTGAATCCCGCTCGCTGCGCGTAGTTCCCCAGCCATCTCGGCGCGCTCCTCGGCGATTCGGCGCTGCTCGCGAAACAGCAGCGCTAGCAGGCCGGCCGCCACGCAGAGCGTGGTGATGGCCTGGGCCGTAGCCGACTTGCTCCCCCACGCGGGATAGAGGTTCGGCACACCGGGGAAATACTGGCTCACGAGAACGACGTAGAAGAGAGCCAGGGTCGTCGCCCACGCCATGCAGAGTACGGCGAGCCAGCGCATTCGAGAGGTGATGCGCGGGTACGGCCAGAAGGCGACGAAGGGAGCAACGCAGGCCGCAGCCAGGGCGAGGTTGTCCACGGGCCTGGTCAAGTGCTGGCGAAACACATCGAGCCAGAGCGCCTGCGCGGCGGGAAGGAAGCTCTCGATTCCCCATAGGACATGGTCCTGGACTCCCAAACCGATCAGGAGCCAGAAGAGTAGGGGGACGCGGCGCCGGGCCAGGGCAAAGAAGAACCAGGTTCGCGTGGTACCGACCATGAGCCGCGCAACATTGCCGATCGCAAGGGATGCCATTTCGGGACGGTTCACGAGCGCCGCGTCACAGGCGCTGTTCAAATTGTTGGCCGCCGCGCCGATACAGACGATGCTGAGCAGCAGAAGGTCGCGGCGGCTCGGGTCGTAGAGGAAGAGTCCGAGGAGCACGAACCCGATGACTCCCGTCGAGCCGAAGCAAATAGTTGGGGCCAGATCGTGCAAACTCTGCGCCAGCACCACGCCGGCACGCCGATTGCGCAGGGTGCTTTCCTCACCGGCGCGAAGCTTCAAGCCGGCCAGCGCAAACGCATTCCGGCGGGTGACACGCAGCGCAATCGTGGTTGCCGGCGGCAGCGGTTTGGGCAGCGCGAAGGAACGGATCGTATTCATGCTGAGCTGGCCGCTGCTCAAGTGCCCTGAGCCGCCCAGCGGCTTGCCGTCCACAAACACCTGGTATGCGGCGAACAGAGTCACCTGAATCGCGGGATGCGTCACGCCGCGCAGCGACGACAGATCCGCATGGCAGCGTACCCACGCATGCACATCACCGGGCTGGAGATTCCATTGAGCGTAAGGCCGCCAGCTGCGCTCGTCCAGATTCGGCGCGGCCCAGGCGGGGTTGTCCCCGGCGCGCCACACGCACTGCTGTGGGGAAATCGCAATCACGGACTGCGCGGCGAGCTGCGATGGCGCCGCTGCCAGGGCGACGGCACACACACCCGCACAGTGCACAAAGCGATGGGGAAGCCGGGGCATGGATAGAGCATACTCTGCGGTTTTCGCGTTCGGGCAGCAAATATTTGGCCGGTCCCGCTTGCTCCCAATTAACCAACTAGGTTAAACTCGGCCTATGGAAAAACGCACGCCTCACTGTCAGCTTTACACAGTCAAGTCGCTGATTCAGGCGGGCAAGGTTCGATCAACGTACTCGGCGCTTACGGGAGGCGCGGCACTGGGCTTCGATTTCGACGGGATGGTGGCCGTGGTGCTCGCTCTGACGCAGAAAGACTTTTACAAATCCATGACCACCTATGCCGATCACCGCGTCTGGCAGGATGTCTATCGCCCTCGGACCAGCGCCGGAGAGGTCTATCTGAAGTTGACCGTCATCGACGACGTGCCGATGTGTCGTTCAAGGAGCTATGAAGATGAAATGCCCGATTTGTGCGCAAGCGGAACTGGTCCACGATACTCGCGACCTCCCTTACTTCTACAAGGGCGAGAATACGGCCGTTCCCGCGGTGACCGGCGATTTCTGCCCGGCCTGCGGCGAGGCCGTTCTCGGAGCGGCTGAATCGGCGCGCGCCAGTGGGTTGATGCTTGAGTTCAATAAGCAGGTGAACGCATCGATTGTCGATCCTGAATTCATCGCCCGCGTTCGCAAGAGGCTCGCGCTCGATCAGCGGGAGGCCGCTGAAATCTTCGGCGGCGGGGTGAATGCGTTCTCGCGTTATGAAAACGGGAAAACCAAACCGCCGCTGGCGCTGGTAAAGTTGCTCAAACTGCTGGAGCGGCATCCCGATTTACTGGCTGAAATCAGGCCGTCGCCTTCGGCCGTCGCCAGATAAATGCTGTGGGGCGACGGCGTCATGCGCCCGCTACAATAAGAGCCGCATGACTCATCTTTTCGGCCCTCCCTCCACCGTCAACTGGCGCTGGCTCTGGCTCACCGTGGCCGCATTTCTGGGCGGGGCGCTGAATGCGGTGGCCGGAGGGGGGACGTTTCTGCTGTTTCCCGCGATCCTGGGCATGGGCACGCTGCCGGTGGCGGCTAACGCGACCAATACCGTGGCGCTCTGGCCGGGGCAGCTTACTTCTATCGCGGCTTATCGGGAAGACGTCCACAAGAATCTGCGGCACGTCTGGCCGATGGCGCTGGCTGCGCTGCTGGGCGGGTCGGGCGGCGCGATGGTGCTGCTGCAAACGCCGCAGATGACCTTTCTGCACATGGTTCCGTGGCTGCTGCTGGGGGCGGCGTGCATCTTCGCGGTGAGCGGGCCGGTGACGCGCTGGCTCGAGCGGCGCAAGACGACTGTGGTCCGGCCGGCGCATCGGCGGCGGCTGCCGGTCTTCCTCGCCACGCTGGCGCTGGGGTTTTACCTCGGCTACTTCGGCGCGGGCTCGGGCTTTTTGATCATCACCATGCTCTCGCTCTTCGGCTGGCAGGACCTGCACGAGATCAACGCGCTGAAGGTGGTGACGACGACGATGGCTAACGGCGTGGCCTTCGCGATCTTCACGATTGACGGCCAGGTGATCTGGCGATACTGCGTACCGGCGATGGTTGCCGCGGCCGTTGGCGGCTACAGCTCGGCGCGGTTCGCGCGCAAGATTCCGCAGCAGATCCTGCGCACCGCGGTGGTGCTGATCGGGCTGGGGATGGCGGCGTGGTTCTTCTGGAAACAGTGAAAACAGTGGTCAGTGGTCAGTGGTCAGTGATCAGTGATCAGGGCGTCGGGAGCAGAGGACAACGAGGCGGTGCCTAAGCTCGAATCAGGGATGGCCGCAAAAAAGCTGCCGGCGCGAACTGGCTGAACTGCAAACGAGCAGACCCGCTGACTCGCCTTCGGCATCCCGCGCAAAGCTCTGACCACTGATCACTGACCACTGACCACTACAATAGGGTTATGAGCCACGAAGGCATCCGCTTTGCTTCCGAAGAAGACCGGGCGCACGAGGACGAGGCGAACCGCCCGCTCGCGCGCCACTCCGTGACGCCGGAAAAGGTGCGGGTGCTGATGACCGAGGGCAAGGGGCTGGAGATCGACTGGAAGGACGGGCACAAGAGCGCGTGGAGCTTTGCGTGGCTGCGGGCGGCGTGCCCTTGCGCGACGTGCGTGGACGAGCGCGAGCAGGAAGGCCGGAAACCCGGCCAGCCGCGGCCGAAAGCCGCCGCGCTGCTGCCCATGTACGCGCCGCCACCGAAGCCAGCCAGCGCGCACCCGGTGGGGCGTTACGCATTGCAGTTCAACTGGGCCGACGGGCACTCAAGCGGCATTTACTCGTGGGAGTATCTGCGCCGCAACTGCCAGTGCCGCGAGTGCATGTTTGCGGCGGAGAAGCCGGCGGGCGCGCCGAACTGAGGCGTGCGCGTATCTCCAGAGGCTGCGGCAAAAGAGGGAAGCGAAAGCGAGCTCAATGCACCCCTCAGGGGCTAAACACGCTGCGGAAGAAGGGCGAATTCGATGTGAACAGGCTGCCCAGGCATCCCTCCGGGGCTAAAGCCCGACTCATTCTGCTGGCTTTATGCGGGGGTTGAAACCCCCGCCTCCCTCCGTATTGAGTTTTTCCGCAGCCTGTAAAGCCCGCGTTAATCGCGTCGTGCTTTCGGCACGACTGAAGTCGTGCCCTGACACGCTTCCTGGCTCCGATGCATCGATTTCTGTGCGTCTTCAGCCGGAGCCTCTTCAGAACCCCCGTCCGACGTGGAGATAAAACACCACGCCCGAGGCCACCAGGCAATAGATTCCAAACCAGTGCCACTTGCCCGACTCCAGCCAACTGCTCAGCCACTTGAGGGCGATCAGGCCGGCGATGAAGGAAAACACCGCGCCCAACAGGCTCATGGCGATCGAAGCGTGAAGATTGATGGGCACGCCGGTGGCGGCGGACGAATGTGCGGCCGCTAGCAGGCGGTGAAGCTCCATGACGTCGACGACCGGAGTGAGGATGACGGCGAGCGCGAAGCTGAAGCGCTCGGCTACATCCTTGCCTGCGCCGGTCATCATGCCGATTGAAATCGTCGAGCCGGAGCGGGAGAAGCCGCGGAAGGGCAGCGCGAGGCCCTGAAAGATGCCCATCCAGCCGGCCTGGCGGAAGTCGAGCGGGGCGGCGGAGGACTTGAAGCCGGTGGCCTGCTGGCGGCGCTCGACCAGACCGGAGACGAGGATCAAAATGCCGACGGCAAAGAGAGCCGGCGCTATGATCTGAAGCTGGCCGAAGAGCATCTCGATCTGCGCCTTGGGCGCGCCGTGAAAATAGGTCTTCTCGATGAGCACCTTGAGCGCCTCGCCGACGATGCCGGTGAGGAACGTGGCCCAGATGGCCTGCACGAGAAATTTGCGGAAGGTTTCGCCGCTGGAGAAGTAGGTGCGCATCCACATTCTCCAGAAGTAGACGATGACGGCGAACATGGTTCCGGTGTGGAGCATGACGAGCAGGAGCGTCATCTGCGGGGAAGTGGGGTCGAGGCCCATGAGCTTTTCGGCGACCACGACGTGCGCCGAGCTGGAGACAGGCAGGAGTTCGGCAAAGCCCTGCACGAGGGCCAGGAGGACGATCTTCCAGAGTGTCATGGAGACAGTGTAACTTTAGTGGTCAGTTGTCAGTGATCAGTTGTCAGTGATCAGTGGTCAGTGACAGGATGGGGCAGGAGTGCAAATGAAGATTGGCTTTTTGGGTTTGGGCAAGATGGGAACGCCGATGGCACTGCGCCTGCTGGCTGCCGGGCATGAGTTGAGGGTGTGGAATCGGAGCGAGGAGCGGACTAAACCGGTGGTTCGCGAAGGCGCGATCGTGGCGGGGACACCGGCGGAGGCCGAGCTGGACGCCGAGGTTGTGATCACCATGCTGTTTGACGATGCGGCGTACGAGGAAGTGCTGTTTGGCGCGAACGGCTTGCTGGACGAGATTTCACCGGGCACGGTACACATCTCGTGCTCGACGATCAGCGTGGCGCTGAGCGAGCGCCTGACGGCTGAGCACGCGCGCCGCGGGTCCAAATTTGTGGCCGCGCCGGTGTTCGGAAGGCCCCCGGTCGCCGAGCAGGGACGGCTTTGGATCGTCGTTGCCGGCGAGGAGACGTCCGTCAAGAAGGCGCGGCCGCTGCTGGAAGCGATGTCGCGCGGCATAACTGTGGTTGGCTCCGAGCCCAGGCAGGCTCACGCATTCAAGCTGGCCGGAAACTTCCTGGTCTTCGCCATGGCGCACTCGCTGAGCGAGGCGTTTGTCTACGCTGCTTCCGAGGACATTGACCCCGAGCTGTTTGCCGAGACCGTGAACAGCGCGCTCTTCCAGTCGCCGATTTACGCGGCCTACTCGAAGATGATGCTCCATCCTCCCGCACATCCGGGTGCAACTGTGCCCCTCGGCGCGAAAGACCTGCGGCTGCTGCGCGAGGCGGCGGCCAGCCGCCGATGCCGTCTGAGCCTGGCCGACGAGATGGCGGCGATCTTTGCCGAGGCGCACAAAATTGGGCTGGATGAGGAGGATTGGGCGGTGGGGCAGTATCGCATGGCCGAGCGGCGGGGTTCCATTTAGATCGTTTGCGCCGCCCCTTTGGGGCTCCGGGAGAATTATCTGGCCTCAGTCCCAACGCTGAAGCGCTGGGCTAACAAACGCTGCGCCTCCGGCGCGAGAGGCCGGCGAGAGCCGGCTTCGCTAGCGATTCCAGAGGGCGCTGTACCTACCTGTCGTGCCTTCCCACCCATGCGACAGAAAAGAGTCGCATGGGGCACGGAGATTTGGGTACAGCAACTGTAGAACCGCCTTAGAGCAGTTTCAGAGGTGCTACACCCACCTGTCGTGGCTTCCCACCCATGCGACAGAAAAGAGTCGCATGGATGGGACACGGAGTTTTGGGTACAGCGACTGTGGAACCGCCATAGACGCTGGCTGCATTGCCTGCAATGGTAGACTGGCAGGAATTCGAGGAGTCCCCTGTCAATCATGCGTAAATTCCCTGTCCCGTCGCAGGCTTTGCTGGCCGCCGCAGTCTTTCTTTCCGCTGCCACTTTCTGCCGCGCGCAACGGATCGAGGTCACGATCCAGGCAACCAAGCCACTCACGGGCCATCTGGTGCTTGTGTTCGCCAAAAAGGACCGGCCGGAGCCGCGCTTTCAGTTGTCGGAGAACTATCTCTCGGCCGAAGGTTTTGGCGTGGACGTAGAGAATCTGGCGCCGGGCACGCCGATTGTGATCGACGACAAGACCTTCGGCAATCCGCGGCGGTCGCTTTCCGATCTGGACGCAGGCGACTACTACGTGCAGGCCGTTTTCAATGTCTACGAGCCGTTTCATCTGGAGTCGGGCAAGACGGTGTGGCTGCCGCCGGACCAGGGCGAAGGGCAGCACTGGAACCGCAAGCCCGGCAACCCGTACGACAAGCCGGAAAAGATTCACTTCGATCCCAAATCGGACGCGGTCATCAAGCTGACGCTCGACCAGGTCGTTCCGCCGATCGCAGGGACGGAAGCGGACCCCGAGGTGCTGGCCAAACAGCAGCCCGCCGACAAATGGCTCAAGTACATGCGCTTCCGCAGCCCGATTTTGAGCAAGTTCTGGGGGCGCGACGTGTACCTGGGCGCGTGGATCCTGCTGCCCGAGGGATTCGACGAGCACCCCGACGCGCATTTCCCGCTGGTGGTTTACCAGGACCACTTTCATCCGGGCTTTGGGCCGGAACCGTTCGTGACTTCGCAGCCCGATCCTAAGTCGCGGAATTACCGGCGCGAGATGGCCGGGTACAAGTTTTTTCAGGACTGGACCTCGGGGCGGCTGCCGCACGTGATCATGATCTACGTGCAGAACGCCAATCCTTATTACGACGATTCCTACGACGTGGACTCGGCCAACGTAGGCCCCTACGGCACGGCGATCAACGAGGAGCTGATTCCCGCGATTGAGAAGAAGTACCGGGGCATCGGGCAGGGATGGGCGCGGGCGACATTTGGCGGATCGACGGGCGGATGGGAGGCGTTTGCGACGCAGGTTTTCTATCCGGATATGTATAACGGGACATGGGTGGCCTGCCCCGACCCGGTGAATTTTCACGCTTATCAGAACGTGGATCTCTATGAGGACACGAACGCGTTTGTGCGCAAGGGGGATTTCGGCCAGATTCCGATCTCCGGCGACCGCAAGCCGGACGGGACGATCATCGCCGATATGAGCCAGGAGTACGGCTATGAATATGTGCTGGGAACGCACGGGCGCTCGACCGAGCAGTGGGACATCTGGCAGGCGGTGTTCTCGCCGGCCGGGCCGGACGGGTATCCGGCTGAGGTCATCGACCCGCTGACCGGGGCCATCGACAAATCCGTGGTCGCTTACTGGCAGGAGCATTACGACCTGTCGGCGATTTTGAAGCGGGACTGGCCGGCGCTGGGGCCGAAGCTCGAAGGCAAACTGCACTTCGCGGTGGGCGACGGCGACACCTACTTCCTGAATAATGCGGTACACTTGCTGCAAAAACAACTCGATGCGACGCGGAACCCGCACTCGGACGCGACGTTTCAGTACGGTCCGGGAATGCCGCACTGCTATACCGGTGGCCCGTCGGAGTACACCATGCGCGAGAACAACGGCAACTGGGCGCAGCGGGTGCTCCCGCAGATGGTGGAGCACATGCTGGCCACGGCGCCGGCGGGGGCGGACACTAGCTCTTGGAGGTATTGATAATGGCCGAACCGATCAAGGACGGCCTGGACGATTTCAAAAACGATCTACAACCCGCATGACGATTTCCGGGTGAACGAACGCATTCTTCAGGTCGCCAGCCGCTCCGCAATCGGGGGTAGAATAACAAGGAAGGGGTCAGACTCATGGCCACGACCGTGAAATCGCAGATCGACGTTCTCGATCGTCACGCGGCGGTGAACAGCGTTCTAGCGTCCTTCGGCATGGAAGGCCTCAGTCCCGACCCGGTGACGAAAGCATTATTGGAGCAGTACAGCGCGGGCGCCATTTCGCTCGAAGAATTTGGAGCCGCCATTGAGCTCCATGTCGCCCGAATGGCCGCTGATGAGCGTGTAGCGCACCCCTGAATGTAGCGCCTTTGCAAGAGATGCCCTCACACCGCATACCGTCAGACAGCGAAGCACCAGCCAACAAGTTCGGCATAACCAACTACGCGGAATTGCAGCGGCGTGAAACTCCGCTGGCGCTCCGACGCCTGTTGGAGCTTCAACAAAGGCCGACCGCCGGAACATTCAACGCGGAACGCCTCCAGACAATTCATCGGTACATCTTTCAGGATGTATACGGCTGGGCTGGCGAACTGCGTACGGTCAACATCTCCAAACCGAATGCGTTTTTCCCGCCGCCGGAGCATCTGCGGGCCGGACTTGACGCTCTGTTTAAGGAACTCGCTCACGATAACTTGCTGAAAGGTTTGCCCGCCGGTGTATGGGCTCGCCGAGCCGCGTACTTTCTCGGCGAGATCAACGCCATCCATCCGTTTCGGGAAGGAAATGGCCGCGCGCAGCGGGAGTTCATTCGGCAGCTCGCATTGGCGAATGGGCAGGTTCTTGTGTGGAAACAGTTGCGTCCCGATCAAATGATCGAAGCATCGCAGCGAAGCTTTCTCCGCAAAGATTACGGCGGGTTGGAAGAGATCCTGCGAGAAGCACTTGACCTTTGATGACGCCGTGGCCGAGCCTCAACCGGTCTCCCGGCCCGCTCCCATTCAATGCGCGTTGTGGCCCGATTCCACCGCAACCAAGTCTTTCCAAGTGCAGGAGAAAAAGAGCCACGCAGTGTCTTCCGGCAATCGGCGCGATGTGTATCGCTGGATGCCGACACCTTTGTGCGGAAGTGACTCTACCCCTTGTGACGGGCGTCAGCCCGCGAACCTTTGCCGGTTGGTTACGATAGAAGCATGAGCCTGAAGGGAAAAATAGTCTTCATTACCGGCGCCAGCGCGGGCATTGGCGCGGCGACGGCGCTTGCTTTTGCGGGGGAGGGTGCGCGGCTGCTGCTGGCCGCCAGGCGCGCCGGCAAGCTGGCGGACGTGGCCTCGCGCGCACTGGAATGCGGCGCCGCTGCCGTGCACTCGATCGACCTGGACGTGCGCAACAGCCGCGCCGTCGAAAGCACGATCGACGAGCTGCCGCCGGAGTGGGCTGAGATCGACATCCTGGTCAATAATGCGGGCCTCAGCCGCGGCCTCGACAAGCTCTACATGGGCAAAGTGGAAGACTGGGAAGAGATGATCGACACCAACGTCAAGGGCCTGCTGTTTGTTTCCCGCGCGGTGGTTCCGGGGATGGTGGCGCGCGGGCGGGGACACGTTGTCAATCTTGGCTCGACGGCCGGCGAGTTGCCCTACCCAGCGGGCGCCGTCTACTGCGCTACAAAAGCCGCCGTCCACTCTCTCAACGACGGATTGCGCCAGGATGTTCTGGGCACGCCTGTGCGCGTAACCTGCATCGATCCGGGCGCCGTTGAAACCGACTTCAGCCTGGTCCGCTTTCGTGGCGATGCCGAACGCGCCGCCAAAGCTTATAAAGGGTTTACGCCGCTCTCTCCCGAAGACGTTGCCGACGCCATACTTTGGGCCGTGAAGCGGCCGGCGCACGTAAACATCGCCCACGTTCTGATGACGTCAATCGACCAGGCGAACTCGCTGCTCTTCAACCGCGAGCACTGATAACTCGACCGCGTAGTATTGTGGTCTCCCAGGTCTCAAGGGCGAGACCTGGGGCACCCAGATCCGTTGCGAAATCTCGAAGACACGGTGCTAGAGCGGCTCTCAGCCCAGCGCCACGATCTGGGCTTCAATCTGCTCAAGCGCGGCTTCCAGCGCCGCTCTGCGCGCCGGGTGCGACGTCCGCTGCGAAAGAATGTTCTCCCGCTGCAAATGAAGCGACTGACGGTGCCGCGCCTGTTCGGCGCGGTGCAGTTCCGCCACCCGCCGGACTTCGTCGCTCACAAAGCCTTCGCCAAGGCCGCCTTCCAGGTGCTCCAGGGCATTTGACATCTACTCCTCCATGCGTTGAGAACGGTTCTACAATCTCTATGCGCCATTTCCGGCGCTCTTCGAGGCGGCCTGCCGGCCACCGAGCCGTCCCGCTCCGGTCTACAGCTCTCGGAGAACCGCTGTACTTACTTGAATCGCGAGACCTGCCTTTTATTTTACGAGTGTTTTGGCGAATTGTATTCCGCCAGTTGGTTCCGTTTAGGATGGAAACGAGGAGCGCGAGCGAATGCACGCCTGGCAGATTTCTTCCTTCGGCATTGATTCCTTGGAGTTTGTGGAGCGTTCGACCCCGGCGCCGGGCCCCGGCGAGGTGCTGGTGGGCGTGCGCGCGGTTTCATTTAATTTTCGGGATTTGATGGTGGTGAAGGGGCTCTACAACCCGCATTTGAGGCTGCCGCGTATTCCCTGCTCCGACGGAGCGGGAGAAGTGCTGAGCACGGGCGCGGGCGTAACGGGGTTCAAACCGGGCGATCGCGTGGCCGGCATCTTCATGCAGAACTGGCTCGACGGCCCCCTTACGGCAGCCAGGTCAAAGGGCGCTCTGGGCGGCGACATCGACGGCATGCTTGCGGATCGGGTGGTGCTGAAAGAGTCTGGCCTGGTGCCGCTGCCCGAGCACCTCAGCTACCAGGAGGCCGCAACGTTTCCCTGCGCCGCGCTGACGGCATGGAATGCGCTGGCCGCCGGCGACATAAAGCCGGGCGGCACGGTGCTCATCCAGGGAACCGGCGGCGTTTCCATCTTCGCCCTCCAGTTTGCCCGGCTCAGAGGGGCGCGTGTCATCGGCATCTCGAGCAGCGACGAGAAGCTCACGCGCGCCGGCGAACTGGGCCTCGACGCCGGCTTCAACTACCGCGATGACCCCGACTGGGACCGGTGGGCGATAGAGCAAACCGGGGGCGAGGGCGTGGACCTGGTGGTTGAGGTGGGCGGCGCGGGCACGCTGGCCCGGTCGCTCAAAGCCATTCGGCCCGGCGGCACGGTTGCCGCGATCGGTGTGCTCTCAGGTGCGGCCGGCAACATCGCCGTCCCCTCCATTCTCCACAAGATGGCGCGCATCCACGGCATCTATGTCGGCTCGCGCCAGGACTTCATCGACATGAACCGGGCCGTCTCGCTGGCCCTGCTGCGCCCCGTCGGCGAGGAGTTCCGCTGGTCGCAGGCACGCGAGGTTCTACGGACGATGGAACAAGGCAGCCACTTTGGCAAGCTGGTGCTGACCGTTGGCTGACGGTTGCGCGGAACCGGCAACGCGCTGCGGCCGCGTTACTGCTGGTAGAGAAATCCGCAACCATTGCGCAGCCTCTCGCTGAGCAACATCTATGCGGATTTCTGACGATTGCCGGACGGCGCGGGCAGGGCAAACGCATTTGAAAATCGGTTGAACCATTGAAGGTACTTTGAAGGAGCGCGTGTAGGCGCGAGGTTGTTTGTATGACAACTTCGAGGTTTTCGCAGGAGAGTTTGGCGCAGTTTGGGGAGTGTTGGGAGGGTCTTGAAGACCCGCGGTCTGGCAATGCGGGGCTGCATGATTTTCAC
>JBOGLX010000192.1:0-6773 GCA_050745765.1 Occallatibacter sp. | reverse complement strand
CCTCGATACTCTTCCTGCAGGTTGGCAAGCGTGGGCCAGTTGTGGAAGATGCCCGCGCCGCCCTTCAGCAGCCAGTTGCCCTTGCCGGTCAGGTCCCAAGCTATCCCCGCGCGAGGGCTGAAGATGTCCGTGATAGACCGCTCCAGCGCGTGATGGTGGCGGATGAGAACACCGTTGGCGATCTGCTGCTGCTCCGTCTGGCCCGCCCCGAGATAGAAGTCGCTGAACGCCGTGTTGGCGCTGCGCGACCACGGATTTCCAAAGTCATCCCAGCGAACGCCGTAGTTGAATGTCACCCGCCGCGAAGCCTTCCAGGTGTCCTGTGCGTAAAGCCCGAAGGTCGCGCCGGCCGCATTCCAGTTGTACTGGTCGCGCTGGCCGGTGAGCGGGCTATACGCCAGGCCCCCCTCCGTGTAGACGTTGTCCTGCGCCAGATCCAGCAGGTTGTTGAACCCAAACGTGGGCTGATCGTATGGACCGTTGAAAATCTCGATGTCGTCGCCGAAAAGTCCCTCGAAGCCCGCCTGGATGTCGTGGTTGCCAACCAGGTGTGTCAGCATGTCGCGCCAGTGGTAGTTGTGCTGGATGAAGTCGCCATCCGCAAAGCCGTCTCCATAGCCCTGGCCCACCCCGGTCACGTTCACGATCGGGACATCGAAGAGCCCCGTCGCCGGCGCGATTCCTTCAACGCGGTCCGCGCCGAAAGCAGCCTCATTGATGGTATTGGGATTGAAAGTATGTGTTTCGTTCGCCTGAATCGCCCACTCATAGTACTTATCCGTTTCGACGAATGCCGAGCGCGGATTCGGTGTGTTGGTGCTGAGCGTGGTGCGGTACACCGTTCCGTACAGGCGGTCGTTGTGCATGTCTTCGTCGCCGCGAACGAAGTACTGGTCCCCGTTGCGGTAATCCGATGCATTGAAGTCGCCGGAATCGATCATCGGCGTACCGCACGGCAGGAAGTTAGTAGCCGCTGTTCCACACGCGGTGCTGCTGGCGGCCGGGAAAATGTCCGCCGCCGTCGACGTCACTGCAACATTGGTGACGCCGCTGACCGGATAGCTGGTCAGCATTTTGGTCCCTACCGTGTTCGGATAATTGGTCATGGCGAACTGGTCGAACGCCGGGTCGTCGAACGTAATCGATTCGGGGGCTGAGGTGGTGGCGATCTGCGGCTCAATCTCAAAGAAAAAGAAGCCAAGCTTTTTTCCAGGCCATGCCGGACCGCCGACCGAGGCCGAGATGTTGTTGCTATGGAATGGCGCGTACGTGTGGTTGAACTCCGATGTCGCCAGCATATCCTGGTTGGTATAAAAGTCCTCGGCATTGCCGTGATAGTGCGCCGAGCCGGACTTGGTGGTCATCGTCATTTCCACCGAGCTGGCCCGGCCGTACAGCACCGAATACGTGTTCGTCTGGATGCTGGCTTCCTGAATCGAATCCGGGTTCGGCGTCAGATTCAGTACGCCGGCTCGAATCGAGCTGGTCACGTCCAGCCCGTCCACGATGTACATATTGCCGACTGCGCCCTGGCCGTTCGCACTGGCGTCCACCTGGGTCTCGGTCGAGTAGTTGTCGCGCCCCGATCCGGGGCTGCCGTTCGAAGTTACGCCTGTCCCGGTCACCCCGGGAGCCAGCATTACCAGGGAGATCATGTTCTCGCCCGCCAGCGGCAGGGTCGACAAGGTCCGCGATGGCACCGTCTCCTGAATGCGGTCGTCAGCCGTGTCCAGCAGCGGTGACTGCGAAGTCACCTGCACCGACTCCACCGAGCTGCCCACGGCAAGCTTAATGGGCACGTTCAGAACCTGGTTGGTTTCGAGCACAGCCGGCGCCGTAACTGACTTAAATCCCTTGGCCGTGCACGTGATGTGGTAATTGCCCGGCGCCAGGCTGGGGAAGGTGAAAATGCCCGACGTATTCGTCGTTGCGAGCGTAGACTCGCCCGTGGCGTCGTTTGCCAGCTTTACATTCGCGCTGGGCACCAGCGCCCCGGTTGGATCTGTAACCGTGCCGGTTACCGTTCCACTGAACTGAGCCCATGCCCCCGGCATCGAAAGGATCAGTCCAACAATTGCAATGGCCGAGAAAAATCTCACCCGTGTCATTGGTCGCCTCCTGTCCAAATGAAAAGAACTTTCCGACGCTCAGATAACGTTTACCGAGTATGCGCAAACCTTATACGCCTGCCGCTACAAGCCTGTCAAGAGCGAAAATTTCCGATGCCTTTTTCCCGATTCCGCCGTCTTTTTGACAGGGAGCGGCCCTCGCCAGTAGGATCGGCGGCAGAGTTGACTTCCGCGCCGCGAACTTCCCGAAATGGAGGGACTATGAGAAAACGTTTTACCCGGCGAGATTTCCTCGGCGGCACCATCGCCGCCGCCACGGGCGCATTCGCGCCTCGCCTCATGGCTCAGGCTGCATCGCCCATCGATAAAGGCCCGACCCTCCTCAGCCAGTTCCAATATGCCGACGTGGAGTTGCTTGAGGGGCCCATGCTCACGCAGTTTCGCGCTAACCATGCCTTCTTTCTCGCCATCGACGAGGACGCCCTGCTCAAGCCCTTCCGTCAGAAGGCCGGGCTGCCCGCGCCTGGCCCGGATATGGGCGGCTGGTATAGTTGGTCGGATGAATTCGACCCCCCGAACAACATGACCGGCTACGTTCCCGGCCACACATTTGGACAGTATCTGTCGGGGCTCGCACGCGCCTACGCGGCCACCGTCGACCAGCCCACCCAGGCCAAGGTCCACCGGCTGGTGCGCGGATTCGCCGAAACCATCACGCCGAAGTTCTACGCCGGCTACCCGCTTCCTTGTTACACCTTCGATAAGACCAACTGCGGCCTCATCGACGCCCACCAGTTCGCCCAGGATCCCGACGCCCTCCCGGCTCTTGCGCGCGCAACCGATGCCGTGATGCCGTTTCTTCCGCCCCACGCGCTCACCCGCCCGGAGATGGCGGCGCGTCCCCATCCCAACATTGCTTACACCTGGGACGAGAGCTACACCCTGCCGGAAAATTTCTTCCTCGCCTGGAAACGCTCCGGGGACAAGCGCTACCTGGATCTGGCGCAGCGCTTTTTAGAAGACAAGGATTATTTTGATCCGCTCGCGGAGGGCGACAACGTTCTGCCCCACAGGCACGCCTACAGCCACGTAAATGCGCTCAGCTCGGCTTCCCAGGCTTACCTCGTGCTGGGCAGCGAAAAGCATCTTCGCGCAGCGAAGAACGGCTTTGGCTTCGTCCTCGCGCAAAGCTTTGCCACCGGCGGCTGGGGACCCAACGAAACCTTCGTCGAGCCAGGCAGCGGCGGACTCGGCGACAGCTTAACCGCCACGCACGCCAGCTTTGAAACCAACTGCGGCTCCTACGGCCACTTCAAAATCGTTCGCTACCTCATGCGCATCACCGGCGACAGCCGTTACGGTGACAGCATGGAAAAGGTGCTCTACAATTGCATCCTCGGCGCCGACCCGCTGCAGCCGCCGGGATTCAGCTTTTACTATTCCGATTACAACAACCACGGCGACAAGGTCTACTACCCCGAAAAATGGCCCTGCTGCTCGGGAACTTTTCCCCAGGTCACGGCCGACTACGGCATCAGCTCGTACTTCCGCTCTCGCGACGGTGTGGCCGTCAACCTGTTTGTGCCTTCGCGCCTGAGCTTCCAGCAGGGGGGAACGCGCTTCGCCATTGAGCAGCAGACCAGCTACCCGTACTCTGGCGAAACCATGCTGCGCGTCACCGCGGAGAGCCCTCAAACCTTCACCATCGCGCTACGGGTTCCGGCGTGGGCAGGTCCCGGTACTTCCATTTCCATCGGCGGCCGCCGGTGGGACGGCGAGATTCATCCCGGCTCCTTCGCCTCGGTTCGCCGGGAGTGGAAGAATGGCGATACGATCGAGTATTCTATCGATCTGACAAAACGCCTTGAAGCCGTTGACCCGCAGCACCCCAACACAGTTGCCCTTTACTCCGGTCCGCTGACGCTTATGGCCGTCAATTCTCCTGAGAGCCGCTTCACGCGCGCGCAACTGCTCGCCGCAAACCACCAGGGTTCGTCCCAGGGATCGTCCCAGGGATCGTCATGGACCGTCAACTCGGCTGCGGCTCCGGTCACTTTCAAATCGTTCCCCCAGATCCACCATGAGGACTATCGCCTCTATCACGATGTGCCGGCTTGATCTTATGCCTGCCGTCCTTTAACTGAGGTTCGCATCAAAAACACGCTGTCATCCTGAGAGTTTGTGACTTTATTCGACTTGCGGAAAATCGGTGTTGCAAGGAAGGGGCTTGCGGACCAAAAATCCGCGAAAAATCAAAAAAGTCACAAACTCTGAGCGAAGCTTGGCCCGCTTTTTGGGCCAAACGCAGTCGAAGGACCTGCGGTTCGGGGTCGTCGATTTTATATAGCGATCTTCTATGACACCACGCCAGGTTCCAGACCGCTTGAACTTGTACCGACTTAGGTGCCCCAGGTCCCCGCTTTTGGGACCTGGGATTGACAATCGATAGGTACAAAATCGCTCGGTCAGAGACCCAGCCGGCAGGCGCTGAATGATTTGGGAAAAGCCATCGCCATCTCTTCCTCCGGGCGGACTTGCTCGACCCTCGGCAGGCCCTTTCCCGCGTCATCTCAGTTGCGCAGTGCTCGTCTTCGTTCTCGGCTGGCTCGTTTTCCTTCCGCTGCTCGCCCAGCATGGAGGCATAGCCGCTGGCCCGGCGCAGAAGGCGCAGTTCGACGCGGAGCACCGTCCCATCACCGCCGGCGGCTTCGTGAAGACTGGCCCCATCGTCTTCGAAGACATTACCCGGCAGTCAGGCCTCGCCGCATGGCACAACACCACCGGCACACCCGAGAAGCGCTTCATCATTGAGGCCAAGGGCTCCGGCGTCTGCCTTCTCGATTACAACAACGACGGCTGGCTCGACATCTACCTGGTCAGCGGATCCACCTTCGACGCGCGCTCCGGCAAAACCACGCCGCCGCACGCAGCCCTCTTCCGCAACAATCATGACGGCACCTTCACCAACGTCACTGAAACCGCCGGCGTCGCCAACGATCGCTGGGGGCTTGGCTGTGCCGTGGGCGACTACGACAACGATGGCTGGCCCGATCTTTATGTCACCAACCTGGGTAAGAACCGCCTTTACCACAACAATCGCGACGGTACCTTTACCGACGTCGCGGAAAAGGCCGGCGTGGGTCTCGGCTCCGGCGATCCGGACATCGCCGTCGAGCATACCGGCGCCACGTTTGGCGACTACGACGGCGACGGCCGCCTCGACCTCTTTGTCGCCGGATACACCCGCTATGACTTCGCGCACCCCCCTGTTCCCGGCAGCAAAGCCGTGGACTATTCGCTTTGCCAATACCGCGGCGTGCAGGTCATGTGCGGCCCGCGCGGTCTGCCGGGAGCCGAAGATCATCTCTTCCACAACAACGGCGACGGGACCTTCACCGACGTCAGCGTCAAAGCCGGCGTGAGCGATCCGAATCGCTACTACGGCCTGGGCACAGTTTTCGCCGACGTGAACAACGATGGCAAGCCCGATCTGCTCGTCGCCAACGATTCCACCCCGAACTATCTCTACATCGACAAAGGCAACGGCGTCTTCGAAGACCAGAGCTACATGAGCGGATACGCTCTCAATGAAGACGGGCGCGAGGTCGCCAACATGGGCATTGCCCTCGGCGATTACATGAATAACGGCCACCTCGACGTCGTGAACACCGATTTCTCCGACGACTACGATGTGCTTTTCCAAAACGATGGTTCCGGAAACTTCACCGATGTCAGCTATCCCGCGGGAATTGCCGGCCCTACTATACCTTTCGTCGGCTTTGCCGACGGCTTCATCGACTACGACAACGACGGCTGGAAGGACCTGTTCATCGTGAACGGCCACGTCTATCCCCAGGTCGATCGGCACCCGGACTGGGGCCTCAGCTATGCCCAGCGTCCGCTGCTTTTCCATAACCTGCGCAACGGGAAATTCGACCTGGTCCCCGCCGTCGAGGGAACGGGCCTGGCGGTCGTCAGTGTCGGCCGCGGAGCCGCCTTCGGCGATCTGTTCAACAACGGCAAGATCGATGTGGTTATCAACAACGTCGACGGCCCTCCTGTCTTGCTCCGCAACGTCAACCCGGACCACCATCACTGGGTGGAGTTAAAGCTTATCGGCGGACCCAGGAGCCCGCGCGACGCCGTGGGCGCCACGGTCTATCTCACTGCGGACGGCATCCGCCAGCGCGGCGATGTCCTCAGCGGGGGAAGCTATCTCTCTTCCAATGACATGCGGGTTCATTTCGGGCTGGGCGACGCCACAGCCGTCGACGCGGTCGAGATTCACTGGCCCAGCGGCACAGTGGAGAAGCTTCGCCTTCCCGGCGTGGATCGGATCTTCACCGTCGAGGAAGGTAAAGGAATTACGGCGGTGCTTTGCACACTCTGTAAGCCCCTAGAGCAATTCCGGAGCAGGTGTATCCCGAAGACGCCGGCAAAATCTTCCCGCCCGTTTTGCAGTTAATTATGCCCCTTTGGCGCACAATTCTTAAGTAGCGGGTTCCGGGCATGGCACAGCCCGTCGAGGTCTGACAGCAGGCGAAGGAGAACGCGCCGCGATCTCGAAAAATCCCTGCTTAACAGCCCGTGGTTAAAGTCCTGACACCTGCGCGTAAGAGTTTTGGAATATCCACAGAAATCATTCGTAGAATTGAGTCATGTCGATGGGCAAGCGCCAAGACCGTGAGCGGCAAGAAGATTTGT
>JBOGLX010000191.1:0-15185 GCA_050745765.1 Occallatibacter sp. | reverse complement strand
TTTACGGACACTTCGCCGGCATCGGCCGCACTCTCACCTCGCAGTGCGGGGAAAAGATCCGCTCCGGCAGCGGCGAGCGCCAGTGAGGATTCGGATGCAATGAGCGCGCGTAGCGCCTGGCGCACATCGTCGCGAATCATCGCGTCATGGACCATCGCCGGCCCTAGGGGGAACGCAAAGGTGGTCAGCACGCTTTGAGGATATGCGGCGGCAATCTCATCGCCGTCCGCGCCCGTGCTGATGGTGAGCGGAACCTGGTAGGTCTCTGGCAGCCCATCCTCGAATTCTAACTGGACGAAGAAAATTGCCGGTGCAATCGCGCCGTCCCACGAATTCTCCCCCGCGTTCGTCGGCGAAAGCTCCACGCGATCGAGCACGCGTGCGGAGAGAATTTTGCGCGCCTTGGAGCCGAACCAGCGCTGCCTTGGCAGCCATGCGGGCAGCGCCGTTTCCAGCGAATCACGGCAGTGTGTGGCCAGCAGCCCGGACCATCCACGGCCCAGCGTCTCGGCGGCAATACCCTCGCTCGACGCCATCTCCGCTGCGGCTTCCACCTCCTGCGCTGGCGCATCCCCATCCCACTTCGGGCTCGCCGGCTGCAGCTCCAGCCACAGGAACGCATACGGCGCGAGCGACAGCGCGTAAGGCGCTTCCGTGATGGTGGGGAACGGCACATAGCCGAGCATCTCCACCGGCTCCATGCCCGCGTAAGCTGCAAGATCGAGCGAAACCGGCTGCGAAAAGCGGCTCAGATTCGCCACGCACAACACCGTTTCGTGCGTGCCGTCGTTGCGGTCCAGGTCGCGCAGATAAGCGAGAATCTTGCGATTGGCGGAGTTGAGAAACGTAAGCGTTCCACGTCCGAAGACCTGGAAGAGTTTGCGCAGCGCAATCATGTTGCGCGTCCAGTGCAGAAGGCTGGAGGGATCCGAGAGCTGCGCCTCGACGTTTACCACCTGGTAGCCGTAAATCGGATCCATGATCACCGGAAAGTAGAGTCGCGCCGGATCGCATCGCGAGAAGCCGGCGTTGCGGTCCGACGTCCACTGCATGGGCGTGCGCACGCCGTTGCGGTCGCCGAGATAGATGTTGTCGCCCATGCCGATTTCGTCGCCATAATAAAGGATGGGCGTGCCGGGAAAGCTCATCAGCAGCGAACTCAATAGCTCGATGCGCCGGCGGTTGTTATCGACCAGCGGCGCCAGGCGCCTGCGAATGCCCACATTCACCCGCATGCGCGGGTCTGCCGAATAGGCGAAGTACATGTAGTCGCGCTCTTCCGAGCTCACCATCTCGAGAGTGAGCTCGTCGTGATTGCGCAGGAACAGTCCCCACTGGCAGATCTCCGGAATCGGCGGCGTCTGCGCCATGATGTCGGTGATGGGCAGCCGGTCCTCCTGCCGCAGCGCCATGTAAATGCGCGGCATCAGCGGGAAGTGAAACGCCATGTGGCACTCGTCGCCCTCGCCAAAGTAGGGCCGCACGTCGGCAGGCCATTGATTGGCCTCGGCCAGAATCATGCGGTTCTCGTATTCCCCGTCCATCGAGGCGCGCAGCGCGCGCACCACCGCGTGCGTCTCGGGAAGATTTTCGCACGATGTGCCGTCGCGCTCGACGAGGTAAGGAATGGCGTCCATACGCAGGCCGTCCACGCCCATGTCGAGCCAGAAGCGCATCGCCTTCTTCACTTCTTCCATCACCACGGGGCTGTCGAAATTGAGGTCCGGCTGATGCGAAAAAAAGCGGTGCCAGTAATACGCCCTGGCCGTTTCGTCCCACGTCCAGTTGGACTTCTCGGTATCCGTGAAGATGATGCGCGCGTCTTTGTAGAGCTGGTCGGTCTGCGACCACACATACATATCGCGTTCGGGCGTTCCCGGCAGCGCAAGCCGCGCGGCCTTGAACCATGGATGCTGATCGCTGGTGTGGTTGATCACCAGCTCGATCATCACCTGCATATTGCGCAGGTGCGCCGCGTCGAGAAACTCCTTGAAATCGGCGAGCGTTCCATACGCCGGATTCACATCGGCGTAATTCGAAATGTCGTATCCGTCGTCGCGCAACGGCGAAGGGAAAAACGGCAGCAGCCAGATGCAGGTGACGCCGAGGTCCTGCAAATAATCGAGCCGCGTAAGCAATCCCGGAAAATCGCCGATGCCGTCGCCGTTGGAGTCGGCGAAGGCGCGCACGTGCAGCTCATATAGGATCGCGTCTTTGTACCAGAGCGGATCGCTTGCGCTCGACAGCTTCTTCACTGCGCCGCACCCCCTCGCGTCAGAGAAAATATTCAAAGTCCGTTTCTACTTTCATCCTGCGGTGAATCCTTAAGATGTGGCCGGACAGGCCGGCGGGGTTCAACTGCACATAATTCCGCGGCCCATGCCAGAGATAACGCTCGCCTGTAAGCAGGTCTTCGGCTTCGTAGGCGCGGTCGCCGGGCACTTCAAGCTCGTCGAGCGCCAGCGTTACGTAGCCCCATTGTGTGTAACGCGGATCGAGGTTGACCACCGTCACGATCAGGTTAGAGCGATCCTCGGACTCTTTGCTATAGCAGATCAGTTGATCGTTGTCCGTCGCATGGAAGCGGAGCGACCAGTCGTTCTGCAGCGCCGTATTGCTGTTGCGAATTCCATTGACCCGCGCAATCAAGTGGCGCAGGCTGTCGGCGCGATCCAGATCCCAGTTGCGTATTTCGTATTTTTCCGAGTTGAGATACTCCTCGCTGCCGCGCCGCACAGGACGACTTTCCATCAGCTCAAAAGCCGGCCCATACATCCCGTAGTTCGCGCCCAGCGTGGCCGCCAGCAGCAGGCGAATGACAAACGCAGCGCGCCCGCCCACCTGCAAAAACTCGGTGAGAATATCGGGCGTGTTGGTCCACTGGTTGGGCCGGAAAAACTCCCGCACCGGCGTCTGCGTCAGCTCTGTGAGATACGCAGTAATTTCCTGCTTGGCGTTGCGCCACGGAAAGTATGTATAAGATTGGCTGAAGCCGATCTTCGCCAGCCGGTACATCACCTTGGGGCGCGTGAAGGCTTCCGCAAGGAAAATGACTTCAGGATAGTCGCGTTTGATCTCCGCAATCAGCCACTCCCAGAAAGGAAACGCCTTGGTGTGCGGATTGTCGACGCGAAAAATCGTCACCCCCATGCATATCCAGTGAACGAAAACGCTTCGGAACTCCTTCCACATTCCCGCCCAGTCATCGCTCTCGAAATCGAACGGATAAATGTCCTGATATTTTTTGGGCGGGTTTTCCGCGTATTGAATCGTTCCGTCGGGGCGCTTGCGGAACCAGGATTCGTGCTCGCGCACGTAAGGGTGATCGGGCGACGCCTGGAACGCCACGTCGAGCGCCACGCTCATTTCAAGCTCTCTCGCCTTGGCGATGAAGCGCTTCAGATCTTCCGCCGTGCCCAGTTGCGGATGAATCCCTTTGTGTCCGCCCTCCGCCGCGCCGATCGCCCACGGACTGCCGCAATCGTCCGGCTGCGCCTCGGGCGTATTGTTGCGCCCTTTGCGAAACGCGGCTCCAATGGGATGAATGGGCGGCAGATAGACCACGTTGAAGCCCATCTCCGCAACGTAGTCGAGGCGTTTCTCGCAATCCGCGAAGTTACCGTGTTTGCCGGTCGCTTGCGCCCCGGTTTCCTGCGCCCCGGTCTCCTGCGTGGTTGACCGCGGAAAGAACTCGTACCACGAGCTGAACCGTGCGCGCACCGGATCCACCACAACCATCCGCTCGCCATCCGTCTCCGAAGCGAAACCCTTGTCGGGATAGCGAAGAACCAGTTCGTGCAGCATCGGATCTGTGGCGTGGGTGCGAAGCTCCATGGGCGTGGCGCGCGAACGCAGAACCGATGCCCGTTCTCGAAGCCAGAGCGAATCCGCGCCCGCCGCCCGGCCGGCGGCCTCGTCGACAAAATCCGCGCCGATCAGGTAATCGACTGTCGTATCCGTCTCCGCCTCAATGCGCTTCAGCAGATCGCGCCGCCAGGTTTCAAAGCGGTCCACCCACCCCTGCACCTTGAACCCATAGCGTCCCAGCTCGCTCACGCGAAACACCGCCGTCCAGCGGTCGTTGACCAGCGGCCGCATGCGGATCTCCGTCCACTCGTCGGACCCCTCGCGATGCGCCAGCAGCGAAGCCGCGACCGCGTCGTGCCCGTCGGCGAAGATGTCGGCTTCCACGCGAACCTGATCGCCCACCGTGCGCTTGGCCGGATAGCGCCCGCCGTCAACCTCGGGTGAAATACCTTCAATTACGACGCGTTTGCGTCCGTCGATGGGGAGAGTAGTCATAACTCGAACAGTGTAAAGGAAACGCGCTGCAATTCCGAACTGAGGTACAATGGAGAGTGATGGAGGAACAACATGGCGGCAATTGGCTCTCAGTCGGAAAGTAAAAGTCTCCTCGAAGACTTGGATGCGCTTGTAGACCAAAGCATTGATGCCATGACTCCCGCGCAGCTTCGGAAGTTCCGGCGAGACCGCAAAAAGATCATGCGGACGGTCATCCCTCGCGGCTCCGCTTCGCCCGCTCCTCGCGAAAACGCCGAATCAGAGAGACCAGTTCTTCGGGCGTAATGGCGGGCTTCAGCTTTTTGATCAAGACGACATAAGCATCTTTATTTCCGGACTCGAGAAGAGTACGCAAGTCTTCTTTTGCTTCGCACTTTTCCGCGATTTTTTCCTGGGCGATGTGCCCCTTGGAACGCGGCCCACGAGTCTTCGTCATTTAGTCGTCTCCAAGGCGACAAGGCTCTCGGCCGTTCTGATTCGTCCTGTAATACCCGCCGATCGTTTAGCCGTTTACCAAGCGCTCGTAGAGCGCGATCGTCTGCCGCGCGATCGCCCTCCAACCGAAGATCTTTTCCGCGCGGCGCCGTCCCGCCTCTCCGTAGCGCCGGCATTTTTCTTCATCTCCAAGCATCTCATTCAGCCGCTCCGCGAGATCGCGCGCAAACGTCTCCGGATCGCTCGGGAAGCCGGTTACCGCATCCTGTTCGAACGGAACCAGGCAGCCCGTCTCTCCATCGACGACGACTTCTTTGATGCCGCCCGTCGAGCTGGCGACAACCGGCGCGCCGCACGCCATGGCTTCGAGGTTGATGATTCCGAACGGCTCGTAGATCGACGGGCAGCAGAATACGCGCGTGTTGCTGTAAAGCTCGATCACCTCCCGCCGGCTGGCCATCTTTTCGATCCACACGATGCGCGGGTGGCGCCTCCGCGCCTCATCCACCTTCGCCCGCATCTCCGCGGCAATCTCCGGCGTGTCCGGCGCTCCGGCGCACAGCACCACCTGCGTCTCGGGCGGCAGATAGCGAATGGCGTCCACTAAATGCGTCACGCCCTTCTGGCGCGTGATGCGGCCCACGAACAGAACATAAGACGCCGCCGGGTCGATACCGTAGTCCAAAAGGGCCTGCGTCGAGGAAGTCTTCCGGTACTCCTCCAGATCGATGCCGTTATAGATCACGTGAATGCGCGCCGCGTCCACATCCGGGTAAGCGCGGAGAATATCGGCCTTCGTGCCGCTGGAGACGGCGATGACGGCGTCCGCATCCGTAATCGCCGTGCGCTCCATCCACGAGCTCATCGCGTAGCCGCTGCCAAGCTGCTCCGCCTTCCACGCGCGCAGCGGCTCCAGCGAGTGCGTGGTCAGCACAAAGGGCACGCCGTAGAGCTTTTTTGCCAGAAAGCCGGCCATCGATGCGTACCACGTATGCGTGTGGACAAGGTCGATCCCCTCGAGCGCCTTGATCTGTGTAAGGTTCAGGCTCAGCGCTTCAAGCGCCCCCTTGAACTTGCCCTCGGCGCCATTGGAGATCTCGGCCCAGGGCTCGGCTCCGCGCACGTGCAGCCGGCCGTTGTCGGCATATTGCGGCCCCCAGCAGTGCACTTCGACCTCAATTTCCCTGGCAAGCTCGCGGCTTAGATAATCCACGTGGACTCCGGCCCCTCCGTATATATGAGGCGGATACTCCCGCGTAAACAGGCCCACTCGCAACGTCTTGACCTCCGGCCGAGTCCAAAGCTGGCTTGCTGCCTGCGCCGCCGGGTACGCACACTGCTGCTGCGCGTGCCGATACGGCATCCCGTTGGCATCATAAACTCTGCTCGTTGGGGGGGTCCACCGGAAGGAGCTTCCGGCTAGAGCGCAGGCATCGCCGCGCAAGACATACGAAGTGGGGAGACACGCACATGCAAGGCGCTGCGTCTTTAAATCCCCCGAAGCGCGTCGGAATAATACCGGAGAATCCCGCTCAGGGAGTCGGGATAGCATTGGAGGCCGATTTTTCTCCCGGCAGTGTTGAACAGCGGAGAAACCGGAGTGCCCAGCCTGCAGGCAACAAAGCTCGCCGTGGTGGCCAGCACGCCGAGCCCATACTTCATGCTGCGCCGGAAGTTGATGGATGAAGCTTTCTCGTGGTAACTCGTAGGGCAGGAGATTTCTCCGATGCGGAACCCGAACCGCACAGCCTGAGCAATCATCTGATTATCGAAGACGAAGTCGTCGGAGTTCTCGAGGAGCGGAAGGGACTCAAGAAGCTCCTTTGTAAAGGCGCGGAAGCCGGTGTGATACTCGGATAGCTTTACGCCCAGAAACAGGTTCTGAAATGCGGTCAAAAAGCGATTGGCCACATACTTATAGAAAGGCATGCCGCCTTTCAATGCGCCGCCACCCAGAATGCGGGAGCCCAGAACCATGTCGTAGATGCCGCTGGCTGCCATGGCCGCCATGGCGGAAACCAGCGCCGGCGTGTATTGATAATCGGGGTGCAGCATCACCACGATATCCGCTCCGGCAGCCAGCGCCTCGCGATAGCAGGTCTGCTGGTTGCGCCCATAACCGTAGTTGGCGTCGTGAACGAAGGTACGTAAGCCCAACTCTCTGGCAAGGGCCGCGGTGCGATCGCTGCTGCAGTCGTCCACCAGAATGGCTACGTCGACGATTTCAGGCAGCTCGCGTACCGTTTGCTCCAGCGTGTTCTCGGCGTTGTATGCCGGCATCACCACCGCGACGTGCTTTCCGTCAATCATCGTTGCTCTCCGATCCGGATTGAATTCATGCTGGCGCGCCCTGCCGGCAAGGGCAATTGCTTTGGGCCGCACAAAGAAAATAGGAGAGAACGCTCGCGCCTCTCCGCGTTCGGCGTAACTCTCCCGTCGATGGCCAGACCGCCTGCCGCGGAAGGATTTGGGAGAGGGTGCACTACTTATGCCCGTTCCCGCAACGAGGCGGCAATTTCAAGTGCCATGGCTCCTGGCCCCGCTTACCAGGTCTTCGACCGTTTGAATTTGTACCTAACTGGGTGCCCCAGGTCCGGGGTCCCCAGCGAGTGGTCTGTGCTCGCTGGGATGGAGATCTCGATTTTGAGACCTGGGATGAGCAATCGTAATGTACCTGATCATGCGGTCAGAGACCTAGAAGAGAATGGCAGCGACGCTGCTGCTCAGTTGAGCGCCGACGTTGGTGAAGGCCGTGTTAACGGCGCCGGCCAGCGAGTTCATACCGGCCGTCGCCGCCACAGCAATTAAACCGACCACCAGCGCATATTCCACCAGATCCTGACCTTCTTCCCGCTCGATCAGTTTCCGGAGGGTGAAGTAAAGCTTCCACGCTGCTAGTTTCATGGGTGAACGATCTCCTGTTCGTTGAAATGCTTAGTTGTTTTGGGTCATCTGCGCGGAGACGGGAGTAAATGGCGATGCCTCCCGTCCCCGCGACAAGCTGCAACGCTGCTTGCCTGGAAGTGCTCCTCTAATTAGAAGAGGATGCCGGCGATGTTGCTGCCCAGTTGAGTGCCGACGTTGGTGAAGGCCGTGTTAATGGCGGTGGCCAGCGTACCCATACCCGCGGTTGCCGCCAGAGCGATCAGTGCGACGACCAGCGCGTACTCAACCAGATCCTGACCCTCTTCGCGAGACATCAGGTCCTGGAACATGACATAAAGCTTCAAAAGCATGTTGTTCATTTGTGTCCCCTCGGTGAAAGATAGCCCAATGTCCATGGGCGAGATGCCTTAGTCCTTGCACGTTTTGTGCCAGATCCCACCTAAGTTACAAACTCATCGAATCAGTAACTTGGGGGAAGGTTACCTCTAAGCGGATGTGTACAACTGTTCACACGGAGCGCCGGGAAGGTGCGGCTCGTCTACACAGTTGCAGTTAGGGACACGGTTGCTGAACCCAAGGCCCCGTGCCCCATCCATGCGACTTTTTTCTGTCGCATGGGTGGGAGGTCACGACAGGTGGTACAACTTCTCTGGAATCGTTATAAGTGGGATGGTGGCCACGAAGGCGATTTTCGCCGAATAACGATAGGTCACGGTAACTTTCACCCGATTTCCCGGATTGTTATAGAGAGACGGCGAAGGTGTGCAGCTCGATCCGGTGGTGGGCCAGGTAGTTGTCACGGTCATGTCCGGGGCATTGATGCCGGAGAAGTCGAGTCACTCCACATAGCTTTGAATATTGGTCTCGCAAGCCCTTCATCTCGTTATGACGCTCCTGCCGTCTCCCGCATCGAGGCAGCAAGACTCCTTTGGCAGGCGCCGGTTCTCATTGTAGAATCGCCCCTTCCGATGTGGCGCCGATGGACAAGGCAGATAGGTGTTGAAAAGGGAGAAAACTAAAGGAGTAACTAACTGTCACTTTCACAAGGCAGCCTTGACTATTGGCGGGCGAGCAAGTGCCAGTGGTGCCGTCCGGCGTTTTACCAGGCCAAACATCCGAAGTATTAATCGTCACGTTGTCTGGGCTAATTCCCGCGGTCGCCAGGCTTTGTACATAATTTTGAATATCGGTGCCGGAGGCTGTGCACTCGTATGCCATCGTGAAGTTCGGGGGCGCCGACGTCGAGCAGTTTGTGGCTTCGTCCTCACTCCAGGTGTGGCCACGCACCATTGCGAAGCGCGTGCCCTGCTGCGCCGCGGAGCTCACAAAGTGGTAGGCATACGCCGCCAGTGCGAATTCAATCACGCCGACCATGACACCCATCAGTATCAATGCGCTCATAGCGAACTCCACCAGCACGGATCCACGCTCCTCGCACGCCAATCGGAATAGTCTCTGCACGGCGGCTCTCTTTTTCATCGATCTCCCTTTCTTTCGCGCTTTCGTTCCGCAAAAGACTAGCTGCCTGCGCTGCGCATCGATGCCGAACTGGAAAGCGGCGTAGAAGAAGGAATCCCGGGCCATGAGAACAGCGGCGCAAAGGTTCCCGTAACCGTTACGTTCACGCGGTATACCACATTGAGGTTGTTCGCACACGACGGCGTGGTTGAGCAACTTGCGGTGTAGTGCGTCCCATCTGCGCATTCGCAACCATAGGTAGGAGTTCCTACCGACAGGCCCGGCACGTCCGGCGCATCGTCCTGGGCCGCAGCCGTTATGCCAGTCAGATCGGTCGGATTCTGAGAGCCGTAGACCGCCCCCGCATGCGCCGCGCCTGCAATCTCGATCCCCAGATAAATGGCCCGCGCAAAATCGACAGCGCCAAGCATCAGCAGGAAGAAAAAAGGCAACACCAGCGCCGTTTCCACGAGGCTGGCTCCGTGTTCGCCCCGCACCAGATCGAATTGATTTCGCTTCTTCATAAGCTACTCCGCAAGCGCAAATGCTCCCAGCACCGGCGCACTGCCGCCGAGGTACCCGTCGGAACTATTGATATCGAAGTCTATGCCCGAATTAAAAATAATGCTCTTCACATCCATTGCCGTGGCAGTCGAAGAGCTATTGAGGGCGGCCGTCGAGTTGCTGTTCATGGTGAGTTGTGCGTCGGGGGCATAAATGATTCCGTTAAGGTAGGCCGACACGGCGGAGTTGATGATCAATCCTGAGCTGTTGCTCGCCCCCTGCCAAATCAACATATTCGCCACGTCGCCATTCGACGTGTAGCCCGAGGAGGGCGCCGAAAGCTCATAGGTGACGTCGCTGTTTGCGATAAAAGCTCCGCTTTTGAAATAGAGCGTCACGCCCGTGCCCGGAGACGCTCCACCCGTGCAACTCGTGCACTCAAGAACGATGTTGCTGTTGACGACGAAACTGCTGTTAAAGTAATAAAGTCCGGGAGAGAGATTGATCGTGCCGCCGTTAACATTGAGGCCGCTCGCATAATAACCCGGGCTCAGATTATTAGTCCCGGAGTTGAACGAAGTGGTGCCCGTATACGTAGTGCTTGGCTTGGCTGGCACTACTAACTGACCGTCAGCGATTTCGGCGGCCAGCGGATCGGATGTCGGCGAATTTGTGTGCGTCGGTTGGGTCTGTCCACTCCCGAGCTTCCATGTGCAGCTGCCATTGCAGTTACTCGTATAGGTTCCTGTATAAGTGAAGCTCGAGGCTGTCACTTTGGCGCCGGTGTTGACGATAAGATTTCCGCCGTCGTAAATGCCGCAATTCAAATTCAAGTTGTTGTTGGAGTTGAAAATGATTGAGTGGGTGTAAATGCAACTGCCGCCGGCATTACTGATATAATAGGCCTCGCCCGCTTCAGCGCGCGCCACCAGATTGAAGGTCGGAACCCCTAATATGGAGCCAAAGAAGGTGCTTTGCGGCTCGGTTAGCACCACCTCTGCCATATTCGCGTTGCCGAAGTTCGGATCGCTCGATCCCAGCACGCAGGGAGCAACATTAATAATCATGGCTAACCCCGTCGAGGTGGAGACTGTGCATTGATTCGCCGCCGGCGAGATGGCGGCGCTGGTAATGCCGTCTTCAATCAAAGCCTGCCCTGCCGCGGTTTCCATGTTGCTGCAAACCGTCTTGCCGCAGTTACCAATCTCCAGACCTGCTGCGATCGCCGCTGAATCGGCCGCGGTCTGCAACTGGACCTTTTGATACTCCATGTAGCCCACGTCGATCGCCAGCGCCATCACGCCCATCAGCGCCGTCAGGCTTATCGCCGCCAGCGCCAACGCCTGTCCGTCTTCGTCTTTCAGAATCCTCATCGCCCCACCTCGCTGTTCGGCTTTCCACGCCGTGAGGGACCGCTTCGATCGCGGGTCCGCTGCAGATTGCCGATTGGCGAATCTCATCGAGCCCCTGTCTGCATCGCCAGCAAGGGCTGCCGCGCTTCCGACTGGATAAATGCCAGCCCGATGCCATCGCCGCCCCAGCGAGTTACTCTTAACTGCACGGTCATGGGCGCCTGAGAGTTTTCCTCGCCGCCACGCGTCTTTTGCAGAGTCAGCGCGACCCGTGTGCCCAGGGGCCAGCGCTCTTCGGTCATCAGATACAGGCCGCCCGCGCTTATATCCTTGATCCCCTGCACCTTCAACTTCGCGCCCGTCGAATCGCAGGCAACCAGCTTTGGCCAATGTTGCAGGCTGAACCGCAGCCGGGAAACATCGGATGGGATCTGGCGCTGGGCAAAACGGCAATTGCCGAGCGCAGGTTCGTTCAGCTCCTCGGGCGATTGCCGGGGCATGCTTCGCAAACGGAATTCCATTTCTTCCGCCAGACAGATAACTAACTGGTTGCCAGGCTGAGTTTGCGAGGAATAGATGGTATGGATGGGCAGTGCAAGCAGGCTGGCTACGCCGGCTTTCATGCGGGCGATGCGAAGCAGGGGCAGCGATTCGATTACGTCGATCACCCGGTGGTCAGCGTCGAGATAGACAAGGTCGCGCGGCGAAAAGAGCCCCAGCGTGTGAATGCTTTTCGGCCGCATCACCCAGTGCCCGTCGTCGAACATGTGCGGCCGTTTGCGGAGTATCTCCCTGACCTGCGCTATGGCGCCAACCGCGAGGGTAACTCCCAGGCTCAAGAAGCATTCGCTTGTCTCGTTGTATACACAGTATTTTTGCCGTTCCATGGCTCTGTCATCCTGAGATAGTCTTAGGCGCCGCTCTCGCATCGCGATAGCGCCTGCCGATTCAGTATCGAGTACCGCGCTTTCAGGCACCCTCAACTCCTGACTCATTTCTGCCGCAGCGGGAGAGCCGTCATCGGCTTTCCCGCCGCCAACAGTCATTCGGTTTCCAAAGGCCATTCCCGCCGGGCAAAGGACTGCCGGTACTCCGCCGCGCAGGCCGCACAGGCGCGAGTGAACGCGCTGCCGGCCGGAGCGGCGGAGCCAACAGTATCGATGCGCCGCGGGCCCACCCCCTTTTGGGGCGCGGTTACTTGGCGCGCGTGCGCCGGCGCTGGATCACGAACCCGAGCCCGACGAAGAACAGCACGCCGCAGACAATGCGAATGATTTCAACGTTGTTCATATCGATCTCCTTTCTCTCAGTGTGTGAGAAATTTCTTGAACGATTCCGACATAAGAATTGCCGCCGGACCTATGGTTACAAGGAACAAGCAGGGGAAAATAAAAATCACAAGCGGAAAGATAAGCTTGATCGTGGTTTTGGCCGCCATCTCCTCCACCTGCTGAATACGCTGCGTGCGCAGCGTATCGGAATGAGTGCGCAAAGTCTTGGCGATGCTGGTTCCGAACTGCTCGGACTGGATCAGCATGCTGGCGAGGTTGCGAACCGTGTCCACATCGGTACGCTCGGCCAGGTGCCGCCAGCAATCCGCGCGGGGCCGGCCGGCGCGCTGCTCCAGCACCACGATCCCCAGCTCGTCGCTGATAGCAGGCTGCGCGTCGTGCAATTCCTGCGCGGTGCGGGCCGTGGCCTGGTCCAGGCCCAGGCCGGCCTCCACGCAAATCACAAGCATGTCCAGAACGTCGGCAAGTCCGAGGCGGACTGCCCTTTGCCGCGATTTGATTTTTCGGCCCAGCCAGAAATCCGGCGCCAGATAGCCAACACCCAGCGCGACCGCATAGATCGTGAACGGGCTCCAGCGCCCGAGTCCGGTGAAGAGCGCGACAGCACAAAGCGCTAGCGGGACCAGAACTTTTGCGCCGTAGAAGAAACTGACCGCGGAGTCCTTGCGCAGCCCGGCGCGGATCAGGCGCTGCTGCGTAATCGAGACCTCGGTCTGCGTCTTGGGCACCACGCGCTCGAATTGCTTCACCATGGTGCCCAGCGATGAACCTGTGTGCCCCAATGTTGCCGAGAGGCTGCGCTCTTTCGGCCCGCGCGCGATCACCGTGGAGATGCGCTTGAGCATGGCCTCCCGATAGAACACAAGAAGACCGCCGCTGGCGAGCAGCAGAAACACGCAACAGAAGGACAGAACCGCGAATGTCATTGCGCACCCTCAAACGTCCATGCGGACGATCTTCTGAATGATGAGTGTCCCGGTGACTAACATGCCTCCGGCGATGCAAAGAAGCTTGATGCCGATTGCGCGCTTCCATAACAGGCTCATGGTGCCGGGATTGACGATGTACAGGCCAACGCCGAGCGCCACGGGCAGCAGGGTGAGGATCCACCCGGTGAGCCTGCCCTGCGCGGTGTGCACCATCACCTGGCGTCTCAGGCGAAAACGCTGCCTGGTTACATGCGCGGCCTTTTCGAGCAACTCGGCAAGGTTGCCGCCGCTCTCCCTCTGAATCAGAATCGCGGTAACTACGATGCGCAGGTCCTGGAGCGGCACCCTTTCGACAAGATGGTCCAGGGCAGTGCGCATGTCCAGGCCGAAGTTCTGCTCGTCGAAGCAAATCCTGAACTCGCTTCCAATGGGATCGGCGCACTCCCGCGTAACCAGGCTCAGGGCAGCGGAGAAGCTGTGACCGACGCGCAGAGCACCGACCATAAGGTCGAGCGCGTCGGGCAGCCCCTGCTCGAACTTGGCGAAGCGCTTGCGCCGCTTGACGAGCACGAATGCGAGCGGCAAAAATCCCAGCGCAAGACTAAGCAGAATGGCCAGGATCGCCGAGTTCGTGCGCATGTGGATCAGAAAGGCGGGAATCGCAAAACAGGCAAGCGACATCAACACCAGCGCGCCTACCGTCCACTTCAAATTCGCCTCCCTGAGCAGCCGCTGCAGGCGCGGCACCACATCGATCCCGGTCAGGAGCCGGTTCAACCATGGAATGGAGCTAAGCGACTGCTTCTTGCGAAAATTTACGGCCTGGATAACCGGCTTGGGCGGCGCGGCGCCCACGGCGGATTCGAGTGTGGCAAGAACCAGCTTGCTTTGCCGCGATTTTCCTGCCCCGCTCCATGCCATCAGCAGCGCTGCAATGGCGCCGAAAGCGGCCAGGAAAACGAGGATGATCAGGAGCAACATAAAGATTCTCTCCCTATCGCTCAGTTCACTTCCAGAATGTTTTCAAACACATGCGGCGATAACTTGATGCCGGCAAGCTGAATGCGATCGAGGAACCGCGGACGAATTCCGCTGGGCATAAAAGCGCCCAGCACTTTTCCGTCAGGTCCGATTCCTTGCTTCTTGAACGTGAAAATTTCCTGCATGCTGATGATGTTCTCTTCCATGCCGGCGACCTCGCACACGCTTACCACCTTGCGGCTCCCGTCGCTCATGCGGGTCACCTGGACAACGATGTCCAGCGCCGAAGCTATCTGCTGGCGAACCGACTTCTCGGTAAGATTCAGGTTGCTCATAGCCACCATGGATTCAAGCCTGGTCAGCGCGTCGCGCGGAGTGTTGGCGTGGATGGTCGCCATGGAGCCCTCGTGCCCGGTGTTCATGGCCTGAAGCATGTCGAAGGCTTCTTCGCCGCGCACCTCGCCGAGAATGATGCGGTCGGGGCGCATACGCAGGCAGTTGATGAGCAGTTGACGCTGGCGAATGGCGCCCTGGCCTTCGATGTTGGGCGGACGAGTTTCCAGCCGCACCAGATTCTCCTGCGCCAGTTGCAGTTCGGCGGCATCCTCGATGGTGATCACGCGCTCGCTTTGAGGAATGTTGCGGGAAAGAATATTGAGCATCGTGGTCTTGCCGGCGCCGGTTCCGCCGGAGATGAGGATGCTGAGCCGGGTGCGAGCGGCGGCCGCCAGCACTTCCATCATTTCTTCGGAGACGCTTTTGAGCCGCACTAGCTGGTCGGCGACCACCGGGCCGCAGCCAAAACGCCGGATCGACATCGACGGCCCATCGAGCGCCAGCGGCGGGATGATGGCGTTGACGCGGGATCCATCGGGCAGGCGGGCGTCGCACATGGGGCAGACTTCGTCGACACGCCGGCCGACCTTCGAAACGATCCGGTCGATGATCTGCATGAGGTGCTTGTCGTCGCGGAACTGGACCTGGGTTTTTTCCAGGCAACCGCCGCGTTCGACGTAAACGTTCTTCGGGCCGTTGATCATGATTTC
>JBOGLX010000190.1:0-23983 GCA_050745765.1 Occallatibacter sp. | reverse complement strand
GTGTGGCCCTGCGCAAAAGCGAAACGAATATAATCGAGCCGGTCCGGGTTAGGCGTGATCAGCCGCTTGGCAATCAGAGCAGGATCGCGAGAAGTGGCGCTGGACGATTTGCCGGTCTCGAGACTGCGCAGCCCCTTACCCAAGGCCTGCTTGAAGGTGCGGCCGATGGCCATCACCTCGCCTACGGACTTCATCTGGGGCCCAAGCGTGTCGTCGGCGCCGGGGAATTTCTCGAACTGCCACTTGGGAATTTTGACGACGACGTAATCGATGGTGGGTTCGAAGCAAGCGGGGGTTTTGCGCGTGATGTCGTTGGGGATCTCGTCGAGCGTGTAGCCGACGGCGAGCTTGGCGGCGATTTTGGCGATGGGAAAGCCGGTTGCTTTCGAAGCGAGCGCCGAGGAGCGGGAGACGCGCGGGTTCATCTCGATGACGATCATGCGCCCGTCTTGCGGGTTGATGGCGAATTGTACATTGGAGCCGCCGGTTTCGACGCCGATCTCGCGCATGACCGCGATGGCCGCGTCGCGCATCCTCTGGTACTCGCGGTCGGTGAGCGTCTGCGCGGGCGCCACGGTGATGGAGTCGCCGGTGTGGACGCCCATGGGGTCGAAGTTTTCAATGGAGCAGATGATGATGACGTTGTCGGCGAGGTCGCGCATCACTTCGAGCTCGAACTCCTTCCAGCCGAGGACGCTCTCTTCGACGAGGCACTCGTGGACGGGCGAGAGGTCGAGGCCGCGGGAGAGGATCTCCATAAGCTCTTCGCGGTTATAGGCGATGCCGCCGCCCGTGCCGCCCAGGGTGAAGCTGGGGCGGATGAGGATGGGAAAACCGAGCTTAGCGCCGAAGTCGAGGCCGTCGCGCAGGTTGTTGACGAGCGCCGAGCGGGCGACTTCGAGGCCGATGCGGATCATGGCGTCTTTGAAGAGCAGACGGTCTTCGGCCTTCTTGATGGCTTCGAGCTTGGCGCCAATCAGCTCGACGTTGTAACGGTCAAGGATGCCGGAGTCAGAGAGATCGACGGCAAGGTTGAGGGCGGTCTGGCCGCCGACCGTCGGCAGCAATGCGAACTTCCCTGCCCCGGGTTGCGTCGAGAGCATCTCCGACTCGATGCGGATGATCTCTTCGACGTACTCGCGGGTGAGCGGCTCGATGTAGGTGCGGTCGGCAAGCTCGGGATCGGTCATGATGGTGGCCGGGTTCGAGTTGACCAACACGACTTCGTAGCCTTCCTGCCTGAGGGCTTTGCAGGCTTGCGTGCCGGAGTAGTCGAACTCCGCGGACTGGCCGATGACGATGGGGCCGGAGCCGATCACGAGGATTTTTTGAATGTCATTTCTGCGTGGCATGTGCCTTTGTTTTCTTTGGTCCGTTCATAGGTCGTTAAGCAGTCTTGTGGCTGCTTTGCTCAACCGTTGCGTTCTTGCTTTGAAAGGGCACGACTTCAGTCGTGCCGCATGCTGCCTCAATTGCTCCTGGCTTTAGCCAATGAGGGATGGGGTCTAACTTCCAACCCGGAAATGCGGAGGAGTACTTGTATTCTGCCGGATCCCTGCATAGATGCTTCTTCATCGGGTTTAGGAGGATATAGTGGACGTGTGTCATAGTCCTCTACATGTCGAATGCGATGATCCGCAAATCCACGCCGCCAGATTTCGGCGTTAGAGCCCAGTTCTTTTTTGGCTCGATAGGAGAATCCACCTTTGATGAGCTGGATCGCGCGCTCAAGGGAACCCGAAGGCGAGACGAGCAGATGAAAATGATCCGGCATCAGGACGAATTCGTGCAGAAGATAGGCCTCGCCGCGATGCGAGAGCAGCGTCTTGAAAAAGAGCCTCGCCCACGGTTCCGCGCGGAACAGTTCGCGGCGTTCCCACGTGTCGGACGTGACGAAGTACGTTTGAGCATTGTTTGTCGCATGCTCGCGTGTTGGTTTCAAAACCATCCCTCAGCGGCTAAAGCCGCGGTCTCTCTCTACTCCTCAGTGGCACGACTAAAGTCGTGCCCTTTCAAAGCTCCCACCTCAGGGCCGCGCCGTCACCTTCACAAACCATGTTGTTGAAAGAAATCCTCCATAGGATTGTCCTTCATCGCCTTTCGTTTTCGGCGCTCCAGCGGATTCAGCGCCGCATTTAATAGCTCACAATGGACAACATCGAAATCGGCGAGGACGAAATTCTCCATCATCTTTCGCACATAAGGGTCGGACAGATTTTCGTTGCATACGCGTACTCGGTTAATGCGAATCGGCTCAATGCGTAGAATTTCAAGCCGGACGGTTAGACCCAGCAGAATCGCTGCTTTGGACTCTGCATTAATGCGTTTGTTCGTCTCTTGGGATGGACCAGGATTCAGATACCCCCGGATGCGGGTAAGGAGGTTTTCCGTTTCTCCTACGTACGCTTTTACTGGAATTCCGTTCTTGAGAAATACCCACCGGCAAATTGCCGGCCTCTGCGGAAAATGAGTTATCCGTGGAAACGTCTCACTGTTAAACTCGAAGGGAATGCCGCGATCCGACTCAACAGGAATCCAACGGTAACGGATGTCGGTCATCGAATCGTCCCGATCGCTCATCCCTTCCACTCCTCCATCAAATTGCGGAAGTCGCGGAAGAGATAATGCGAATCGTGCGGGCCGGGCGCGGCTTCGGGGTGGTACTGGACGCTGAAGAGCGGGAGCGTTTTGTGGCGCAAGCCCTCTAACGTCTGGTCGTTCAGGTCTACGTGGGTGAGCTCGACTTCGTTCGAGTTGATGGAGTCGGGATCGACGGCGAAGTTGTGGTTGTGGGCGGTGATTTCGACTTTGCCGGTGAGGTTGTTGCGGACGGGGTGGTTGCCGCCGTGATGCCCGAACTTGAGCTTGTAAGTGCGGCCGCCGAGCGCCAGGCCACAAAGCTGGTGGCCGAGACAGATGCCGAACACGGGGACGCGGCCCATCATGTTGCGGATGGCTTTCACCGCGTAGTCGACCGGCTCAGGGTCGCCGGGGCCGTTCGAGAGGAAGACACCGTCGGGTTTGAGGGCGAGCGTCTCTTCGGCAGTGGTTTCAGCGGGAACGACGGTTACGCGGCAGTTCTCCCGCGTCAACATGCGGAGAATGTTGTGCTTGATGCCGAAGTCAAAGGCGACTACGTGGAGCCGCTTCCCTTCCCTCTCATGCCTCGATGAAGCAGCGTCAAGAGGCTGTCCGGAGCCAGCCGAAGGAATGGGGCGTCCAGAATTGTCGAGCGGCGCGCCGGGTAACAGAGGATCGCCGGTCTGGTTGCGGGTATCGGCGGCGTCGAACTCGTAGGCCGACTTGGTCGAGACGACGCGGGCGAGGTCGGTGCCGTCCATTTTGCGGATGGCGCGGGCTCTGAGCACGAGAGCATCGGCGTCCGTAACCTGGGTCGAGATGACGCCGCGCATCACGCCGTGGGTGCGGAGATGGCGGACCAGGGCGCGGGTGTCGATCTCGGCGAGGACCGGGACTTTGTAGCGCTCCATGTACTCGTCGGTGACCTGCTCGGAGCGCCAATTGGAGCTGATGGCGGAGAACTCGCGGACGATGAGGCCTTCAATATAAGGGCGGGCCGACTCGTTGTCGGCGCGGTTGGTGCCGTAGTTGCCGATCTGGGGATTGGTGAGAACGACGATCTGCCCGGCGTAGGAGGGATCGGTGGCGATCTCCTGGTAGCCGGTAAGGGAAGTATTGAAAACAACTTCACCCTGGCATTCGCCGGGTGCGCCGTAACCGAGGCCACGGAAGATGCGCCCGTCTTCGAGCGCAAGGATTGCCTGCATTGCCGCTCCGAGGAGTGGATTCAATAGATTCTAGCAGGTTTTGGCGGTGAATTTCGGAGGCGTTTCATTCGGTCTTCTGGCTGGTTAATGGACAACGCCTGCGTCCCTGGCCGGCCAATAGATGAAGACGGCTTTGCCGTAGATGAGCTGGCGCTCGACGGGGCCGAAGGCGCGGCTGTCGGAAGAGATGGAGCGATGGTCGCCCATGACGAAGTAGCAGCCGGGGGGAACAGTCATCTGGGCCATGGAGTCGTCGTCGCGGTACTCTGCGGGTACGTAAGGTTCCCGAAAGCGCTTGCCATTGAGCCAAACGCGGCCGTCAACGATCTTGATGTGGTCGCCGGGCAGCGCGATGACGCGCTTGATGTAGCTTTTTGCGGGGTCGAGGGGGTAGTGAAAGACCACGACATCGCCGCGGTGAATGGCTTCGAAGCGGTAGACAAATTTGTTGATGAAGAGTCGGTCGTGGTTTTCGAGCCGAGGCAGCATACTGGTGCCTTCCACGCGGACCGGTTGATAGAGAAAAGTGATGATGAGGACTGAAACCACGGCCGAGATGACGAGATCGCGCAGCCAGAGGCCGACGCCGCCAGCCTTCCTGGCGGGTGATGGGGCTGGGTCGGGAGCGAGTGGAGTGGAGCCCATTTCAGGGGTTGTCGCAGGTTGGGGCGGCAGATTGTCGTGAGAAACCGTAGCCATCTGTTCTTAATTTACTCGCAACCGAGCCCTCCGGGCGGGCAGAGCACACGAACGCGCCGCGGTTTATCGAGCGGTTTGGGTTGATTGGGAGCGGGAACCAGCGCGGGCGCGGCGCCATTGCCCGCGGCCAGGTTTTCCGGCTCGAGTATGAGCGGGCGCTGGAGGACCATTTCGACCTCGGTTCCGGTGGGAATCTGTGCATCGGCGCCGCGCGTGAAGAGAGAAACCAGGCCGACGGTGGCCAGGCCTACGCCGAGACCGGTCAGACCGCCTCCAATGGGATGGCCGGCTTCGGCTCCTGCGATGGTGCCTACGCCGGCGCCGGTGGGGAGAGCGATTTTGGCGGTTTCGCCGGCGTTGCGGCCTTTGTCGCCAGCCTGCTGGATGGTGCCTTCGCCATCGGGTTTTACGGACTGATCCTTGGCGCCGGGGAGGCTGTTGACCATGCCCGGAATCTCGACCACCGAGCCGTTGGGAAAGATCATGGAGGTGAAGTGCATGTCGAGCTGGGCGCGGCCGCGCATACGGCCGGCGCGCGCGACGCGGTCGACAACGCCCTGCACGTAAACGCCGGGCGGGATCATGACGCGATCGCCAACCACGACGGGAAAGATGGAGGAAAAATAGACGCCGTCGCCGGGTTTGGCGCTGCGGGTGTCAATGCCGCTGCGCAACTGGAGGAGGACCTTGGTTCCGGCGGGGACGACGTAGGTCTTGGGCGCCGCGGCGGTTGCGGGTGCGGCTGCGGGTTGGCTTGCCTGCCGCGCTGGCGCAGCGCCAGGCGTTTGCGCTTGGGCGGAGTGAGAGACAGCAATGACGAGGCCGGGCAGAATGGACGCCGCCAACCACCGATGCAACATGCGCATACGCTCCTCCGGAGATCCCTTGTGCAGATAGACGAGCCGCTTGCACTCAGGATAGCCCCGAAGTGAGTTTCGCGCACAAAAATTACGGTGGTATCGCGGCCACGTAGATTCGCGATTTACCAGGTCTCAGAATCGAGATCTGGGGAACCAAAGTCAAGGGAGCACCTCCGAGATCGCGAATTCGCCGCAGTAGTCACAGCGACCGGACGGCATCCGGTTTAGGATGCAAAACAGCGATGGAATTCGAAACTGCTGAAAATATTGGCGGGTCCGGCGGCCAGCGAGGCCGTTTTGCCGCTGCTTATCGCGTGCTTGAAGAGGCGATAGAGGCGCGCGCGTTTCCGGGGTGCGCATTCGGCGTGCTGGCGGGCGGGGAAACGGTGCTGCTGGACGCGCTTGGGCGGTTTACGTATGAGGCCGGGGCGTCGGCCGTGACTGCGCAGACCGTTTACGACGTCGCCAGTCTGACCAAAGTGGTGGCTACCACGGCCGTTGCCATGAAGCTGGTGGAGCGGGGCGCGCTCGACCTGGACACCCCGCTGGGCGAGTTGCTGCCCGGCTTTATTGTGGGACGGGATGCGGCGCAGCGGGCGCGTTCCGTGACTGTAAAGAACCTGCTGGCGCACAACTCGGGCCTGCCGGGGTACGTTGAGCTCTTTCGCAAGCATTCGTCGCCGGGGGCGCTGCTGCGGGCCTGCCTTGCGCTGCCGCTTGAAGCGGCGCCGGGGGCGCGCGCCGAGTACTCGGATCCGGGCTTCATCCTGCTGGGCAAGGCGCTGGAAGCTGTGACTCACCAGCCGCTTGAGGTGCCGGCCAGGGGCGAGGTTTTCGATCCGCTGGGCATGAGCGCGACGGGATTCCGGCCGCCGGCCGCGGCACGGCCATCGATTCCGCCGACGGAAGAGGATGGAACCTTCCGCCATCGGCGCATTCAGGGTGAAGTGCAGGACGAGAATGCGTTTGTGCTTGGGGGCGCGGCGGGTCACGCCGGGTTGTTCTCCAATGCGCCCGATCTGCTGCGCTTTGCCGGGGCGATTCTGAATGCGGGACCGGAAGCAGGCTCCGGCGGCAGAGGAAGCTTGTTTGAAGCCGCAACTGTTGAACAGTTTGCGCGGCGGCAGGGGCCGGCAGGCAGCTCGCGCGCGCTGGGTTGGGACACGCCCTCGGAGAAGTCTTCAGCCGGACGGCAGTTCTCCCATCGTTCGATCGGGCACCTTGGCTACAGCGGCTGCTCGCTGTGGATTGACCTGGATGCGGGGGTGGCGGCAGTGCTGCTGACCAATCGCACCTGGCCCGATCGGGCCAGCCAATCGATCCGGGAGGTGCGGCCGGCATTCCACGATGCAGTGCGGGAAGCACTTTAGCGATTTCGAAGCCCTGGGTTACCAAAGCCGCACTGTTTGTGACCGATTTCCTTTTGGGCTTGCGCATTTTCCGGCTACAATCAGAAACTGGGGCAGGTGCGATGGTAACTAGCACGACGATACCCGGGGCGGCCAGTAGTCACACTAACGGAACCGGTAGCAGTAACGGAACCGGAAACAGTCAAAACAATGGAGCCGGGACAGATCCGGCAGCAATTCTTCAGCATCTGACCACGGAAAGCCAGAACGAAGCCTCGCAGGGCTTCGACACCAAGTCAGCTCTGGAGATCGCGCGCATCATCAATCATGAGGATGCGAAGATCGCGGGGGGAGTAAAGAAGGCGATCCCCGAAATCGCACAAGTGATTGACCAGGTGGCTCGGTGCCTGCGCGACGGCGGACGGCTGATTTACGTGGGTGCGGGATCGAGCGGGCGGATTGCGGCTCTGGACTCGTCGGAGTGCCCGCCGACTTACTCGACTGCGCCGGGACAGGTTCAGTACATCATGGCGGGCGGGCCGAAGGCGCTGGCGTCGGCGGTTGAGGCCAACGAAGACTCCGAAGAACTGGGGCAGCGCGACATCGCGCGCCGCCGCCCGACGCGCAAGGACATCGTGATCGGAGTGTCGGCGTCTGGGCGCACGCCGTACGTGGTTGCCGCGGTGGCTTACGCACGAGCGCGCGGCGCGCATACGGCGGCTGTGACCTGCAACTGCGGCAGCCCGATCACCGAGGCGGCCGAAATTGCCATTGTGGCCGAAGTTGGAGCGGAGGTTGTTTCCGGCTCGACGCGGATGAAGGCCGGCAGCGCGCAGAAGATGGTTCTGAACATGATCACCACGGGGGCGATGACGCGGCTGGGTTACGTCTACGAGAACCTGATGGTGAATCTGCACATGCAGAGCTCGAAGCTGGTGGAGCGCGGCATCCGGATTCTGATGGGCGCTTGCAACATTGACCGCGCGATGGCTGTCGAGACGATCAAGAGCGCGGGGCGCAGCGTGCCGGTGGCGCTGGTGATGCTCAAGGCCGGCGTGGACAAGCCGGAAGCGGTAAGGCGTCTGGCCAAGTCGGACGGGAATGTACGGCTGGCGATTGAGGATAATGTGCTGGAGCTGTAAGGCCCGCTTAATTGTGAGCCCCAGGTCTCAAGATCGGGACCTGGGGCATCTAATTCCGTACAACTACAAGCGATCGAAGGTCTACCGCGGCGCTCTCTTGCCGTTGTGTTTCTCTCTGTAGATTTGGCGGCTGGCTCTGTTTTGCCTGCGGTTGATGTTTTGCCGCTGCTGTTGCGTGAGACGGCCGCCGTTGGCCTTGCGATCGGCTGCAGTGCCGCGATTGATGTTCTGTTCGTGGTTTTCGGCTCGCGCTGCTTCGGACGGGCTCATTTGTCCGCTGCGAACGCCCTGGGTAATCCGCTGCTGCTGGTTGTCGCGGCGGTCTCCTACTTCGTTGTTTCCGTAGTGCGCCGATGCGTCATTGTGTTTGTCGTTATAAATGGACCGGCTCATATTGTTCTGCTGCCGGTTCACCTGCTGGCGCTCCTGCGGGGTCAACCGGCCCCCGTTGGCGGAGCGGTCGTTGTGAATCTCGCTGTTCAGCCCGGCTTCGCGGCCTTCAAGATTCCTGGTTTCGTGGGCGTCGAGCTGGCCGGAACCGACGCCGTTGGCGGTGCGTCCCTGCTGGTCGTAGCGCCGCCCGTTCACGCTGTTCATGGCAGTGACCCCCGGACGGCCGTGATTCACCGAGGCAAACTGATTGCGGTCGAGGCTGGCGGCCTGCCGATGCGACAACTGATTGGCGGTGGGCTGGAAGTGCTGCTCATTCATGGCCGTGCGCTCCTCGGGAGTGGGCCGGGCCACGATGCCGCCGGGACCGTTAAAGCTGGCGTGGCTGAACGCGGTGTTGTGAACGACGGTGCGGTCGATGTAAGTGTTATGAACGACCGTCGTGTTCACGTTCATAACCGCGGCGTTGTAGTGGAAGAATCCGCCGCGCCAGACGCCGCCGACGAAGCCTACACCGCCGTAGCCGAAGCCATAATTGACGCCGCCGTAGAAGCCCACGTGCGGCCCCCAATAGCCGGGGTGCCAGGCGTAAAAGCCGCGGCCGAAGCCCCAGTAGCCGGGGGTCCAGAGGACGCCGACGCGCGGGGGATGCACCCAGACGCCGGGAACCCAATAATAGCCGGCGGCGCCGTAGGCCCAGTAGCCGGGGGTCCAGAGGAAGCCATCGCCGGGGCAAGGCGGTTGAGCGTAGACCGGCAGCATCGGAGGAGCAACGCCTACCGAGACGAAGACGCCCGCAAATGCGCCGACTGGCAGAGCGCACAGAATGAGCGCGTACAGAAAGGTGCGAATTTTGAAGAGTCTGTGCATAAGAACTCCTTTGCACGAATCTGTCCGGCTTGCATCCGGTTTCCGGTGCGATGCGCGATTCAGATTCGGGTTGTGTGGTGGTGAAGTCCAAAGCTTTCGCTGGACGAACTTAGAGGTTGGGCGGGCGACGGACCCCGGCTCCGGACGAAGGGAGGGGTCCGCCGCCGAGCGCTATTGCCCTTGCGGCTGCGGCGCCGCCGCCTGCCGACGGCGTTCACGGCGAGTGGCGAGCATCTGCTCGTACTGCTGCTTCTGAGCATCGCTAAGCACAGCCTCGATCTTGCCCTTGCTGTCCTGCATGATGCTTCGCACTTGCGCTCTGCGCTGCCGCGGCGTGAGCGCAGTGTTCGACCGCACGTTCAGCAACCCCTGCTGGCGTTCGGCGAGGACGGGCTCGATCTGAGAGACCTGATCGGGTGTGAGCCCAAGCTGTTTGCCTAAGCGCCGGGCTTGACGGGCGGGGTTTGGACCTTTGTGCTGCGCTGGCGGCGCGGTTTGCGCGGCTGGCGCGCTCTGGTCTTGCGGTTGGTTTGGATTCGAGGACTGCGCGAACACGAGGCTTGCGCACAGCGCCATTCCGCATAGAAGAAAGAGTTTTCTGAAATTCATTTTCGCCACCTGCAACGGCCATCCGGCCGGTCTGCTTGCTTGCCGGTATGGACACGGGAACCGCGATCAAGTTGCGGGGCAAATTTGCTGGAGCGGAGACGAGCCGTGTAGCCCAGCGAGATTAACGGACGGCTTCTTCCTCTTCTCTGGGCGCGAAGACGTTGCCCATGCGGCGGATTTGCGCGCCCACGCCGCGGAGCTTTTCTTCGATGCGCTCATAACCGCGGTCCATGTGGTAAACGCGGTCGAGGATGGACTCGCCGTCAGCGACCAGAGCGGCGAGGACGAGCGAGGCCGAGGCGCGCAGGTCGGAGCACATGACGGCGGTAGCCGAGAGTTTCGCGGGGCCGTTGACTGTCGCGGCGGTGCGGCCTTCCACTTTGATGTTTGCGCCCATGCGGACCAGCTCCTGCACGTGCATGAAGCGGTTTTCGAAGATGTTCTCCTTGACGAGTGTCGCGCCCTCGGCTTGCGTTGCGAGGGCCATGAACTGGCCCTGCATGTCGGTGGGGAAGCCGGGGTACTCCTCGGTGGAGATGTCGGCGGCGCGCAAAGGGCCGTCGCTGCGCACACGCACAGAGTCGGGGCCGAGGACGTCGATGCGGACGCCCATCTCCTGGAGCTTGGCGATGGCCGCGCCGAGGTGAGAGACGTTGCAGTTGGCAACGATGAGGTCGCCCCGGGTGATGGAGCCGGCGGCGAGGAACGTGCCGGCTTCAATGCGGTCGGGATTGATGCGGTGGCGCGCGCCGTGGAGACGGGAGACGCCTTGCACGCGGATGGCGGCCGTGCCGGCGCCCTCGATTTTGGCGCCCATGGCGGTGAGCAGCGCGGCGAGGTCGGAGACTTCAGGCTCGCGGGCGCAGTTTTCCATGAGGGTTTCGCCGTCGGCGAGCGTGGCGGCCATCAGCAGGTCTTCAGTGCCGGTGACGGTGATGAGGTCGAAGACGATGTGCGCGCCTTTGAGGCGATCGGCGCGGGCTTCGAGGTAGCCGTGCTCCTGGGCGATGGCGGCGCCCATCTTCTCGAGGCCCTTGATGTGCTGGTCGATGGGGCGGGCGCCGATGGCGCAGCCGCCGGGCATCGACACCCGGGCCCATCCGGTGCGCGCGACGAGCGGACCAAGGACCAGGGCGCTGGCGCGCATGGTCTTGACGATTTCGTATTCGGCGACGGGTTTCAAGAGGTTGCGGCAGTTGATGGAGGTGCGGTGATGGGCGCGGCCGTAGCCCAGCTCGACTTCGGCGCCCATGGCGGTGAGCAGTTTGCGCTCGGTCTCGATGTCGCGGACCTGCGGGATGTTTTCGAGGATGACTTCCTCGTCGGTGAGAATGGGCGCGGCCATGCAGGCGAGAGCGGAGTTTTTGGCTCCCGAGACGCGGACTGTGCCCAGGAGTGGATTGCCGCCGCGAATGACGAACTTGTCCATGTTGGCCGAATGGCTCCCCTGTTTGACTGGCTAACTGTGCGTTAACTGGCCTTAAAACGGCTTTATTTTAGCTTAGAACTGCTTAATCGGGCTTAAGTCACCCTTATTTTGGCCTTAAAACGGCTTATTTTTGCAATAAAAGACGACCGCATCTCCGTTTAAATCATTGATTCTAAACATAGACGTTCGGCGAAAAAGGGTGAAAATGGCAGGGGGGGGGGTGGGGTACCCCGGCTGATTTGCTGTCATTGGTTCGTGGTATCGCGTCGGTTCATGGTATCGCGTCCGGGGCCAATGGCCAGATACAGGGCTGTGCGGCTGACTTATTTATATTGTGCGCCTTCGAGGGGAAATTATCTGCAAATGCTGGGAAAGTTTTTTCAGAGGGGCGGGAGATTGCCGGATTCGTCGAAACGCATCTCTTCGGCTTGGGCGGCGAGGGTTACGCCGGGGCGGTCCTGAAGGAGCGGGGCGCAGGATTCCGAGACTAGGAGGCGGTCGAGGTTGAGAGTGTTGGCGATGCGGACTACGCGGAGCCTGGATGTGTCGTCGGCGGCGAGCGTGGCGAGGCCCTGCTCGATGGCTTCGCGGTCGGTGTCGAAGTGGATGGGGATTTTGGGCGTGAGCAGGCCGAGGGAGGTGAGCGAGTTGACGTAGGTGGCGCGGCGGTCGAGGGAGTTGACGAGGCGGGTGGTGGCGAAGTCGGCGAGGCCGAGGCCGGTGCCGTTGCCCTTGCTGGCGGCGGAAAGATTGCGGACGAAGATGCGATGGATCAGGGGCGAATGAGCGATGCGGGGAAAGTGGCCGCTGTCGCGGAGAGAAGCCGAGTAGCCCATGATGTCGCGGCCGATGATGTTGGTGTCCATGCCGGTGCCGCTGATTTCTTTGCCCATTTCGTCGACGATGAGGAAGTCGATTTCGTCGAGGGGCAGGCGGGGCATGAGTTGGCTGGCCCGCTCGATGAGGCGGGCTTCGCCCTCGACGATCTGCTCTTTGGGCAGGACTTCAACGTCGGCCGTCTGGTGGCGCTGGTCTTCGAGGATGGCGACGCCGCAGAGGACGGGGACGGCGGCGAGGACGGTTTTGGCGAATTCGCGGATGGCCTGCTCGTGGCCCTCGTGGGCGGCGGCGCGATGGGTGAGGTTGGCGCCGATTTGCTTGCCGAAGCCGATGGCGAGCATTTTCTGGATGCCGCTGCCGAAGGCGCCTTCAGGATGAGTGTGATGGAAGTCGGTGTGGAGCTTGACGCGGTTGACGGGGACCAGGGCGTCGGCTGAGAGCGCGGCGGCGCTGAAGACGACGTCGCGGGAGCCGAAGGCCGTGCCGATTTTGCGGACTTCCATCGAGGCTTCAATGGGAACGCCCATGGATTCGGGGGTGACGCCGAAGCCGGCGAGGAGTTTGGCCTGGCCGTCGGGCGTGGCGCCGCCGTGGCTGCCCATGGCGGGGACGATGAAGGGTTTTGCGCCGGCATCTTTCAGAACTTGAAGCAATGCTCTTACGATTGCGTCCAGGTTGCTGATTCCGCGGCTACCGACGCCGACGGCGATGGTCATGCCGGCCTTCATGCGGCGGTTGACGCCGGAGGCACGGAAGCTTTCGGCGACGAGGGCGCGAAGGTCGAGTTGACGGGAGGGCGGGAAGGACTGGCGAGCTTCGATCATGCGGGGGATGGGATTCATGGGGATGGCTCCTGCGGTTCCATTCTCAGGAGAACATCGTAACGCGGCGGCGTGGGAGGATGCGGTTGGATTTTTTTTAGGGCCGAGGGGCACAGATATTCGTGGCGGAACGGGGGGAAAAAGCTTGGGTTAGCTGGCCGCCGATGGTCTTTGCCTAATCGGGTTTGAGTTTCTTCGACGGTCTGCTCATCCGCCGACCCGCTCATCGCGATACAGCCGCGATGAACGGGGCACAGCTCCGGTTTTGCCTGGGCCTATCGATCGGAATCGATGAGTGGGCCACCTGCCCACCCGGCCCTTGGGCGAAGACCCGCTCATCGCAATAAAGCCGCGATGAACGGGGCACAGCTTCCTGGGCCTCACTCCCTATGGTCTGAAATCCGTGAGCGGGCCACATGCCTACGCTACTCCTGCCGAGTCGGGTAGAGATCGGCCAGGACAGCAGCGTGTTCTGCGTTGATGCGTTGGAGGTGCGGGACAAGGGATTGGTTTCTCTCTTTGATCCAACGCTCCCAAGGTGTAACTGTGCCTGCCGGACCCAAGGAAAATGTGATCAAAGGGTAAAGGCCTGTGCGGTATTTTACATTTCGCGGACAGGGCAGATTCTCGTTTAGAAAAATGATGAACTCGTCCAGTTCAAGCAAATCGGCGGTGGTCATTGATTTGGAACCCGCGGGGTCGTCGGGATAACGGGCGGCGTAATGGCCACGAAACTTCTCAACCAGTGCCGAGTACTCGGGAAGCCCCAAATTGGGATAGAGCGTAGCGGATTCTTCCAAGAGGGTCGCTACCGAATGGCCTAATGCCTTCACTTTCCACGTCGGGTCTTTGAGAAGGAGGTACGCCTTGAGGAGCTTTTCCATGGCCTGGGCTCCGAGCGCGAGGCCGCCAAAAAGACCATTCAGCAGGAGGCATCGCGCATCCGCGTAGTCGTGAGCCGCCGTGTGCAGGAGCAAAGTTGCTCTTCGATACTTCCGGCAAAAATCGTTTAGTTCTAACCACGCGGTAGACGCTGAAACAGTGCTCAAGGTCTTCCACCTCAATGTGGTTAGTTTAAGGCCGGGTATTGCCGCGTTGGCAGGTCGCCCGCTCATTCACATTGCCGCCCCTTGTATTTCGCAAAGATTGAGGTGTGTGCCCCATTCATCGCGGTTTTATCGCGATGAGTGGGTCTCGATGCCATGCCGTCCACTCCGACTCAATTTCAACCACTCCTCGAATGCCTGTGGCGTAATGGGAAAAGCTGCTCCATCGGTACTGCTCGGGCGAGGCCGCCAGTCCTCGCTTGACCGGGTTTCGGTGAATATACCGGATCACTTCGGAGCGGGCTGCTTCGCCGCGGATATTGCTATCGAAATATCGCTCCTGCCAGAACCGGCCGCGATCGCCTTTCAGTTTGCGGGAAGTTGTCTGCTTGACGGATTTCAAGAACTGCGCCACGAGGATCGATGGCGGCTCGTTGATGAGCAGGTGGACGTGCTCGGGCATCAGCACGGAGGCGTAGATTCTGGCCTGGTGACGCGCGCGGGTCTGCTCCAGGACGGCCTCAAACGTGTTTTTGGGTTCCGGTGGTTCAAGGAACGGCAGGCGGTGAAAGCAACTGAAGGTGATGAAGTGAAGAGTCTCGGCCTTCTGAAAACGCTTCAGACCGTAGGGCATGGTTTTATCTTAGGTCTTGCGGCGGCCTTGGGTGAAGACCCGCTCATCGCGATAAAGCCGCGATGAACGGGGCACAGTTCCGATTTTGCCCGTTGGCTATCATTGGAATCGATGGGTGGGTCACCTGCCTGTTGCCGGGACGGATCGGATACTATCGATATCCATGATGCGCTCGAATCGCGGCATCGAGGTTATCGGCTCGAATACCGGCAAAAATTGCTTGCCCGGAAATTGTTTGTCCGGAAATTGCTTCTTCAGGAGGATCCAATGCGAAATTGCAATCTCAGGATCGTAGCTCTCAGGATGGTAGCTTCGGCATTCGTTGTTGTGGTGTTTTTATGCTGCCCACGCTCTCCATGGGCGCAGGCTGAAAAGGCGCCCTATCCGGCCATGGCTCCTCTCGACCGGTATTTGATTGCGAACGAGAGTGCGGAGATTGCGCTGGCGCGGAGCGCCGCTCCGGCGTCGGTTGCGGATGGGGCCGCGGTGATGGTGCTGGGACGGCATGGCTACACGACAGCAGTGAAAGGCAAGAACGGCTTTGTGTGCATTGTGGAACGGTCGTGGGCGAACGCGGGCGACTCGCCCGGCTTCTGGAATCCAAAACTGCGCTCGCCTAATTGCTTTAATGCGGCGGCGGCAAGAACGTTTCTGCCTATTTATCTGATGAAGACTAGGCTGGTGCTCGAGGGAAAGTCGAAGGCGGAGACGGTAGCGATGAGCATTGCGGCGCTCAATAAGAAGGAACTGCCGGCGCTCGCGCCTGGGGCGATGTGCTACATGATGTCGAAAGAACAGTATTTGAACGATAGCGGCAAGGCGTGGCATCCGCACGTGATGTTTTTTGTTTCGGGCGATGTTGCGAAGAGCTGGGGCGCGAATTTGCCGGGCTCGCCGGTGATTGCGGTGAACGATCCTGAAGAGCGGGTGACGGTTTTTATGGTTCTGGCGCCGAGATGGTCGGATGGGACGCCGGGGCCGGCGATTGGGCAGTGAACGGGCTGCGCCTGCGGCGCGGGGCGTGGGCCACGCGACCGGCATTTTCGCAGCATCCGCCAAAATGGCGTCACGGCATTTGCGGGATTGCGCCGTCCCTACGGGACTCCGGGAGATTCCTTTTTGCACGCTTTCCCCACTCTGAAGCGCGGGGCTAACAAACATTGCGCCTACGGCGCGCGGAGCGCCGTCCGCTGAAGCGCGGGCTAACGTACATTGCGCCCACGGCGCGAGAACAGAGAGACAGTTTCGTCCGCAAATAGCTTCCTGCGATTGATCTGGTGAAAAATAAAGCTGACTTCCCTTCCCTGGTCGTGCCTTATAATTCGCTTACGTTTTTTATCCCACGGGAAACCCTCTGGAGCTTTGCCCATGCGTAACTATCTCCGTGTTGCGGCAGCGTTGTCTGCCTTGAGTTTTTGGATGGCGTTAACCGCACTGACGAGCAGTGCGCAGGAGAGGCCGAACGAGCGGCAGTCGGGCGGGACGCCTGAACGAGCGGCGGCGCGGCCCATGGGAGCAGAACGAGCGGGAGCAGACCGAGCGGGGGCGGAACGGGCAGGGGCGGAACGGGCTGCCGATGTGGCCATGCAGCCGGATGTGACGACCCAAGGCAGCGTGGAGGTTGGGGGACAGCAGATTTCGTACACGGCGGTTGCGGGGATCATTACCGTGGCCTCGACGGATACGGACGACGCAGAGCTGGGGCCGGATGGAAAGCCGGCGCCGGGAAGCGAGATGGCTCTGGCGACGAAGGATCCGGCGCAGGGACCGCCGCTGGCGCACATGTTTTATGTGGCGTACTTCAAGACGGGCGCGGACGCGGAGCACCGGCCGGTGACGTTCTTCTATAACGGCGGGCCGGGAAGCTCGACAATGTGGCTGCACATGGGGTCGCTGGGTCCGAAGTCCGTGGATACGAACACCGATGAGCATCTGCCCGGCGCACCTTACCTATTGAGGGACAATCCGGACTGTTTGCTGGACGTGAGCGACGAGGTCTTCATCGATATGCCGGGGACGGGGTTTGGACGGCTGACGGGCAAGGACCCTGGGAAGGCTTTCTGGGGCGTGGACCAGGACGCGCAGGCGTTTGCGCGGTTTATTACGCGGTTTCTGACCAAGTACAACCGGTGGAATTCGCCCAAATATGTTTTTGGCGAGAGCTACGGGACGACGCGGTCGGCGGTGCTGGCGAACGACCTGGAGAACAGGAATATCGACCTGAACGGGGTGATGCTGCTGGGGGAGATTTTGAACTTCGGGATCGGGGCCGGGGTGGGCGGCGCTCACGCGGGGATGGACCTGCCTTATGCGCTGGCTTTGCCCTCGTACGCGGCCACGGCGTGGTACCACAAGAAGTTGTCGCCGGAGCCGGCGTCGCTGGATTCGTTTTTGCAGGGAGTGGAGGATTTTGCGCTGGGCGAATATCTTCACGCGCTGGCGCTGGGCACGGATTTGAGCGAGACGGAGAAGCAGGCGGACGCGGAGAAGATCCACGAGTACACGGCGCTGCCGGTGGATTACGTTCTGAAGGCGGATTTGCGCGTGGCGCCCGGCGAGTTTGAGAAGAACCTGGACGCGGACGAGGATATGACGACGGGGCGGTACGATACGCGGTTTCTGGGACCGACGATGGACCCGCTGAGCGAGACGGCGGAGTACGACCCGCAGAGCTCGGCGATTTCGTCGGCGTACTATGCGCTGCTCAACGTTTATCTGCGCGACACGCTGAACTACGGCGATGGGCAGACGTATATTGCGGATGCGATCTTCGGCGGAACGCGGTGGGATATGACGCGGCAGGGACGGGGGCGCTTTGGGGGCGGCGGCGGCGGCGCGCTGAACGTGATGCCGGACCTGGCGGATGCGATGAAGGCGAATCCGAACCTGCACGTGATGCTGAACGACGGGTACTTCGACCTGGCGACGCCGTTTTTCGCGGCCGAGTACGAGGAGAAGCACCTGCCGATACCGCAGTCGCTGGCGAAGAATATTTCATACAACTGGTACGAGTCGGGACACATGGCGTATGTGCGGGACTCTTGCCGGAAGCTGCTGCACGACCGGGCGGCGGCGTTTATCAAGGAGACGGAGGCGGAGACGAAGTAAAGACGAGCGCGAAAGAGGCCGATGGTTTCGTCATGAATGCAAAACGTGGATCGGAAGGCGAAGGCTCGCCGATCTGCGCGCGTCCCGAACCGCAGATCCTTCGACTGCGCCGCTCGCAAAAAGCGCGAGCGGCTCCGCTCAGGATGACATCCGTTATATACATACGCGTATCCGAAGCACGGTTGCATACACACGTTTATCCGAAGCACCGTTACAGAGATGCGCTTATCCGAAGCACGAACTCGCGCTATTGCACGGTGAGCTGGACGGTGGTGGAGTGGGATAACTCGCCGGCGGTGCCGGTGACGGTGATGGAGAAGGATTTGGCGGAGAGGGTAAAGTGGCTGCAGCCGCTGAGGCCGAAGGCGAGGGCAGCGCCGGCAATGGCAAGGACGGCCATTTTGTGCCAGCGGCGGATGAATTTGCGGCGCAGGCCGGCGAAGGGCAGCAACACCAGGCCGAACGCGATGGGCATCGCGCCTCCCCCAAAGGGGCTGGCCGGGGGCTGAGCTATGCCCTGGCCGGGCAACTCGACTTCAAGCATTACGTTGGTTGCGCCGGAGTTTGCGGCTACTGTGGCGGGTGTGAACGTGGCTTTGGCCGCTATGGGCAGACCTTCGATGGTGAGAGAAACCGCGGCGGGGAGAGTTGAGCCTCCGACCGGCGAAACGATTAGCGGGTAGACGACCGTGCCGCCGTTGGAGGCGGTCCCGGAGCCTCCGCCGTTGGCCGGGGCTACGGTGAAGTCCTGGATGGTCTCGGAGAGCGGTGCGCTCGAGGCGGTGGCGTAGTTCGAGTCGCCGGAGTAGACGGCGGTGATGGAGTGCGCGCCGGCGGCGAGGGTAGTGGTGGTGAGAGTGGCGGTTGCGCCGGAGAGAGTGGCGGAACCGACGGGGGTGGTTCCGTCAAGGATAGTGACGCTGCCGGTGGGCGCGCTGGGCTGGCTGCCGGGGGTGGGAACGGTGGCCGTGAAGGTGATGGGGTTGGTGGCGAACGCTGGATTACCCGTAACGGTGAGCGTAACGGCCGGCGTGGCGGGCTGCACGGTGAGCGTGACGCCGGCGGTTGCGGAGGTGTAATCGGCGGTGTCGTTGGGCGTGAAGGTGGCGCCCAGGGTTTGCTGGCCGGGATTGAGGATGGTTCCGGCGGGAGGGGTGTAGACGAAGCTGCCTGCGAGGGGCGAAGCGGCGTCGAGCTGGGCCGCGCCGAGGGCCGTTCCGTAGACGATGGGGGTGGGGGTAGCCCAGGTGATTCCGGGGGGCTGCTGGAAGATCACCTGGTCAGTGGCGGTGACGTTGCTCGAGAAGGTGACGCTGGAAACGGTGGCGGTGATCTGGCCGGTGGTGGGGGCGCCGGGCGCGTAAGCACTGACGGCCAGGGTCATGGCGATGGCGTCGCTGGAACTGGGTTCGAGCAGCGTGGAGCGAGTGCAGGTGAGCGTGGCCACCGTGCAGTTCCAGCCGCCGGTCGAGTCGGTGATGGCGGAGGCGGTGACGGCCGGAGGCAGCGCGATGGTGAGGATGGCGGAGCTGGCGATGGCGGTGTTGGAGCTGGTGTTGGTGACGTTGACTGAGAGCTGATCGCTGGTGTCGCCTTCTTTGATGGTGATGGGGCTGGGATTGAAAGCGATGGAGAGGGTGGGCACGACGACGGGCTGCTCGAAGGTGGAGAGATCGAAGAGAGCGTATTCGAGCATCTCTTCCTGGGCGGTCATGGCGGTTCCAGTGGGACACTCATTGGGGAAGATCCAGGGCTTGCTGGCCCTAAAATTGCTCAAATCCACGACGTGGTACTCGTTGAAGAGGACGCGGCCGCACTGGTTTGCGGCCGTTGCTCCGACTGGCGTGTTGAAGGTCATCTGCATGATGGCGCTGTTGTAGGCGGTGTCGTTCAGGGTGGCCCAGGATTGAGTGGGAGCGATGACGGAGTCGAGATCGTGGCGGACGGTGTTGAGCTCGATTTGCCCTGGAGTGTTGTTGTAGTCGGCGCCGGCGTTCTGGAGCCACTGGGCGAGGGTTGCGCCGTCGGTGAAGTTGGTGTTTAGCGTTGCCTGGCCCCCCTCCGGAGCGCGCTGGCGGACATCCCAATTTGCAACGGGCGGAAAGTCAGAATCGTAGGGGCCGGCGGGATCGAGCCAAACATAGCTGTAATGGGTGGTGAAGATGCGGCCACCGGCGTTGGCAAAATTGAGGATGTCGGTGAGCGCGGCCGGGGACTTGACGTAGTCGGATCCCTGGCAGGGAAACATCACCATGTCGTAGCTGTTGAGAGTGGCGGGGTTCTCGGTGAGGGCGGTTTCAGAGGGGGTGGAAGAGCTGATCGCCGCGCCGCCGCCGGTACCGCCGCCGCCGCTGCCGACATAGAAATGGATGTGTCCGCCGGGATTGACGGTTCCACTGTCGTCAGTGAATTCGGCGGGGTCGATGCCCATGTCGAGCAGGACGCACTCGACGCCGTCGACCGAGCCGGTGACGACGGCGATCATGGGGATGTCGCCTTCGGTGTGGTTGGCGGGCATGTGGAGAGCGAGACCGGTGAGCGGCGCGGCGTTTACGGTTTCAGTGAATTGGCGTCGCCACTTCCCTGCCTGGATAACGACGGTATAGGTGGCATTTTCCGGAATATTGGAGAGGGTGAAGGTGCCGTCCACGGCGGTGTTGGTGTAACTGACGACGCCGGTAGGCGTGGACGCGGTAAGGCACTGGACGCCGGAGGGCAGCGGGGCAACGGCTGCGGTGGTTGCGTAGACGAGCACGTTGGGCAGAGGAAGCGCGTCGGAAGTGGTGCGGGGATCGAAGACGGTTCCACTGATGGTTGTGTTCTGGGCGCGGGCGGCGGCGCAGAGGAGCGGGAGGGCCAGGAGCAGGGCGGGGATTGCGCTGCCGAGCGAGGCGGAGCGCCGGCAGATGGCGGCAAAGCCGGAGCGAGCGGAACGTCGCAGTAAGCTCATAGCGGCGCCGCCCTCCCCGAAGCGCGCCCGATTCGTTGAACGGAATCGTCTGTGTGGAACCTCGCAAACATCATACACAGTTCCCGAAAAACGACAAACAACGTTCGCCTAAGTGGGTGGATTTTTTGAACAGCCGGCTCCAGTTAGAGTGGAGAGATGGAGCGCAGCGACGTAAACCTGAGAGAAGAGCTGCGCGCCATGGTGGCGCTGTCGGTTCCGGTGGTGCTGAGCGAACTGGGCTGGATGCTGCAGGGCGTGGTGGACACCATTATGGTGGGGCGGCTGGGGCCGGCGTCGATTGGCGCGGTGGCGCTGGGCAACGCTGTTTGCTATACGCCGACGCTGTTTGGCGTGGGGCTGCTGCTGGGGCTGGATACGCTGGTTTCGCAGGCCCACGGACGCAAGGACCACGACGAATGCCACCGCTGGCTGGCGCAGGGCGTTTATCTTGCCTGCATCGGCGCTTTGCCGATCATGCTGCTGCTGTTTGCGGCGAGCTTCGCGTTCATGCGGTTCGGAATTACGCCGGCGGTAGCCTCGCCCGCGGGCGGCTACCTGCGATTGCTTCTGTGGGGCACGCTGCCGCTGCTGCTCTATTCGGGTACGCGCCGCTATTTGCAGGCCGTGGGCGAGGTGCGGGTGGTGACCGTAACGTATGTGCTGGCGAACCTGGTGAACTGGTTCGGGAACTGGGTTTTTATTTACGGGAAGCTGGGGATGCCGGCGATGGGGGTGCGCGGGTCGGCGGTTTCGACGGTGGCTTCGCGGGTGCTGATGGCGCTGATGCTGCTGGGGTTTGCGTGGCGCTATGAGCGGCGGCGCGGGCATCCGCTGTTCCGGCGTTGGGCGGGACCGAGTTTGAAGCGTCTGGGCGCACTGACGCGGCTGGGAGCGCCGGCGGGCGGGCAGATTCTGCTGGAGGTGGGCGCGTGGAATCTGGCTACGATTTCAGCGAGCTGGCTGACGCCGGTGGCGCTGGCGACGCATACGATCGCTCTGAACTACGCGAGCTTGACCTACATGGTGCCGCTGGGGATTTCGTCGGCGGCGGCGATCAGCGTGGGGCAGGCGGTGGGCGGAGGCGACGCGGCGCGGGCGCGGCGAGCCGGGTGGCTGGCGCTGGGGCTGGGCGTGAGCTTTATGCTGCTGGCGGCGGTGGTGTTTCTGGCGGCGCCGGGGCCGCTGATCGCGCTCTACACGACCGACCCTCGGGTGATGGCGATCGGGCCAGGGCTCTTGTCGATTGCGGCGGCGTTCCAGATCTTCGATGGGGTGCAGACGGTTTCGACTGGGGCGCTACGGGGGCTGGGCGAGACGCGGATTCCTATGTTCGCCAACCTTATTGGGTACTGGGCGCTGGGCCTGCCGCTGGGATTGACGCTGTGCTTTGTGCTGCGCGAGGGGCTTTACGGGTTGTGGGCGGGGCTGACGCTGGCGCTGGTGGTGATTGCCGCGATTTTGATTTGGAGATGGCGAAGGGATTCGGCGCGGGTGGTTCTTTTGGCGTGAAGCGGAAATTTCACTCTATCTGTCAGAAATTTTGCCTTATGCGTCCATCTGCAACATGGCTTACGGCGGAATGTGCGACACTGGACTTTCCGGATGCGAGCGCAATTGTGCGGTAGACGCCGGCCTCCGGTGTGGCCGCCTCATGCCCGTGCTGCGTTCCGCCTTCATCGCCCTCTCCCGCAATCGTGTCTTGCGCCGTTTCTGCGAGAGATCCACGATCGGCCAGCGCCTCAGCTCCCGCTTTGTCGCCGGCACCGATATCGGCGACGCCCTGGCCGTCGCCGAGGCCATCGGCCATCAGGGCATCGCCGTCACCCTCGACTCCCTCGGCGAAAGCGTCACCTCCGCCGTCCAGGCCCACTCTGCCGCTGAAATCTATCACCGCGTCCTCGACTGGATCGGCACTCGCAAGTTCGGCGCCAGCATCAGCGTCAAGCTCACCCAGATGGGCCTGGAAGTATCGCCCGAGCTGGCCGAAACCATCGTCCAGGGCCTCGCCGAACACGCCACTGCGGCGGGCAGCTTCGTCCGCGTCGATATGGAAGACTCGCGGCTTACCCAGGTCACCCTCGACATTGTCCGGCGCCTCCACGCGCGCGCCGGCCTGCGCGACGCCGTCGGCGTGGTTATCCAGGCTTACCTCTACCGTTCCGAGGCCGATATCGAGCAGCTTCTCGCCGACGGCATTCGCATTCGTCTCTGCAAGGGCGCCTACAACGAGTCGGCCGGTGTAGCTTTCCCGCACAAGGCCGACGTCGACAAGAATTTCGTCCGCCTCAGCCACATGCTGCTCGATAGCCCCTTCTACCACGGCATCGCCACCCACGATGTGGCCATGATCGAGGCCGTCAAGTCCTTTGCCCGCGAAAAAAAGATCGAGACTTCCCGCTTCGAGTTCCAGATGCTTTACGGCGTGCGCCGCGATCTTCAGCGCACCCTGGTCCGCGAAGGCTACAACGTCCGCGTCTACGTTCCCTTTGGCCGCGAGTGGTATCCGTATTTCATGCGCCGCCTCGCCGAGCGCCCCGCCAACGCCCTGTTCCTGGCCAGGAACTTCTTCCGTTCGTAGCGGGCGAACCCTTTTATAATCGACCTATGTCCGAACCAACTAAGCCTGTCAACGTGGAAGCACTCAAGCGTCTGGTGCGCACCGTGCCCGATTTCCCTAAGCCGGGGATTCTTTTCTACGACATCACCACGCTGCTCAAGGACAAGATCGGGTTCGCGCAGCTTATTGACGCGCTGGCGGCGCACTACATCGAGCGCAAGGTCGATCTGGTGCTGGGCATCGAAGCCCGCGGCTTCATCTTCGGCCCGGCGCTGGCCTATCGCCTTAATGCCGGCTTCGTCCCTGTGCGCAAGCCGCGCAAGCTCCCTGCGCCGGTCGCCCGCGTCACCTACGATCTCGAGTACGGCTCCGACACTCTCGAGATTCACATGGACGCGATCGCCCCCGGCCAGAATGTTGTCCTCGTCGATGACCTGCTGGCCACCGGCGGCACCATGGAAGCCACCGTGAAACTGGTCAAACAGCTTCATGGGACCATCGCCGGACTGGGCTTCGCGGTAGAGCTCGATTTCCTGAAGGGCCGCGACCGCTTCAAAGAATACGACGTCTTCAGCCTGCTGCACTACGACGAGTAGGGCCTCGGCCGTCTTGCGGCCCGATCGCGAAGCACCCTGCCGGGGCTGAAGCCCGCGTTGATTCTTCGGTATTTGCGGCGCGGCGAGAAAACCAACCGCCGAAACGGTTCGCAGCACCCCTCCGGGGCGCATGGTTCTTTTTCTTTGCATTCCCAGGACTGCGTCCGCTGCGGCGGACTTGTCCTGGGCTATCCTCGTATTCCCCCTCCGGGGGAAGATTCCCCCCTCCGGGGAAGGAAACCGGTTTTCATCCCTTTAGGTGGGCCGCAGGCTCATGGGGACACGACTAAAGTCG
>JBOGLX010000189.1:0-60528 GCA_050745765.1 Occallatibacter sp. | reverse complement strand
GGTCATGCGGGCGATGCGGCCGTCGAGCGCGTCGAAGGGGATGGCGAAAAGGATGGCGATGGCCGCCCAGTCCAGATGGGTCTGGGCACCGTTTCCGCTAAGAGCGGCGATGGTCTGGGTGATGGAGAAGTAGCCAGCACCGATGTTGCCGGCTGTGAAGATCGAGGGCAGCAGGTACATGCCGCGCGGGTGGCGCGAGGACCCGCGGCGGACCCGAACTGCGTCGGGGCCGTTCACAGGGCCGCTCCGAGCTCGTCGGGGATGATGCTGGCGCTGGCCGCTTTGCCGACGGCTGGGGCGACCGCTGTCATTTGCGCTGCCGGCATGGCCGCGATCACGCTCGATCCGCCCTTGACGCGCTGGCCCTGTTTGACGTGCAGGATAGCTTCTGCCGGAATCAGCAGATCGACGCGCGAGCCGAACTTGATGAGGCCGACGCGCTGGCCGCGCTCCACCGGGTCGCCTTCGCGCAAGGTAAACACGATGCGCCGCGCCAGCAGCCCGGCGATCTGCTTGAAGGTCACCTCCATGCCTTCGCCGCGAACGGTAACGGTGTTCTGCTCATTGCGATCGGCTGAGGCGGGGTTCATGGCGTTCAGATACTGGCCCTTCCGGTAGTCAACACGGCTTACGATGCCTCCGATGGGCGCGCGGTTGACGTGAACGTCGAAGACGCTCAGAAAAATGCTGATGCGCTGGCAGGGACCGGCCGGCGTTCGAATCGCCGCCGTCTCGGTAACCAGGCCGTCGCCTGGCGAGAGGATCAGACCGTCGCCGGCGGGGATGGCGCGGTGAGGATCGCGGAAAAACCAGAGAAAAAACGTAGCCAGAACCAGCGGGATCGCGGCCCACGCCCAATGGCCGGTGGCCCATTGGAGCGCAGCGGCCACGGCGATCAGGCTCAATGCGTAAATATAACCGTCGCGCACCATCGTACCCAACGATTATACGGCGATTCAATGGATTGCAGGAGATGGACGGGCTGGCGGTTGGACACGCCTAGGGCGCACACTGAGGAGAGGAACTCCCCTGGGCGCAACGCTGCGCAAAAAACCGGGCAAAAACGCGCTTGAGCCGCGTCAGGCGACTGCGGGCTGGTGGCGCTGCAGCGCGAAGATCAGATCCTTGGCGTGCAGTTTCAGCTTCTTCAGGCGGACCTCTTCGAGCTGCTCGTCCTGGGAGAGATAAGGCTTCTGGAGCAGTTCCTCCAGGCGCTGAGCGTAGCGGCGATGTTCGGCATGGAGACGATCGATCTCTTCGCTCAGCGAACGGTCCTGTATTTCGTCCATCAGGGCACCTCCGTATATTAAAGAACATTTACATATATCGCCCTTGGGAGGCAAGCGGCAAGCCCGAAAAAACCTCAAAAGTAACCTGCGCTATGGATTTTCCGGGAAAAATCAAATGGACCTCACAGCGGTGATCGAAACGCCTGCCGCCGGAGCGGCGCGACTCACGGAAGCTCCAGGCTCATGAGCACAGCATCTTCAATGGGATCAATGTAATAGCGGGCGCGCTGGCCGGTCTGGGTGAAGCCGAGCGCCTGATAGAAGGCTTGCGCGGTCCGATTGGAGACGCGCACTTCAAGGAAGATTTCGAGGATTTCGGCTCGACCGAGCTCCTCGACGAAGGCAGCGATGAGGCGGCTGCCGATCCCCCGGCGCCGGGCTTCGGGGTTGACGGCGATGGTCTCCAACTCAGCCTGCGGGGGCAACAGCGAAGTCACGGCGAAGCCGTACAAGGTTCCGTCATGCGAACCGGCCGCGATCAGGGCGATGCGGCGCGGGGCGGCGACGGGATTGAGGGCGGCCAGCCAGGCACGGGGCGGCCAGCGGGGCACGTTCTTGAGCTTCTGCGCTATTTCCAGGATGCGCGGCAGGTCGGCGGCGGCCATGTGCCGGACTTCAATCTCAGCCGTCGTATTCATGCGCGCTTCAGACCCGCCGCGACGGCTTCACCGAAGATTTCGGCGTCGGAGCGGCGCAGGTAGTGGCCGTCGAGAAGCGCGAGGTCGACGAATTCGCCGCGCTCGATGCGGGGCGCGCAAAGCCGCAGCGCATCGGCGGCTGTGGGCGCCGAAGTTTGTACGAATTCGACCGCCGACCATACGGCGCTGAGCAGCTCGGCGGCAACGTCACAGACGGCAATTTGCGCAGGAATGGGGCGGATGGAGCCAAGCTCATCGGCTCCGCACAAAAAGTCGCGTGGCGGTTGGCCGCCTTCGCTGAGCCGCAAAAATACTTCATGCCGATGCGCGTCGAGAGCCGACGATGCGACGCCTCCCCTTGCGGACAGAACTTCGAGCCGGGAAACGGCGACGACCGGGGTGTGGCTGACTTCTGCGAGTCCCTTGACCGCGCTCAGGCCCACGCGCACGCCGGTAAAGCTCCCCGGCCCGTTGACGGCAACGATGGCGTGGATTCGGGCCACGGCCGTGCCGGCGCGGTTGAGCAGTTCGCTCACGGCAGCCACAAGCGTGGCCGAATAGCTACGGCCGGCCAGCTCCGTCTGGCCCAGGATTTCGACGCTGCCCGCGTTGAGCAGGCCCAGGGCCGCCGAGCCGGACGGGCCGCAGGTGTCGATGGCGAGCACGAGCGCGTCAGACCTTTCCGCCGTTGAAAGATCCGCGTGAGTCGGAGGGGTCACTTCCCGCGCCGGTGCTGGCGCACCAACTCGGTGAGCGACATGTCTGTTTCTCTGAGGACCGTCGCGAGCTTGGCGTTGCTGCTCCAGTCGGGCAGAAAGTCTTCTCCGTACTCCTTGCGAAGGGTGCGAACTAGAGTATCTCCACGCTTTTCGTCGATTCGCCCATCCTTATCGCGGTGGCGGCCGTCCAGACTGGCGCTCGCCATTCGTCCCCCTTCAACCTTATCGAGCATCCGCGCACCCGGTCGCCTGTGCCTCGAATTGCCCGATGCATTCACAAGCTTCAGCTTCCGCCTCTGCTTGTATAGATCCGTCATCCACTTCTCCGATCCATAGACGCCTTGCAGAAGTGCCGGAACATAGTGCGCGACTTCGAGAACAGGCCAGAGCAGACCTGTACCATCGCCCAGTATCTGAACTCGGCTTAGGTCTCTTTCATCCGCATCGGCAAGCCCCTGCATCAGACGGCGCGGGATGGTATGGGTAACGCCGTTGTCGAGGACCAACCGCAATCGATCTGTCGCTTTCGAATAAGCGGCCTTCACCACCCTTCGATCGTACTTGGCATATTCGCGCGCGCGGGCCAGCGCGGCGTCGATATCGGCGTCCGAAACGGCAATCCTCGCGGATTCAGGCATGTGCATCCTCCCATAGTTCCATCAGATCGTCGAAATGCGCTCCGGCTACCCCCAAAATATGATTCACCTGGTTTCTCTTTGCATTCCGAGGCTGGATTGCGTCGTTCCGGTCAGCCAGCCGGACGCGCCAGTCCGTTCCTAATTCGAGGATGACGACCGCGCCCTGGTACCTGCCGTGAACGTGCGGAGGATCGTGATCTTCCGGGAACACACGGAAGGTGACTCCATCGAACCGGAACGAGCCCACGCGGAAATCATACTCCCAAATGAGTTTTTCGGGCTATCTTCTATACTGCATCGAGCGCCTGCTCAAGGTCGGCGACCAGGTCTTCCTTGTCCTCGATCCCGACCGAAAGACGGATCATGCCTTCTGTGATGCCGGCGGCGGCGCGCTCCTCGTCGCTCAGCGCGGCGTGCGTGGTCGTAGCCGAGTGCGAAGCCAGCGACTCGACGCCGCCCAGCGACTCTGCGTTGAGGAAGATTTTGAGCGCGCCCAAAAACCGCCCGGCCGCGTCGCGCGAGCCGAGATCGAAGCTGAGCATGGAGCCGAAGCCCTTCTGCTGGCGGCAGGCGAGCTCGTACTGCGGATGGCTCTTGAGGCCCGGATAGGACAGGCGGCTCACCTTGCCGTGCGTGGAAAGGAACTCCGCCACGGCGCGCCCGTTTTCTTCGTGCTGCTTGATCCTGAGCGGCATAGTCTTGATGCCGCGCAGCACCAGGAAGCACTCGAAAGGCGACATGATGCCGCCGGCCGCCTTCTGCACCAGCAGAAATCGTTCCTTGTGCTCGGCCGTGGAGCCGATGAGCGCGCCGCCGATGCCGTCGGAGTGGCCGTTGAGATACTTGGTGGTCGAGTGCATCGCGATGTCGGCGCCCAGCGCCAGCGGGCTCTGCAGCGCGGGCGACATGAAGGTGTTATCGACGCTCACTTCCACGCCGCGGGAGTGCGCGATCTCCGCAATGGCCGCGATGTCGCTCAGTACCATGGTTGGATTGCTGGGCGTCTCGATGTGGACCAGCTTTGTCGCCGGCCGGATGGCCGCGGCCACCGCATCCAGGTCGCTGGTGTTCACGTACTCGATGTCGATGCCGTAGTGGCGGACAAATTGATTGAACAGGCGCACGGTGCCCGCGTAGACGTTATGCGAGCAAACCACGCGGTCGCCGGCGTGCAGCGACGCTACCAGCGCCGCAATGGCCGCCATGCCGCTGGTAAAAGCGTGACCGCTGAATCCGCCTTCAAGGGCGGCGAGCGCTTCTTCGAGCCGGTCGCGCGTTGGATTGCCGGCGCGCGAGTAGTCCCAGCCCCGGTCCGTGCCGATGCCGGTGAGCTCGAAGGTCGAGCTGAGATAGACGGGGACATTGACGGCGCCCGTTTGAGGGTCCGGATGCTGGCCTGCGTGTACGGCAAGGGTCGAGTACTTGTATGAGGACATGATTCGCTGTTGGCTGCTGGCTCCTGCTTTCTAGCTTATCGTGGCCGGGCCGTGGCGGCGAAAAGTCCTTTGCCTTGACTTGCAGCCGCGTTACAATTGCCCTCAATCACGCTACAATCTTGAGGAGCGAGACAATGACGAGCGCCCAATTCTATGTCGCGATCGGTTTGCCCATCTTTTCGATCCTGCTTGTATGGCTGGGATCGACGGTGGCCAACAATCGCGCCCTCGGGGCGCTGGGACAGCACATTGAAGATTTAGGTAAGCGCCTGGACCAGCGCATCGACGATCTGGGCAAGAAGGTCGAGAGTGAGGGCAAGCGTCTTGACCAGCGCATCGACGACCTGGGAAAGCAGCTCAATCAGCGCATTGACGACCTGGGAAAGCTGGTCGCGGATCAGGGTAAACGCCTGGACCAGAAGATCGACGATCTCCGCTCGGAGACGCGAGCCGGATTTACGAAGGTGAACGAGCGCCTGGACCGCCTGGAAGTTCGCTTCGACCGCGTCGAAGACGAGGTTCGCAAGGACCACGAAGGCCGGTTGTCGCGGCTCGAAGCGCGCGTCTTTGCCCCGACTGCCTGACGCCAGGGTTCTTGCGGTCCAGTTTATTCTCCGCCCGCCGCGGCCAGCTTGTTGGCTCCCAGCACAACCGGAAAATAACCCGTACGCGTGCGCACGGTGAGCTTGCCCAAGCCCTTGGACGAGGCCGTCACCTCCACGCGCCGGAACCCTGGGTCGGACATCGGCCGCGTGGAGCGGTAGCCGATGGTGTACTGGTTGCGGATGTCGCGGGCCACTTCGGCGGCGATCTCGTCCACCTGGTTCAGCGACTTGGGAAAGAAAGCGATGCCGCCGGTTTCGGTAGAGAGCATTTCCAGGGCGCGCTTGGCGTGGCGCACCTCCTCCCGGCTCATCTCGTCGCCATAGAGCAGGCCGATGCAGTAGATCACCGGCCCGGAGAGCTGCTGCACGCGGCGAATAGCCTGCTCCAGGTTGAGCGTGGAGGCGTTATCGTCGCCGTCCGTGATTACCACCAGCACCTGCTTGGGCCGCTTGCCGTCTTCCACCAGTTTGTCGGCCGAGGCCGCAATGGCGTCGTACAGCGCCGTGCCCCCGTGGGCGTCGATATGCGAAAGCCCGTCGCGCAGTTTGACGATGCTGCTGGTGAAGTCCTGATCGAGGTAGGCCTCGTCGGAGAAGTTGACCACAAACGCCTGATCCTGCGGGTTAGAAGCCTGCACCAGGTCCACCGCGGCCTCGTTCACCGCCGGACGCTTCCTGTACATGGATCCGGAGTTGTCGATCACCAGGCCCATGGAGACAGGCAAGTCGGTGTGCTGAAAGCTGATGATGTTCTGCTTGACGCCGTCCTCATAAATTTGAAAGTCGCCTCTGTTCAGATCGTTCACCAGGCGGTTGCCGTCGAGGACTGTGGCGTTCAGCACCACCTCTTCCACGTTGGTCTTTAGAACGTAGCCGCCGCCCTGCCTTTGCAATGGAGCGCCGGGCGTCGAGACTGTTCCGGAGTCGGGCGAACGCACAGGGTCCCGGTCGACCGTCAACGGCAGCGCCTGGCCCTGCTGGGTCTGAGCGGCCGCTTGACTCTGCGCGGCGAAAGCCGGTGTGGACGGGAGCGCGGCCAGCGGCCAAACCAATGCCGCGAAAATGAAAGCGAAAAGAGACTTATTGTAATGGCGCATAGTATCCGCTGCGTGCGTAAACGGTAAGTGGAGGCAGTCCCGGCGGGGGATTGACTTTTACCCTTACTTTACGCCATTTACCGTCGCGGATCAGGTCCGCTGGACGATAGCCGATCACATACTGGTTGCGCAGTTCCGTGGAAATCTTTTCGGCGATGTCGCTCAATTCATCAATATCGTCCACGCGGAACATGCGCCCGCCCGTGGCCGTGCTGACGTCATCCAGCAGTTGCGGCCCCATGCGCTCTTCCGGCGTGGGCGCATAAGGATCGAAGATGCCCATCGAAAAGATCTCGACATCGGACTCGCGCACCAGCGCCTTCACTTCGCCCTCCGTGTAGCGCGAGCGGTTGTCGCCGCCGTCGGAAACCACCAGCAGCGCCTTGCGCTCGTGCTTGGCCTGGCGCATCTTCACGATCCCATAGTAAATCGCATCGAGCAGCGCGGTGCGATGCTCGGCATGAACCGTCGCAAGCCGCGCCTCGATGTCGTCCACCGAACTGGTGAAGTCCTCGATCAGCTCGGGGCGGTCGTTGAAGCCGATCACGAAAAACTCATCCTGGGGATTAGCCGTCTTGATGAATTCCAGAATGGCGTCCTTGGCGCGCACCAGCTTCGAGGTCATCGAGCCGGAGAGATCGAAGATGATGCCGATCGAGACTGGCGCGTCGTCGCAGGCAAAGCTGGTGATCTTCTGCTGGTTGTTGTTGTCGTAGACCTGGAAATCGTTCTTCTCCAGGCCCGTAACCAGGCGGTTCATCGGGTCCGTCACCGTTACCGGGACAAGCACCAGGTCCGAATTCAGGCGAATGAAGGAGCCGGGATGAACCCTCAGCGATGCCGTTCCGGTTTCCGGCGGCGCCTCGGCGCCCGTGGGCTCGGCCGTGTTCGAATTGCCGGCCGATGGCGGCTGCACGTGAACGTTGTTTAGCGGGTCGTCCTGCGCGTGCACCGCGGCCACGGAGATGGCCGCCGCCAGCCCGCAGATCCACACCAGGCTGAGCACCGGGCCGAGCAGCGCGCGGAAACCGCCTAAAACGTTTGAGACTATGCTAAATCGAGAAGAGTAGGTCATCCGCAGCACCCAAGGGGATTGATGGCGATAGTAGCACGGATCGCACGCCGGTTGCGCAGCCGTTTCGCATTCGGGCACTCCCAAGTTCCGCCCGCAGGAAAGCAAACCCGATCCGGTTGCTGAGATACAATCGACCCAGAAGCGCGCCTTTGTTCCGCCTTAGAACCCTGCCGGACTCCGGCGCGCAAGTTCCGCAATTTCAATGGGGAGCAAGACCCGATTCATGGCCCGCATTTATCCATTTCGCGCCTGGCGTTTCAACCCTTCCGCGGTCCGGCTGGAGGACGCCATCACCCAGCCCTACGACAAGATTTCGCCGGCAATGCAGCAGGCCTATTATCAGCGCAGCCCCTACAACCTGGTCCGTATCATTCTCGGACTCCCTGAGCTATTTGACGCCGAACGGGGCGAAAGTGTCTATACGCGCGCGGCGCGCGACTTTCGCGCCTGGCGGGAGCAGAGCGTCCTGGTCCAGGAAAAAGGCCCCTGTATCTTCGCTTATTCCCAGCGTTTCCGCGTTCCCGGAACCGATATTGAGAAGGAAAGGCGGGGATTTATCGCCCTGGGCAAGCTCCACGATTACGCCGATCAGGTCGTCTTCCGGCACGAACAGACGCTCTCCAAGCCCAAAAGCGACCGGCTCAATCTGCTTAAGGCCACCAGGGCGCACTTCGGGCAGATATTCATGCTTTACTCCGATCCTGCCGGGAGCGTGGAGAAGATTCTCTACGAGGGCAGCGGACCGGCCGACGCCGAGGTCACCGACGAGTACGGCGTGCGGCACCGCCTCTGGCGCATCGCTGACCCGGCAGCCATCCGCCTGTTGACCACGGCAATGGCGGATAAAAAGCTCATCGTCGCCGACGGCCATCATCGCTACGAGACGGCCCTCAACTACGCCAGGGAGCACGCGCCCGCCGCGGTAGCAGCCAGCGAGACCAACGCGCTGCCATTGCCGCAGCCCGCATTTCCCGAGGCCGCGGTCATGATGACTTTTGTCAACATGGACTCCGACGGTCTGGTCATTCTGCCCACGCACCGCCTAGTTCACAGCCTAGACGGCTTCGATCCCGCGGCGTTCGCCTCCGCGGCCGAGCAGTTTTTTGCGGTCGAAGCGCTGCCCGAAGCCGAGGCGGAAACCTATGTGGCGACGCTGAGCAAAGAACGCAGCCCCGCCTTTGTTGCCGTCACGCGCGCCGGAGCATTTTTGTTGCGCTCCCGGCCCGAGGCGGCAAACGCGGCGCTGGCCGGCGTGCCTGAGCGCCAGCGCCATCTCGATCTGACCCACCTGCACTCGCTCGCGCTCGACCGCCTGCTGGGCCTGGACGCGGAAAAGGTGCGCGAGCAGACCAATCTCCGCTACCTGCGCGACGCCTCCGAAGCAGTCGAGCAGGTGCGCCGCGGCGAAGCCGATGTTGCCTTCCTCACCAACCCCGTCACCATGGAGCAGCTTCGCGAAGTGGCCTTTGCCGGCGACGTAATGCCCCAGAAGTCCACCGACTTCTATCCCAAGCTGCTCAGCGGCCTGGCCGTCTATGCGCTGGATTAGCCGGATGCCTGGCCGCCGGCGCTTCGCAGTTGTCCCGCGCTCCATTCCTTCGGCAGGCTCTGGACAGGCTTCCTTCGGCAGGCTCTGGACAGGCGTTTTCGCGCAGTTTGCGAAAAGGGCGGGATGGCAAATCGCGGCCGTTCTGGCAGTCTCGTCGTCGATCCTCGGGAACGCGCAGTCTCCGCCCGCGCCTCAAGCACCGGCGGCTCGTTTTGCCGTCGTCCTCGACGCCGCGCACGGCGGCTCTGACGCCGGCGCCAACCTCGACGGCCAGCCGGAAAAGGCCTACACGCTGGCGCTCAGCGTCAGGCTGCGCTCGCTGCTCGCGGCTCGCGGAATCGCAGTCGTCACCACCCGCGAGTCTGACGTAACCCTGGACCCTGTTCAGCGCGCCCAGATCGCCGACCGCGCAAACGCCCAGGCCTGCCTGATCCTGCACGCTTCTGAGGCCGGCTTCGGCGTGCATCTGTTCACCTCTTCGCTGGCAGCCCGGCCCGCGGTTCAGGCGCGGCTTTTTGTTCCGTGGAAAACCGCCCAGGCCGGGTGGGAAACGCGCAGCGTGGCGCTCGAAGGCGTCTTGAACTCGGCCTTGCAGCACGCCGGCATGAACGTAACCATGGGCCGCACGGAGCTGCGCACGCTCGACAGTATGGCCTGCCCTGCGGTGGCCGTCGAAATTGCGCCGCAACGCGGCTCCGCCGGCTCAGCGGCGGCCGGCAGCTTCTCGGACGCCGGCTACCAGGCGCAAGTAGCCGAGGCGCTCGCGGCTGCCCTCGTCGAGTGGCGCGCGGAGGGCCCGCAACTGTGATTCCCCGCTACCAGACCATCTTGTTCTTCGTGCTGCTCGCGGCCTCCATCGTCATGGGCACAGTACTGTGGCAATTGCGCGAGCGCGCTCACCAGCGCCTGCTCGAGGGCGAAGTCTCTACACCCACTCAAGCCCCCGCCGTCGCTCCAGAGGCGCAGGCCACGCTTATGGTGGCCAGCGACGCCAACGACTCGCTTATGACCCAGGAACTCTCCCTGCCCTTGCCGTCCAGCCCCAACGAGCGGGCGCGGGCGATCCTCGGTAAGCTTCTGGACATTTACGCGGCGCCCAACGCGATGCACCCCGTGCCCGGCGGAGCAAGCTCGATCGCGCAGGTCTTCCTGCTGGCCGCACCAGCCGCGGGCGCCGCGCAAGACGGCCCCGAACCGGCCCTCCCCGAGTTGGCTGTCGTGGACCTCACCGGCGCATTCGCCAACAACCATCCCTCGGGCATCGAAACCGAGACGCTCACCGTGCTCTCGATCTGCGCCACGCTTCATGCCAACCTGCCGCAAGTAACCGAGGTGCGCTTTCTGGTAGATGGCCAGCCCCGCGCCACGCTTGCCGGCCACGCCGACCTGACGCGAACTTATCTGGCGAGCGATACAGAGCCGACGCAAGCAAGCCCGCAATGAACCGCCCGATCCACTGCGACTCCACGCCGCCCGTGCAGAAATACGCAGTATAATCGTGCAGTAGCCATGCCCAAGTCGGTTCACATCACGACGCCCCCGCTGTCTTCCGAAGAAGAGGCCAAGCGCCTGGGCATTCCGAAGCACCGTCAAAAGGAACTGCGCGCCCTGGCCGAGGAGTTTGTCAAGCAATTGAGGGCGAAAGAAAAAGCCGTTGCCGGCGCGCCCATCGAGCGGGAAGAGAAACGCAAGAATGCCTCTGCCGCCGATTGACCCCAAAGCTGTCTTTCTCAACATCCCGTACGACGAGGAATTCCGCAGCCTCTACATTGCTTATATTGTCGGGCTTTACCAGCTTGGCCTGGTTCCTCATATCGCATCCGAGGTTCCGGGAGGAGCGCGCAGACTGGATAGGATTCTCGCCCTCATCAAAAGCTGCCGCTACTCCATCCACGACCTGTCAAGAGTCGAGGTGAGCGTTGCGCCCACGGCGACGCCCCGGTTCAACATGCCGTTGGAACTGGGCATGACGATTACCTGGGCTCACCTCAAACCGAGCTTGCATACATGGTTCGTTTGGGAATCGGAACCGTACCGGTTGCAGAGATCGACCAGCGACCTGAACGGAACGGACGCTTACATTCACGGCGGAACGGCAGAAGGTGTCCTCAGCGAACTCTGTAATGCATTCTGGCGAAGAGATGCGCCGCCCGTTCGGACGGTGCTGGACATCTATCGATTCGTCAATACCTGCGTCGATCCGATCCTCGCAAGAAATGGAACCCGCAATCTTTTCGCGCAGGGCGTTTTTAGGGAGATATGCTGGCTATCCACTTGGCTTACCGAAGTGCTCAGACACAGACGAGGGCGCTAGACCCATGATCCCCACCATCGGCGTCTTCGATTCCGGCTTCGGCGGTCTCACCGTGCTCCGCGCCCTCGTCGCGCGCCTTCCATCCGCGTGCTTCGCTTTCGTCGGCGACACCGCGCGCCTGCCCTACGGCTCCAAGTCCCGCCGCACCATCGCCCGCTACGCCGCTCAGAGCGCGCAATTTCTTGTCAACGAGCAGGGCGCCGAGTTCCTGGTTATCGCCTGCAACACCGCCAGCGCCTTGGCCCTCGACGCGATTCAGGCCGCCGTCCCCGTGCCGGTGCTGGGCGTGATCGAGCCGGGCGCGCAGGCGGCGCGCGCCTCCTCGCGCACTGGCGACGTCCTGGTGATCGCCACCGACGCCACCGTGCAGAGCCATGCATACTCGGCCGCCTGCCGCGCCCAGGGGCTGCACGCCCTTGAAAAAGCCTGCCCGCTGCTGGTGCCGCTCGTCGAAGAGGGTTGGACTGCGCATCCAGTCACCGCCGAAGTGATCCGCATCTATCTCGACGAACTCCTCGGCGAAGCCGCCGCGCAAAACCTCAACCCGGACACGCTGGTTCTCGGCTGCACGCACTATCCGCTGCTCCGGCCCTTGATTGAGCGCGCCGCGCGGGCCGGGATGCGCGTCATCGACTCCGCCGAAGCCGCGGCCGAAGCCACCGCGCGCCTCCTGAACGCTGCCGGGCGCCCCATTCCTTCGGCGGGCTCGGGACAGGCTTCCTTCGGCAGGCTCAGGACAGGCTTTTCCACGCCTTTTGAGGAAAGCGGGGAAGAAGCCGAAATTCATTGCTTCGCCACCGACTCCGTCGAAAAATTCGAGCGGCTCGGCTCGCGTTTTCTCGGCCGGCCCGTGGGCAGCGTTCGCTTGATCGATCTCGGCGGCTGATCCGGCGGCTGATATCCTAGAAAACGGTCCCGCCCGCGCTCTCCCCATCCTGGGTTCGGGACAAATCACGGAGGAAGATACCGAGCATGATCGATCTGGCGGGCAAAACGGCCGTGGTCTTCGGCCTTGCCAACAAGCGTTCCATCGCCTGGGGCATCGCCCAGAAACTCCACCAGGCCGGCGCCGCGCTAGCCATCTGTTACCAGAACGAGCGCATGAAGGCCGAGGCGCAGAGCCTTATCGACGAACTGCCCGGCGCCGCCGGCTTCCAGTGCGACGTCTCCAATGACGCCGAGATCGACACGCTCTTCGACGCGCTCAAGGAGAAATACACGAGGCTCGACATTCTCGTCCACGCCGTGGCCTACGCGCCCGCCGAAGAGCTGCGCGGCGAGTTCGTCAACACCAGCCGCGAGGGCTTCCGCATCGCCCTCGACGTCAGCGTTTACTCGCTCATCGCTGTCGTGCGCGCCGCCGCCCCGCTCATGACCGAAGGCGGCAGCATCATGACCCTAAGCTACTACGCTGCCGAAAAAGTTGTCCCCAACTACAACGTGATGGCCGTAGCCAAGGCCGGGCTCGAAACCACCGTCCGCTATCTCGCCTGGAACCTCGGATCCAGAAACATCCGCGTCAACGCCATCTCCGCCGGCCCCATCAGAACGCTCGCCGCCCGCGGAGTCGGCGCGCTCAGCGAGATGATGAAAGCGCACGCCGACCGCGCCCCGCTGCACCGTAACGTCGATCAGCTCGAAGTCGGCGGCACAGCCCTCTATCTTGCCAGCGACCTTGCCAGCGCCGTCACCGGCGAAACCCTCTACGTCGATTGCGGCTACAACATCATGGGGTTCTGAAGGGCCGCTTCGATCACCTCAGTTCCCACTCCAATTCCACCATTCAACAAATGAAGGTGCCCCACCTTCGCGGCGTTCTTGTTTTTGCCGCTAAGGTGGGATAGAAATATCTAAAGTCTCTTACAGCCTTTTACGGTCGTACAGTGTTTTACAGTTTTTTCCGCCCACTTATCATCCCGTCCCATGCTCGCGCTGGTAAACTGCCACCGAAGCTCCGCCGCACTTCCCAAAGCGGCCTGGTAGGGGTCGGCCATCCGCATCAAGCGCACCATCGAGTTAATTCCCGGCGGAATGATGGTTGTGCCGCTCGCCTGCGGCGCCATTCTCACCACGCTTGCGCCCAGCGCACCAAAGTTCTTCGGCTCCTTCACCGGCGCGCTCTTCACCAGCGCCATCCCCATCATCGCGGTCTTCTTCGTCTGCCTGGGCGCCACCATCCCCGTAAAAACGCTGCCCCTGGTGATCCGCCGCGGCGGCGCGCTGCTCGGCACCAAAATCGCCCTGGGCGCGGCCGCAGGCTTTCTGCTCGGCCACACCATCGGCATGTTGCCCATCGACCACGGATGGCTCGCCGGCATCTCCACGCTGGCCGTCGTTGCCGCCTTCAGCGACACCAACGGCGGCCTCTACATGGCCCTGATGGAGTACTTCGGCCGCCCTGAAGACGCCGGTGCTTACTGCGTCATGTCCATAGAAACGGGGCCGTTTTTCACCATGGTCACGCTCGGCGCCGCCGGCCTGGCCGGCTTCCCCTGGCAGACCATGGTCGGCGCGCTCCTTCCGCTCCTTGTGGGCATCGCCCTGGGCAACCTCGACCCCGAGATGCGCGAATTTCTCACCCGCGCCGCCCCCACGCTGATCCCGTTCTTCGCCTTCGGGCTGGGCGCGAGCCTCAACCTCAAGCACGTCTGGCAGGCCGGCCTCCTCGGATTTCTGATGGGTATTCTGGTGGTCGCCATCTCGGGCTTTTTTCTCGTCGTGGTCGATCGGCTCACGGGCGGCACGGGTGTGGCGGGCATGGCGGCTGCGACCACCGCTGGAAACGCGGCAGCGGTGCCGGCGCTGGTGGCCGCGGCCAATCCCAAGTACGCGCCCGCCGCCGGCCCGGCTACAGCACTTGTCGCATCCAGCGTGATCGTCACTGCATTCCTGGTGCCGTTCCTTACCGCGTGGTGGGACCGGAAGGTAAAGCGCACACTTGCGTGTACGCAGGCCACCCGGCCGGACCCGGAGCAATAAAGCAAGCAGCATGGACTGCACCAGAGGGCTCCCCAGGGGCTCTGCCCGGGCTCGTTTCAAGCGCGCCGCCCGTTGGTGCCGGAGCGCTCTTTATGCTATATTTTTCAAGGTGCGCAAGGGATTTTCCCGCCCTTTGCAGCCGCTGGAGGAAACTCTCTGCTAGCTTTCCTCAAACCCATGGACGCGTAGCTCAACTGGCAGAGCATTCGGCTCTTAACCGACAGGTTGTAGGTTCGATTCCTACCGCGTCCACCATTTAGTTTCATAGACTCACGCTGACCGCTGATCCCCTTACAACCCTCAGAAATCATCGATTGTGGGTACCGATCATCGGGTTCTTCTGATCCTGCGTGCGACGCCGTTACCTCACCGAGAACCAGGTCATGCCTGCGCAGAGGCAATTCTGCACACGGCTGCGCAGAGCACACAGGCGCCCCCAGCGGCCGCATAAACTTTCTTTATTTCGGCGCTCCAGCTTCGGTCTGTCCGGCGTCATGGCCTGCACTCCCTGCGGCAACCCTCTTTTCGGCTGCGATGCCCGTCTATTGACTCGTGAATCGGTTGTGGTCAGGCCTTGTTGGCCCTTGGAGCGTGAGCATATCATCGATGCAGCTCGTGATTTTCATTTTAAGAAAATAGTTTTCAGTTGTTTTCGCAATGAAAACCATCCTCAAAATTCTCCTGCTCTGGCGGTTGCCGAGGCCATCGCTCTCGCGCTTTGCCGCCGGCATGATTGCCGTCGGCCTCACGGCGGCCCTGCCCGCATCTGCGGGCGTTACACCGCAACGCGTCGATGCGTGGCGCAGGCAGATGCGCCGCACGCTCTACATCCCCACGCCATTGCCTGCCCTCAAGGCGAAAAGCTACGGCAATTTTTCGCCCACGCCCGGCGTGATCGCCGAGCGCGTCAGCTACGCCACCGAATACGGATTGCGCATTCCCGCCATTGTCTACCGGCCGGCGCACGTCACCGGCAGGATTCCTGGCCTAGTGGTCGTGAACGGCCATGGCGCCGACAAGACCAGTTGGTACGACTACTACACCGGCATCCTTTACGCGAAGGCCGGCGCGGTGGTGGTCACCTATGACGCGATCGGCGAGGGCGAGCGCAATGACCAGCATCAGGACGGCGCCGACGAGTGCGAACGCCTGATCCAGGTGCCGGGCGTGCCGCAGCGCATGGGCGGGCTGATGATTACCGACGCGATGCAGGGGGTCGCGTATCTGCGCAGCCTCTCCATCGTCGATCCCGGCCGCATTGGGGTCCTCGGCTTTTCGCTGGGTTCCTTCGTGGCCTCGCTCACCGGCGCTATCGATCCCAATTTTCACGCGCTCTTCCTCACCGGAGGCGGCGATCTCGACGGCCCCGGCGGCTACTGGGATTCGAGCCAATGCGTGATGACCCAGAGCGCGCCCTACAAGGCCATGCGTTTCCTCGGCGATCGCGGCGCGGCCATCTTCACTCTGAATGCACGCCGCGGCCCCACCTTTATACTCAACGGCGCCGACGACACAGTGGTCGCGATTCCCACTCATGGTGCGGCCTTCTTCCACGATCTCCGTCAGCGCACGATTGCGCTGAACGGTTCGCCGGAGAATGTTTTCACCACCTGGTTCGATCCCGGCGCGAGTCATCGTCCCGCGTGGGTGCTGAAGGTCGCCGCGGAGTGGCTGGAGAAACAGTTGCAGTTTCCCAACTGGAACCCGGCGAAGCTCAAAACCATGCCCGTGATCCGCATCGGAACCTGGGCCAAGGAGAATGGCGTCTATCTGAACCGCGGCGAGCGGCGCGAGGATCGCGATGCCGGTTTGGAAGCCATCGACGCAGGCGTCCCCAAACTAACGCCCCAGCAGCTCGACGTGTTGCCGATGAGCGAGTGGGAAGAGGAGCGCGGCCAGTTCATTTGGGCTGTGTGGGCCAAAGACGCCGTTGCCGCTGCCGTTCGCCAGAGCGTTGGCGTGAGCGATGACATGCCCATGAAAGGCAAACGATGAGACTGCCAACCGGGCCCTTCGGGCAAATTTCGCCGCATGGCGATGCACAGGAGCAACGCGAGAAGGAGGCCGCTCTTGAAGCAATCGCGGCGTGACTTCCTGAAGCATTCCGGCATGGCTGCGGTCACCCTGTCGCAGAGCCGCGCCTCGCGCGCCGCTGCGCTCGGTCCGCAAGCGGAAGCGTCGTCCAGCGAGCGCGTGCTGTGGTTCACCCAACCCGCCAGCGAGTGGACCGCGGCGTTGCCCGTTGGCAATGGCTGGCTCGGCGGGATGGTTTTCGGCATTCCCGATCGCGAACACGTGCAGATCAGCGACGACGGCTTGTGGGACGGGCAGGTGCGCAACCGCAACAATCCGGCCGCGGGCAAGGCAGTTCCCGAAATTCGCAGACTGCTTTTTGCAGGCAAAGTGCATGAGGCCGAAGCGTTGGCGGCGTCTTCGATGCTGGCCATCCCGCGGCGTTTGCCGATGAACGAGACCGAGGGCGATCTCTGGCTCGATTTCGATTTGCCGGGAGAAGTGAGCGGCTACAGGCGCCAACTGGATCTGCGCGATGCGATCGCGGGGGTTAGCTTTCAGTCCGGCGGCGTAGCTTTTCGCCGGGAGTTCTTCAGCAGCGCGCCTGACCGCGTGTTGGCGATGCGCATGGAAGCCGGGCGCAAAGCCGCTCTCTCTTTTTCCGCCTGGCTCGACCGCCCCGCCAGTTTTGCCGTCGAGACCGTGGGAACCAACCGCCTGGCGATGACCGGTACGGCTCTGCCCGTCGCTCCGCCCACCGATCCCGCCACCGAGGAGCGCTACGTGGGCATCGGGTTCCGCTGCGAAGCGATTCTGTTGGCCGAGGGCGGCGAGGTGCGCGCCGCCGACGGCCGCTTGCAGGTAACGGGCGCCGACGCCGTGACTCTGCTGCTCACCTCGGCCACCAGTCACCGCACTCCGGACATGCGGGCCGTCTGCGGCCAGGCGTTGCAGGCGGCGATGCAGCGCTCGTATCGCCAGTTGCGCGAGCGGCATCGGCTCGATTACCGAAGCTATTTCGATCGTTCGGACGTGATCTTCACCCATGGCCGGGACCCGCAGGCAGATTTACCCACGGACCAGCGACTGGCGCGCATGAAGCAGGGCAGCAGCGACGAGTTCCTGCTCGAGACCTATTACCACTTTGGCCGCTACTTATTGATTTCGAGCAGCCGGCCCGGCACTCTCGCGGCCAATCTGCAGGGGATTTGGAACAAGTTCACAAATCCGCCGTGGGGTTGTAAGTACACGCTGAACATCAACGCGGAGATGAATTACTGGATGGCCGAAGCGGCAAACCTCGCCGATGTACACGAGCCGCTCTTCGCTCTGCTCGAGACTACACGCGGTCCGGGCTCCGTAACCGCGCTGGACTACTATCGCGCACGCGGCTTTGTCGTCCATCACAACACCGACATCTGGGGCGATGCGGTGCCCATCGATGCAGTTTACTCGGGCATCTGGGCCATGGGCGCCAACTGGGTCTCAACCCACCTTTGGGAGCATTACCAGTTCAGCGGCGACCGGGAGTTCCTTGCCCGCCGCGCCTATCCGATCCTGCGCGACATGGCGCTCTTCCTGCTCGACTACATCGTCGAATCGCCCGAAGGCTATCTTGTCACTGGTCCCTCGCTGTCGCCGGAGAATCGTTATTATCTGCCCGACGGCACTAAGGCTTCGCTCTGCATGGGTCCCACCATGGACATCGAAATCACGCGCGCGGTCCTGTCTCAGTTTGTGGAAGCGAGTGAAATCCTGGGTATGGACGAGCTCCTGCGCAGCAGGGTCATTGCCGCGCGCCAGCGCATCCCGCCTATCCCCATCAGCCCCGAGGGCCGCATTCAGGAGTGGCCGAAAGACTATCGCGAAACGGATCCTGGACATCGTCATCTCTCCCACTTGTGGGCCTTATATCCGGGGAGCGAAATCACGCTTCGGGGCACGTCCGCACTCGCCGAAGCGGCCCGCAGGTCGCTGTTGCGGCGAATCGACTATGGCAGCGGCAGCACCGGCTGGAGCCGCGCCTGGATCGTGAATCTGTGGGCGCGTCTGGAAGAGGGCGATCGCGCGCACCATCAGCTCAACGAACTCCTGCGACGCAGTACCCTGTCCAGCCTGCTCGATGTGTGCGGAGAGAAACCCACCTCCTATTACCAGATCGACGGCAACCTGGGCGGTGCTGCGGCAGTGGTAGAGATGCTCCTGCAAAGTCATTCGGGAGTGCTGCGATTTCTGCCCGCGTTGCCCAGCGCCTGGCCCGAGGGATCGCTGCGCGGCATCCGCGCGCGTGGCGGTCTCACCGTGGACCTGGCCTGGCAGCAGGGCAAGGCGCAGCGCGCCGTGCTGCGATGCAACCGGGGAGGCAGCCGCGTGCTCGCCGCGCCTCGGGGGCAGCGCGTTGCGTCGGTGTCGTGCCGCGGACGGCGCGTCTCGACGGAAATCACGCCAGATGGCAACACGCGATTCGGCACAACTCAGGGAGAAACCTACCGCGTGACCTTTGCCGACGCGTAGAGGCAGTTGAGGCTGGCATGCACAGGAGACATTCGGCCGGGAGTACCGCGCCGTTGTCGACGGATACCATCGCGGCACATTGCGCGCGCTGAAACAACCTAGCCGGTCTTCAAGGAGTTGCCTATCCGACCTGCATACTTATGCGCATTTGCGAGTTTATGTTGACCTTTGCCAGGTCCGATCCTAATATCGGCTTGTGGAGAATCTGGGCGGAGATTTGCGGCAAAAGGCGAACTGGATCAGGCTCAGCGCCATGACCATGACGCATCATGCGCATCTGGGGCATACCGGCGGCGATCTCTCTTCGGCCGACATCTTGGCAGTGCTTTACCTGGGCGGTGTACTGCGCGTCAACCCGGCGGAGCCGCGATGGCCCCAGCGCGACCGCTTCATCCTCTCCAAGGGCCACTGTTCCGGCGCTTACTATTCGACGCTGGCGGCGCGCGGCTTCTTCCCGCTCGATCAACTGAAGACCTACATGGACCCGCTTTCGATGCTGAACGGCCATCCCGACCGCAACAAGCTGCCGGGAGTGGAGGCGAACACGGGACCTCTTGGGCACGGACTGCCGATCGGGGTGGGCGCGGCGCTGGCGGCGCGGATGAGAAAGGAACGCTGGCGCGTCTTTGTACTCACCGGCGACGGCGAATTGCAGGAGGGATCGAACTGGGAGGCGGCGATGACCGCGCAGCACTACGGCCTCGAAAGCCTCACGGTGATCGTGGACAGAAACCGCATCCAGCAGGGCGATTTTACCGAGCAGACCATTCGCATGGAGCCGTTGGCCGAGCGCTGGAGGGCCTTCGGATTCGCCGTCGACGAGATCGATGGGCACAACGCGGGCGCACTGCTTGAGCGGTTTGCTCGTCTGCCCATCGAGCCGGGCAAGCCCTCGTGCGTTATCGCCCACTCGATCAAGGGCAAAGGCGTCTCGTTTGCCGAAAATCAGCCCGCGTGGCACCACGGCGTGCCCACGCAGGAACAGTTATCCGCGGCCGCGGCAGAACTGGGCGTGGAGGTGAGTTGGTGAGCGCTGCCGCAACCCAGCCTGCGAGTTCCTCCGCGCAACAGCAACTGTTTGACTGTCGCGACGCATACATACGTACGCTCGAAGAGATGGCGGCCGCCGACGAGCGCGTTTGCGTCGTGGCCAATGACTCGCTTTCCTCCGCAAAGCTCAAGAACTTCAAGGCGAAGTTTCCCGATCGCTTCGTAAACGTGGGCATCGCCGAGCAGAACATGGTAGGCGTGGGCGCTGGCCTCGCCAACGGCGGCATGATTCCATACGTATGCGGCGCCGGATGCTTTTTGACCGCGCGCGCCATGGAACAGGTGAAGGTGGACCTCGCGTACTCGAAATCGAACGTCAAGCTGTGCAGCATGTCGCCGGGGATGGCCTATGGACAACTGGGGCCGACGCATCACTCGGTCGAAGATCTGGCGTGGATGCGCATCCTGCCCAACCTCACCGTGATAGTTCCCGCCGACCCCGTCGAGACCGCGGCGGCGATGCGTTATTCGCTGGTACACGATGGACCGATGTACCTGCGCATCAGCCGCATGAACGTGCCGCGCGTACACCCGGACGATTACGCGTTCCGGCTCGGCAAGGCCGTGGTGCTGCGCGAGGGCAGCGACGTAACTCTGATTGCAAATGGCGTGTTGGTGGCGCGGGCGCTCGATGCGGCGCGCGCCCTGGCCGCGCGCGGTGTCTCCGTGCGCGTGCTGAATATGAGCACTGTGAAGCCGCTCGATCGCGCAGCCATTCTGGATGCGGCGCGGACTACGCGCGGCATTGTGACGGCGGAAGAGGCGCTGGCGGCCGGCGGATTGGGCGGCGCCGTGGCTGAGGTGCTGGCCGAAGAGCATCCGGCGCGGATGCGCATTTTGGGTTTGCCCGATGTCTTCGCGCCCACCGGGACCACGGAGTTTCTGCTGGAGCACTTCGGATTGACGGCGGCGGGCATAGAGCGGGCCGCGATGGATCTGCCCAAGAACGAGGGATAGATGGCAAGCGCATGGATTCTGGCGATCGACCAGGGCACGACCAACACCAAGGCGCTGTTGATCGACGGCGAAGGTCAGACTGTTTTTCGCGCGTCCGTTGCGCTTGAGCTGCTGCAGCCCAGGGCCGGTTACGTGGAGCAGGACCCGCTTGCGTTGTGGGGTTCGGTTTGTCAGGTCATCGATGAATGCGTGCGCTGCGCGGCGGCGCGCGGCGCGGCGATTGCGGGCATCGCACTCAGCAATCAACGCGAGACCGCGGCGATGTGGCGGCGCGGCGGCGAGCCGGTGGGTAATGCCGTTTCCTGGCAGTGCCGGCGTTCCGCCCCTGTGTGCGAACGGCTTCGCGGGTCGGCCTCGACAATTCAGGCCGTCGCGGGACTGCCGCTCGACCCGCTGTTGAGCGCAACCAAGTGGGCGTGGACATTCGATCGGCAGCCGGAGTTGCGCGCACAGGCCGAGGCCGGCGAGTTGCTTCTCGGCACCATCGATGCGTGGATTCTTTTCAAGCTGAGCGGCGGGCGGGTTCATGCCACCGATCATACAAATGCGTCGCGCGCTGCATTGCTCGGTTTGGAATCGCTTGCATGGGACGATGAGCTGTTGAAACTCTTCGAGATTCCCCGAGCGGCGCTGCCTGAGGTGCGCGCGTCGAGCGGCGTGTTTGGCGAGTGCGCGGCGATTCCGGAGCTTGCCGGCGTTCCCATTGCGTCGGCCATCGGCGACTCGCACGCGGCGCTTGTCGGCCACGGCAGCTTCGCGCCGGGCACGGTCAAGGCGACCTACGGAACAGGATCGTCGCTGATGATGCTCACGCCGGGACTGCCCGCGAGGACCAGGCTGCTGGCGCGCACGGTGGCGTGGTCCGCGGCTGGCGAAGCGCGTTTTGCTTTGGAGGGCAACATCGCCATGAGCGGGGCGGCGCTGCAGTGGGTGGGCGAATTTTTGGGCCTTTCACGGCCCGTGGAAGACGCGGCGGCCTTGGCTGCGAGCGTGAGCGATGCTGCTGGCATGATTCTCGTGCCCGCGATGGTCGGACTGGGTTCGCCGCATTGGGACTCAAGCGCGCGCGGCGTCGTTGCGAACCTTGAGCGGTCGCACACTGCCGCGCATCTGGCGCGCGCCGCCGTGGACGCGATTGCGTTTCAGGTCGCCGACGTTCTTGATGCGATGGAAGATGCGGCCGGCGTGGAACTGCCCGTGCTGCTGGCCGATGGCGGCGCGACGCGCAACGATGCGTTGATGCAGATGCAGGCCGATGTGATCGGAAGGCCCGTGCATCGGTCGGCGCAGGAGGACTTATCCGCGCGCGGAGCGGCGATGCTCGCCGGGCTGGCGCTGGGATGGTGGAAGTCACCCGATGAACTGGCGGCGCTGCCGAAGAGCGTCCAGGTCTTCGAGCCGCACATGAGCGCGGATCAGCGCGAACGATTGCGTGACGGCTGGCGGCTTGCCGTGCGGCGCGCGAGGCTGCGCGAGGAAGAGAAAGAAGGAAAGTCATGCTGACCGTCCACAGCTTTCTCATCGCCGTCGCGTTGTGCGTGCTGACCATGATCTGCTGGGGCTCGTGGGCTAACACACAAAAGCTCGCGGCGCGCACGTGGCGATTCGAGCTTTACTACTGGGACTTCGTCGTGGGGCTGGTGCTCACGTCGCTTGTCGCTGCGTTTACGCTCGGCTCGTTTGGACCTACGGGGAGAACGTTCTTTGCCGATCTGGCGCAGGCCGATGCGGCAAGCGTCGGGTGGGCGCTGCTGGGCGGCGCGGTGTGGAATCTCGGCAACCTGCTTCTCGTCGCAGCGATCGCCGTCGCCGGCATGGCCATTGGCTTTCCCATTGGCGGCGGCATAGCCTGGGTGCTCGGCATCGCGCTGAACTTTGTTCTGGTCATCGCCGAGGGCGGGACGAATCCGGGAAACTCGTGGATGCTCTTCGGCGGCGTGGCCGTGATTGTGCTCGCGATTCTGCTGAGCATGAGAGCCTACGGACGCCTGGCGAGCGCGGTCAAGAAGCCAAGCGCCAAGGGGATTCTGCTTTCAGTGTTTGCGGGTTTGTTGATCGCGTTCTTTTATGGATTGGTCGTCAAGTCCATCGACCCCGCGTTTGTCGCCGGCGGTTCGGGCAGGCTGATGCCGCTCACGGGCGCGTTCTTTTTCACGGTGGGCGCGTTCCTGACCACGTTTCTCTTCAATCCGTTTTTCATGCGGCATCCGGTTGAGGGAAATGCCGTACGCTTTGGCGACTATTGGAAAGGCAGTTGGGGCACACATGCCACCGGGGCGCTGGGCGGAGCGATCTGGAGCGTCGGAATCAGCTCGAGTTTTATCGCCGTGGGCGCGGCCGGGCCCGCTGTTTCTTACGCGTTGAGCAACGCAGCGCCGGTGGTGGCAATCCTGTGGGGCGTGCTTGTCTGGAAGGAATTCGCGGGAGCGCCGCGCGGAACCGGAAGGCTGCTGACGGCGATGTTTCTCTGCTATCTCGCAGGCCTGGCGCTCATCACGTACTCGCACCTTTGATGTGAAGATCGATCGCGCCGCCATGCTTTAAGGTGGCGCGCGCAAATGCAATCGGACGAATGCCACGCGGCATTTTGGATTTGAAAATTCAACGAGAAAAGGTTGGGTGACGTGCGATGACAACTGCAACGACACTGGGCGTGATTGTAGGCAACCGCGATTTTTTCCCCGACGTGCTGATCGCGGAGGCGCGCCGGGACTTGACGAAGCTCTTCGCGGAACTTTCCGTCGAGCCGGTGTGGCTTTCGCCGGATGAGAGCAAGCTGGGCGCGGTGGAGACATGGAAGGACGCACAAAAGTGCGGCCACCTGTTCGGACATAGCCGGCAGCGGATCGACGGGATTCTTGTCTGCCTGCCCAACTTCGGCGACGAAAAAGGCGTGGCGGATTCGATTCGGCTGGCCGACACGCGCGACCCTGTTCTGGTGCAGGCCTGCCCCGACGATCTGGACCAGTTTGGGCTTGACCGGCGGCGCGATGCGTTCTGCGGCAAGATTTCGGTCTGCAACAACCTTCGCCAGTACGGCATCAAGTACTCGCTTACGCGCGACCATACAGTAGCGATTCTCGATCCGCGTTTTCGCGAAGACCTCAAGCGGTTCATCGAGACGTGCAGGGTAGTGCGCGGGCTGCGCCGCGTGCGCATTGGCGCTGTGGGGGCGCGCCCAAATGCCTTCAACACCACCCGTTTCAGCGAGAAACTGCTGGAAGCCGCAGGCATCACGGTGAATACCATCGATCTCTCGGAGGTCTTCGGCGACGCGGCCAAGATTGACAACGGAGACGCGCGCGTGCGCCAGCGCGTGGAGCAGATTCGCGCCTACGCCGACGCCTCAGCCGCGCCGGAAGAATCCGTCGTGCGCATGGCGAAGTTCGCAATTGTGGTGGACGACTGGATGCGCTCCCTGAGCATTACGGCCACGGCTATTCAGTGCTGGAGCTCGCTGCAGAAGAACTTCGGCGTGAACGTGTGCACCATCATGTCGATGATGAGCGAACAGATGCTGCCCTCGGCCTGCGAAGTCGATATTGCCGGCGTGGTGGGCATGTACGCGCTGCAATTGGCCAGCGGCCGACCGAGCGCGCTGGTGGATTGGAACAACAACTACGGCGGCGATCCGGACAAGTGCGTTTTCTTTCACTGCGGCAACTGGGCCAAGGACTTTCTGCCCGACATCCGCATCGGAACCGCGCCGATTCTGGGCACGGTGCTCGGCGAGGAAAACACCGTAGGCGCGCTTGAAGGACGCACGCCGGCTGGCCCGGTGACCTTTGGGCGTGTGAGCACCGACGATCTGAGCGGAAAGATTTGCGCCTATGTGGGCGAAGGAGAGTTCACCGACGATCCGCTGAAGACCTTCGGCACGCGCGCGGTAGTGAAGGTGGGTGAGCTGCCGAGGCTCATGCACATCATCTGTCAGAACGGATTCGAGCACCATGCGGCCATGAATGGAAGCCATTGCGCGGCGGCGGTAGCTGAGGCGCTGGGCCATTATCTCGGGTGGGAGACGTACCATCACAACCGGCCTCGCGATTTGCCGCCTCTGTTGGGATGAATATGTAATTAAGGATAAATATGCCCGACGGTGCGTGGATATGTCAAAATACTGAGCATGGCGCGTGTGGATGAGCTTCGCCTGATGGCCAAGGTTGCGCGCATGTATTATGTGCAATGCCTTCGCCAGCAGGGAATCACGGAGCGGCTTCAAATTCATCAATCGACGGTTTCGCGGCTGCTCAAGCGGGCGCGCGCGGCGAACCTTGTCCGCATCAGCGTGAATAATCCTCCCGGCATCTTTGCCGAGATGGAGGACCGGCTGATTGCGCAGTTTCAGTTGAAGGATGCGGTGGTGGTGGATTGCCTGGCGGAAGAGGGTTCGCTGGTGCGCGACCTGGGCGCGGCCACGGCGTATTTTCTCGAAACCACCGTCAAGCCCGGCGCAACCATCGGGATCTCGTCGTGGAGCCGGTCGCTGTTCGCGATGGTCGATGCGCTGCATCCGGGCGAGATTTGCCGCGGCGGCAAGGTGGTGCAGATTCTGGGCGGCGTGGGCCAGGTGGGCGCGGAGCATCACGCCATCTATCTTGCGCAGCGGCTGGCGGCGCTGATTGGAGCGAGCGCGGTGCTGCTGCAAGCGCCCGGCGTGGTAGGCTCGGCCGAAGCGCGCCGCGTGCTGGCGCGCGATGCTTCTGTCCGCGTGGCGACGGAGCTCTTCGAGCATCTCGATTTGGCGCTTGTGGGCATCGGCTCAATGGAACCGTCGCGGCTGCTGGCGCGCAGCGGCAATGTGTTCTCGCCGAGTGAACGCGCGGAGCTGAGCCGGCGAGGCGCGGTGGGCGACATCTGCTTCCGGTTCTTCGACGCGCAAGGCCGGCAGGTGAAGTCGCCGCTGCTGCAGCGCGTCATCGGCATTGAGGCGGCGTCACTGCAGCGCGTGAAGCGCGTCGTAGGCGTGGCAGGAGGCAGGCGAAAGACGCACGCGATTCTGGCCGCGCTGCGCGGGCATTGGATCGACATTCTTATCACAGACCAGCGAACGGCTGCGAGTTTGTTAAGCGAGTGAGAGCGCCGCGTCGAAGTGGCCGGAACCGCAGGCAGATCAGGGCTGGCCGGCAACGGGCGGAACAGCAGACAAACGGAGACGCACAAACTTGATTGTCTCGCGGCGCCAGGAGTATGTGATGAGCAGGTCGCCGTTCTTTGCTTGCACAATAGCGGGATACGAATACTGCCCCGGCCCGTCCTCCAGCGTCTTGAAAATCTTGAAATGTTCGCCGTCGCGGCTCACGGCCAGGTTCAGCGGCGTGCGCTTGTTATAGCTGTCGTTGAAGGCGAGCACGATGCGGCCATCCCGAAGCCGCACAGCGTCGATACCGGAATTGGGATTGGGCAGCGCAATGAAGTGAGCCTGAGTCCAGGTCTTGCCGTCGTCCCAGGAATCGGCCACGGCAATGCGCGCGGCGCGCGTGCGGCTGCGCGCATAAAAACGCAGGTGACGCCCTGCAAGCCACACCACTGTGGGCTGGATAATGCCCACAGTAGTCTTCGCGGGCGGATAAAGCTTGGTGTAAACGCCGCCGCTTGCGGGCTTCTGCACCTCGCGGCTCACGGCCAGGGCCGCGGCGTTGGGCACATCGGCGCTTTCCGGCACGGTGATCGGCCCGAATTTGCTCCATGAGCGGCCGTCGTTTGTCGATCGCTCGATCCACGCCGTCCATTTGCTGCTCTCTCGCGACGAGCCGCTCACGATCGTTCCATCGGGAAGGACCAGCGGCTTGTCCTTGATCGGGCCAAGAATGCCGTCAGGTAAGCGTTCTTCTCCGCTCCAGGTGCGGCCGTCGTCGCTGCTCCACTTGCGAGCGCCCTTCCATGTGCTCGGGCTGGTCCCATACTTGTAATAGAGCCAGAGCCGCCCGTCGCGTGTGTGAAAAAGCACCGGATTCCAGCAAGCCACATGGTCCGCGCGCGCCAGCACAGTGGGCTTGCTCCAAACGCCCTCGTGCAAACGCGCGCCGTAGATGGCCACATCGGGCGCGCCCTCCCTGGAGCCGGCGAACCACGCGGCCATAATGTCGCCGCCCCTCAATTCAACCACGGTTGAAGCGTGGTTGTCACGCTGCGTTCCCGGCAGGGCCCTGCCGGTCGCAAGCGGCTCAAAGATAAAACCGCTGCCGCTCTGCGCATGTGCGCATATCAAACCCGCGCCGAGCGCCGCCGCCGTCAGCCATTGCATCCACCGCATCGTTTACCGCCTCTCGAATTCGTAGCTGCCTGCCCCGCGCAGTACGATGCGCTCGCGTGCGCCGGCTTCCACAGTTTCGCCGCTCACTTGCTTTCCGTTGCGCATCCACGCGCCGGCCGGCAATAGAAGCGACGCTTCCACGCCTGCCGGAATCGCCACTTGAATGCGCTTGGGGCTGGCCTCCACGCGAACTGCACCGCGCGGCGTGGCCACCGCGCCGCGCACCCAGGCAAGCCCATCCAACTCTGGACGTATTTGCGCGCGCCAGCCTGGTCGCCGCGTAACATCCGCAGGGCGTTTCGAAGTGATCCACCGTCGTCCGCAGGCTTTCGTAGAGCTGGCCCTTGTGCGGTTCGACGAAAAGTTCGTTCGGTCCCCATCCGCCCGATGCATACTGCTGTTCCGCCACTAGAAACTGCCATGCATTTTCCAACGTGCGCAGGTATTTTTGGTCGCCCAGCACCAGGCGGGCCTTGGCCGCCGAACTCAGCGCCATCGCATGGCTGTAGGCTTGACGGCCCGGCAAAACGTCCTCGCCGCGCGCCAGCGGATCGAAAAACTCGCGGTCGAGCAGATAGGTCACGGCGCGATCGTAGAAGGCGCGATCGCCGGTGATTGCATAAGCCGAAAAAAGATTCTCCGGCAGCACATAGGTCTCGTCGTAAGGGGGATCTTTCTTGCCGATACGGTCGTGGCCGTGCGCGGGAATGTAAGGGAGCGCGCCGCGAAACACGCGGGGCAGCATCTCGCACGCCTGCTCCACGCCGCTCAGGCTGAAAGCATCCATCAACCCGGCCAGGTGCTTATCGAGGATGTAGCAGGGCCACACCTTCTCCGCGTTGGGCGCTGCGTAAATGCGATTTCCCGCACCCATCGTCGCTGCAAAGCCTTCAACCAGTTCGCGCACCTTCATCTGGCATGCCGTATCGCCGGTGGACCTTCCGATCCGCGCGAGCCCGGAGATGTATTGTCCCAGCGAGTGTCCCGGCACGAAACCGTCCGCTCCGTACCAGCCGCCCATCGGCGCGCCTGGCGCCGGCAATCCCGCCCGCTCGCGATAGACCCGCAGCAATCGATCGTTATCGAGCGTGAGATACGACGCGTGCACACGATCGTACTGTGCCTTGAGCGGCCCGCCGGTCAGTTGCACCGCGCCGTAGTCGAATTCATCGAGCTGCGTCTGCACCGCACTGAGGGTAGACGCACTCGAACTCCGCCCACGCGCGGCGAGCACCGCCGCGGCTCCGGCCAGAAAATCCCTGCGTGAAACTTTGCTCTTCACCGCCTACAACCTGCCCCCGATTCTGTACTTTACGGCGTCCGATAGAAACGTGCGAATCCCGTCCCTTGTAATTCTTTACAATGTCTCCCTGGAAGATTCATCCCTTCAGGGGCTAAACAAGCTGGGCTAAACAGGCTGCGGAAATACTCTCGATTCGAGGCGAAATTCCCGAAAAACGTCCCTCGGCGGCTTAAGCCCATTGATTTTGCTCCACTTACGGCACGACTAAAGTCGTGCCCTTTCAAAGCCAACGGCTTTTCCACAGCCTGCCTTATTTTTGTTGCATTTGCGGCACGACTGAAGTCGTGCCCTGACACAAAGCCACGCGCGGACCGAGTTTTTCCGCAGCCTGTAAAGTCATGCCCTGTTAGAAACCATTATTGCCAACTTTTACGTGGGACGGCACCCTAGTCCGCCGAACCGTTCCTAAAACCGCTTGGGAGCCCTCGGGATTCCGGAATGTGGGATGCACGTGCGCTGAAGCGGGAGCTTGTCCACTGCCCGCTTGCAATTGACCTAACATGGCTGAATCTGTGTGCTTACGGGTCGAGATTAATGTCGCCAACGACCGTTGGGGGTCCAATTTTCACATGAGCATCGAGCGTTTCAGGCGGCGGGGTCAGAGTGCATGAAGAGCTGCGCTATTCTTGTGATTGTTAGCCATAACTTGCAGATTATTCGTATATTATCTAAATTAGCAAGGCCGTTCAGGATGCTTTCGAGGTGAGTTTGCCCCCACCGAATGCGATGCCGAGAGTGCGCAAGGAGAACACGAGGTAATGTGATGAGTGCATAATTTAGAAAATAAATGTATACTCTCGAAAATAAAGTTGATTTTCTTGCGATGCCTCCCCTAGCCACCAACCCGGATCGACCTGAGACCCTGCGCAGGACTGGGCGCACGTGGCGACTAGCCGCATCCGCCGGGTTCGCTGCCGAGTTGCGTGGGGTCGGCGATTAGGCGGCGCTGGAGGTCTGGTGGGAGCTGGCATGAATCGATTACGGCAGGCTGTTTACGATAACGGCGGCAAAACCCTGTTGGGCGCGGCCTTGTATTTTTACGATCCCGTCTTTCTTGAGATTTGCGCGCACCTCGGCTATCAGGCCATATGGATCGAGATGGAGCACGGGCACATCACCTTTGCCGAGGCCGCCGACTTGTGCCGCATGGCCGCGGGGACGGGAATGCTGACCATGATCCGCATCCCCGACGTGCAGCGCGCCAACGTGCTGAAGGCCGCCGAGTGCGGGCCGGACATCCTGGACGTGCCCATGATCGAGCGGCCGGAGCAGATGCACGAACTGCGCACCTACGCGCGCTTTGCGCCTGCAGGCAGCCGGGGATTTTTTTCGGTGTCGCGGGCCATCAACTACTCAATTCCGGATGGCGTAGTGGCCAGGCAGCAAAGCCTGAACTCGGACCTTTGCCTGATGGCGCAGATCGAGACCGAAGCCGCGTTGAGCCGCGTGGACGAGTTGGCGGCGGTTCCCGACGTGGACCTGTTCATTGGGCCGGCCGACCTGGCGGCGAGCCTGGGCGTGCCCGCGCAAACCAGCCATCCGCGGGTGCGCGCGGCGGCGGAGGAGATTGTGAAGGCGGCGCGCGCTCACGGCAAGTCCGTGGCAACCGCCTGCGCACGGGATGAGTACGGGTTCTGGCTCGATCTCGGCATCGATCTGCTCTTCTGCACCAACGACATTGCTTGCCTGAAACAGGCGGCAGGCGAACTGCTTGGCGAAGCGCGCGGGATTCTGGAGCGCCGCGCCGCGGCTGCGGCGGAACAGGTTGCGGCCGGATCGGCTGGCCGGGGCCAAACCGGCACGAGATAAAGCGCTATGAGCGTTCCCGGATCGGGGTGTTTGCATTTTCCCGCGAATTTGTGCTGCGCGCTGACGTTTGCAGCCGCGCTTCTGCCGGCTGTTGTCTTTGCGCAGCCGGGTGCGCCTACTCGTGTCTTTAGTCTGCTTCATCCGGCGGACTATCACCATTACATTTTGAAATTCGCGGCGCAGGAGGTTGAAGCCACGCACCAGACGCCGCCGGATGAATGGCCGTGGCTCGAGGCGAATATTCCGCTCTTCGATAGCTCGAATAAACAGTTCGAGGAGATGTATTACTTCCGCTGGTTTGCATGGGAGAAACACGTGGTGAAGACCAGCCACGGCTACCTCATTACGGAGTGGCTGCCCAAACCGCAGAGGCCGAACTACGGGGTACTGCCGGACGCGGCGCCGTTCCATCTGGGCGAGGCGCGCTGGTTGCGCAATGCACAAATTGCCGAGGATTATGCGCGCTATTGGATTTCGCCGGGAGCGCGGCCGCGGGAGTACAGCTTTGCGCTGGCCACCAGTGTGCGCGACGTGACGCTCGCGACTGGAAACTTCCGGCTCGGGACTTCGATGCTTCCCGGTTTGATTGCCAATTATCAAGACTGGCAGGCAACGCAGTTCGATCCCTCGGTCGGTCTGTTCTGGTCGATCGATACGCGCGACGCCATGGAGAAGTCAATCAGCGGTGACGGGTACCGGCCCACGCTGAACAGCTATATGGTGGGCGATGCGCGCTCGATTGCGGACTTTGCCCGCATGGCGGGCGAGCGGAAGATTGCGGACGAGTACGCGGCCAAAGCCGACACGCTCGAGCACCTGATCGAAACCAGGCTGTGGAACCCGGAAGACGAGTTTTACGAGGTCATGTCGCCGGCTGCCGATTCCGGCATTCGCAAACAAAAGAAGTTCAAAGATAACGGAACGGTCTTGAAGCTGTCGGGCGTGCGCGAGCTGATTGGTTACATCCCGTGGGAGTACTACAAGCCCACGCCCAGCCACGGCATCGCGTGGGAGCAGCTCTTCAATCCGGAGGGCTTTGCCGGCAAATACGGACCGACGACCGCCGAGCGGCGCAGCCCGCGGTTCCGGTTTGCGTCGAGCGATCAGTGCACATGGAACGGCCCATCGTGGCCCTACGCAACGACGCAAACACTGCTGGCGCTGGCCAATCTGCTCAACGGCCCCAGGCAGCGGTACATCGGCGAGCGGCAATACTATCAACTGTTTTCAAACTACGTGCTCGGGCAGCATCTGAAGCTGGCCGACGGGCATACCATCGACTGGATCGACGAGGACCTGGATGCCGACACCGACGAGTGGATCGCCAAGACAATGCTGATTGCGAAGCACAGTAAGCAGGTGGGCCGCGGCAACTACTACAACCATTCGGGCTTCGCCGATCCGCTGATTACGGGGCTGATTGGGTTGCGGCCGCGCGCCGACGCGAAACTCGTGATTCGCCCGCTGCTGCCGCCGGGGGAATGGAGTTACTTCGCCATCGACGGCCTGCCCTATCACGGACATTTTTTGACCATCGTCTACGACGAGACCGGCAAGCACTACCATCGCGGGCGCGGATTGGCGGTCTATGTGGACGGCAGAAAGCTGGCCAGCCGCGCGACGCTGGGGCCGCTGGAGGCCGAACTGACCGATCGATGAATCAATTGATTGATTGATTGATTCATCGATCGGCGCATTCTTTTGGGAGTTGCAGGCGTGAACCGCTTCGAAACATCCGCTGTACTGGTGTTATTCTCGCTGGCCGCATCGGCCGCGGCGCAGAAGCCCGGCCCTATTCCGATGGTGCACATTGAGGCCGGCTCGTTCATCATGGGCGGCGGTCCTGAAGCATTGCCGCCCGCCGTGGTCAACGGCTTCGGCGTGATGTCCACGCGTCCCGTGCATGGCGACTGGGACGAGCATCCCGCGCATAAGGTCACCCTCACGCATGGCTTCGAGATTTCCACGCACCTGGTCACCGTGAAGGAGTTTCAGCAGTTCGACCCGAGCTACAAGCCGGTTCCCGAGTTTCCCGGCTACGCGGCTGGAGTCAGTTACGAACAGGCGCTCGCCTTCTGCGCGTGGCTATCGAAGAGGACCGGCGAACCCTACCGTTTACCCACCGAGGCCGAGTGGGAGTACGCGGCCCGCGCCGGCACCGAGACTCCGTTTTTCACTGGCGACTCGCCGCCCAAGCCAGGCGAGGCGAACCAGTGGGGGGTGGTGATTGGCGAAGGCACGCCGGAGTGGGTCGCCGACTGGTACGCGCCTTATGAAGCCGGGCCCCAGGCCGATCCGACAGGGCCGCTCGATGGGCATTTTCGGGTGGTGCGCGGAGGCGGTCTCGACTATCGAAAGTCCAAGCCCGGCGAAATCTATCCGGCCATGGCGCCGTACTTCGAACGCTCCGCGAACCGTGCCAGCATGGCGCCCAGCTATGAGTCACACCGCGGCAACATCGGTTTCCGGGTGGTGGAGGCGCCCATGCCTGCTCCGCATCCATCGCCGCGGCGGAAATACCTTTTTAAGATGGACGTGAAGCGGACGGCGGTTTCGATTGATGTCGGTCCCGACCCGGAGAAGCCGTTCTATCGGACGCACGAGCTGTTCCCGAACTTCGATGGCAAATCAATGCCGGATGTGGGCTGGCGTATTGGCCTGGCGCGCGGCCTGGGCATCAACTATCACAACTCGGCGGTGCAGGTGCTCTCGAACGGCGACCTAATCGCGGCCTACTATAACTCGCCCGACAAGGAAGACGATCCCGACCAGACCATTCTGATCATGCGCAGGCGCGCGGGTTCGGAGACCTGGGACATGCCCGAGCCATGGCCCTATTTTGCCGACGCCGCTTGCGCCGCGCCCGTCTTCTGGAACGACCACGGGCGTCTGTGGCTATTCTTCGGATTTCCGCGGCTGATCGGCGCGCCGCCTTTCGCCTACGTGCAGTCGGAAAACAATGGCGCGACGTGGGGACCGGTTGAGTTTCCACACTTCATTGGATCGATTGGCCGCTATGTTCCGCAGCCCATCAACTCCGTGGCGGAGGCGAAAGACGGAACCATCTACATTCCGACGGATTCAACGGGCCGCGGCGCGGGTGGGCTTAGCGCGGCTTCGGCGGTCTGGGCCACGCACAACGACGGCAAGACCTGGTACGACACGGGCGGGCGCACCGCGGGCCGCCACACGACCCTGGCGATTGCGAAGAACGGCGACCTGCTCGGCTTCGGCGGCAAGAACTCCGAGATCGACGGGCACATGCCGCTGGCCACCAGCGCCAACGGCGGCAAGACCTGGACCGTAACGCCGACGCCCTTCGACGAGTTACTTAGCGGCGAGCGCCCCAGCGTGATTCGCCTCGCTGACGGCCGGCTGTTTTTTGTCGCCGATTATAATCCTCACCACATGAAGCACATTCACAAGGACGGCGCGTTCGTGGCTCTCTCGAGTGACGACGGCAGGACGTGGAAGACGAAGCGCCTGCCCGCGGACATCCTCACCGTGGGCTACGTGACGGCGACGCAGGGACCGAACGGATTGATTCACATTGTTACCTCGAAGAACACGGTGAATTACGAGATCGTGCTGAATGAGGCGTGGGTGCTTTCGAGCTCGGAGGCGGCGACGCCGGCGCCGGATTCGATTACCGATGTGACGAAGCATCGCGAGAACTGGCCCAACGGGCAGTTGCGAGCTGAGTGGTCCACGGGCCTGGCCGACGACGGCCGCATCCTGCTCGAAGGCATGCAGACGTTCTACTTCGAGAACGGCCGCAAGCAGTGGACCTCCGATTACCATCTCGGCAGAAAGATTGGCGAAGAGGTCTTCTATCGCACCGACGGATCGAAGATGTGGGAGAAGAGCTACGCCGCGGACGGAACCTGGACGTGGCGCAACTTCGACGACGCCGGCCGTCAGACCTCCGAGTCAAAGTGGCGCGGCAAAACGCTGGTCAGTTACGAGATCGCGGAGGAGAAGTGATTGTCCCGTTCTGGCGATTAACGAGAGCTGGTCGGAGGTTCCGTCGGTGATTCATCAGATGGGCAAGACATACATCGTTTGCTACGACCACTACCGCCCGTCGCACGCGCGTTACCAAGCCGTGGCCACAACGGATTGGAAGCACTGGAAGGACATGGCCGCCGAGACTTCGCTGCCGGATCATGCGAAGCACGGCAGCTTTTTGAAGATCGGCGACGAGGAAGCCACGCAGCTGTTCGCGCGGCGCGACGCCCCGAAAGGCAACGATGCGGCGGCCGGTGCTCATCGACGATCTCGACCGCGGGAGATGAACTCGCGGCCATCTACGTCAGACCGATCACAGTGAAACTTGAATAGCCCGTCGGTATAGGCCTTCGTGTCCAATTCCTATTCTTGCAGCGTCGCTGGCTATGCAGAAATACGAGAAACAACCGCAGATGCTTCGACTCCGCTTCGCTGCGCTCAACATGACAAGTGCTTTTGAGGTTGCGGACATGTGAGAGGCTCTAAGTCTGGTTGCAATCGCAATTTCCCGCAGAGGCTAAAGCCCACATTCTTTTGCGGAGTTGTTCGGCACGACTGAAGTCGTGCCCTGACACAAAGCCTCATCCGCGAGCGAATTTCCTCGGCAAAATTTCAAGTATATTTGGCCAGGTTTTTTCGCCGGGAGCGAGCGGCGGCTGCGGCTCGGGCCGGCAGTGCGAAGGAATCATCCGCTTGATCGGCTCTACGCGTCGGGATAAGGGAGTGGGTCGTTGAGGCCGTTTTCGCGGAAGCCTTTTTGGCGGAGCTGGCAGGAGTCGCATTGGCCGCATGGCGCGCCTGACGGCGCGGGGTCGTAACAACTGCTGGTGAGGCTGTAATCGACGCCGAGGGCGAGGCCAGTGCGGACGATTTGCGCTTTGGTGAGGGCGATCAATGGGGTGTGGATTTTTAACTTCTGGCGGCCTTCTACGCCGGCTTTGATGGCGAGGTTGGCCATGGTTTCGAAGGCGGCGACGAATTCGGGACGGCAGTCGGGATAGCCGGAGTAGTCGAGGGCGTTGACGCCGAGGAAGATGTCGCTGGAGCCGAGGACTTCAGCCCAGGCGAGCGCGAAGGCGAGGAAGATGGTGTTGCGGGCGGGGACGTAAGTGATGGGGATGCCTGCGGAGATTTCGGCGGGGCCGCGGTGTTTGGGAACTTCGATGTCGGCGGTCAGAGCGGAGCCGCCGAAGACGCGGAGATCGATGGCGGTGATGCGGTGCTGGGCGACGCCGATGGAGGCGGCGACGCGGCGGGCAGCCTGGAGCTCGACGGCGTGGCGCTGGCCGTAGTCGAAGGAGAGGGTGTAGGGCTCGAAGCCGTCGCGTCGGGCGATGGCGAGGACGGTGGCGGAGTCGAGGCCGCCGCTCAAGAGGACGACGGCTTTGGGGGGTGGTGGGGCCATGGCTGCTTTAGGGCATCTCTCCATTTTCTATAGAGTGAGTCGCCAGCCCACCCTAGCCGCAAAAGCAAAGACGCGGCGAGGGTTGGGGCACCCGAATGTTCAGTTTTTTTGACTCTATACCATGAGGAGAGATGCTTTGCAGCGCTGCGGCGGTCCCGGCGAGGTTCCGTTTTGGGAATGGGGACGGAATAATTGGTCCGGTTTGGGACAGGTTGGCGTCTTGTCAAGTATCGGCGGCGCTGACCACGCGTGTAAGTTCTTGAAAATACGCGAGAAAATGACAAATTGGTGGTTTGCATGGAATTTAATGGGTTTTGGGTAAGCTAAGAACAATCACACGGAGAGAGACAGAGGGGCAGGACGGAAGCCCGATGGGGCTTTCTTAATCTTCTTCAGGCCATCACCGCAGATTCGCGGACGCAAGAGAGAAGAAGGGGCGACCGAGCATTTTCAGGAGCTTTTAAACATACCGACGACGTGTTCCCAAAGCAATTCCGGGGGGAGTTGCCGCTTAGTCACTTATGCGGTCCGAGAACCGCGGGAGATTGGCCGGGAATGGCGGAACGATGGCTGTAACAGCAGTGGAGCGAGTCAAGACGGAGCGGGAAGGAAATAAGACCAACGAGAAAGGCCGGTTTCCGCGGAGCGAGGCCAAGAGCAAGAGGGCCCGAGGAACCGGCAGACTAAGGGCGGCGGGCGGCGAGAGAGCGGCGGAGACCGAACAGGAGGCGGCGCAAGAGGCGGCTTCGAATGGGACTTCGGACGCTGTTTCGGGGCTGGTCGTGGAGCGGATCGAGGATGGAGCCGCTCTGCTGCGCGGGCTTTTGACAGAGAAGCTGCGGACGAAGCTGGGCGAGGAACTGGCAGACTCGTGGATCGAACGGGCGATCGCGGGGGACGTAGACGCGAGGTGGTCTCTGCAGAAGGCTTTGGACGCCCCGAAAGAGTCGCCCAAGGAGAAGCAGCAGGGGCGGAGCCTGGCGGAGATCTGGTCAGCGGAGCCTGAGTGGAAGGAAGCGTCGGAAGAGACGGCTGAAGTTGGCGAAGGCGGCCTGGAACCGGAGAATTGAGGCTGGTTTCCGGGTTTCGACGGGCGTTTCGGATCCGTAACATTGGATGCGGAGCGCCCATTTTTGTTTGAGGATTTGCCTAAAGCGAGGCTAGCATTGCTGTATCCCGACGAGCCGGATCTTGCGACTTCGGCACCGCGATGTGGGGACCGGGAGGTCCCCACGACGGCCGGTCTGGAGACCGGCGCTACATCCGACGGTCGTGGCTCGGGATACATCTTCTCTGGTTCCGCTCTAAGACCTGATTTTCCGCGGGGGATTTGCCTGAAATCCATGCTTGGGCTCAAGGGACGAGGATGAGGATGGAACACCCGGATATTAAGGCGGTTCCAGAGAAGGTGTACCCACCTGTTGTGGCCTCCCACCCATGCGACAGAAAAGAGTCGCATGGATGGGGCACAAAGTTTCGGGTAGAGGAACGGTGAGATCGCTATAGCGGTCGTGGCCTCCCACCCATGCGACAGAAAAAAGTCGCTTGGATGGGGCACAAAGTCTTGGGTAGAGGAACGGTGAGATCGCTAATACCTGTCGTGGCCTCCCACCCATGCGACAGAAAAGAGTCGCATGGATGGGGCACGGAGCTTTGGGTACAGCAAGTGTGGAACCGCCTTAGACAGGCGTTAGCATCGAAGCGAAGGAAGAGACAGGGATGAGGATAATGAGTGAGGGTCGGTTGCGCACGGGAATGGGATGGTGTGTGTTCATGGGACTGGCGGGAATGCTGGGGGCATTCGCGGGCGTTGCGGCGCTGGGCCAGGGGGTGAGCACAACTACGGTTCAGGGGACGATGTACCTGGCCAACGGGCAGCCGGCTTCAGGGACGCTGATGGTGAGTTGGCCGGCGTTTACGACGGCCGGCGGGCAACTGGTGGCGGCCGATAGGACGTCGGTGACCATTCCGGCGGATGGATATGTGAGCGTGAACCTGGCGCCGAACCAGGGTTCAACGCCGGCGGGCGAGTACTACACGGCGATATTTTATCTGAGCGACGGGACGGTGACGACGCAGTACTGGGTGGTGCCGACGGGAGCGCAGGCGACGCTGGCGCAAGTGCAGGCGCAGATTATGCCGGCCGCGGAGGCGGTGCAGACGGTAAGCAAGGCGTATGTGGATCAGGCGGTAACGGAAGCCACAGGGGACCAACTGGCGGTGGCGGGCGGGACGCTGACGGGGGCGCTTTATCTGAACGGGGACCCGTCTCAGCCGACGCAGGCGGCGGACAAGCACTATGTAGACGAGAGCTTTGCGCAGGCAGTTCCGATCACGGGAGGCGCGGTTTCAGGCGAGTTGACGGCGAAACAACTGGGCGCGGCTTATGAGGTGGACCAGTTTACGGGCGCGGATTTCGGAGCGAAGCTTGAGGCGTGCCTGGCGGCGCTGAATGCGACGTACGGGGGGACGTGCGACGCGCGGAATTTTACGGGAACGCTGGCCATGGGCGCGAACGTGACGGTATCGACGGGGAATACGACGATCGATCTGCCGTGCGCGACGATTGCGACGGCGAACCAGATAGTTGTGACAGCAGGAACACGGAATGTGGCGCTGAAGGGATGCGCGCTGCGGGGCGGGACCGCAGCGAACGGCAACCTGGGCGGAACGGTGCTTGAGTATACGGGCGCGGCGGCCATGGTGCAGGTGGGCGACCCGACGTATGCGGCGGATACGATGGGATTCCACATGGACAATTTGGACATCAACACGACGGAGGCGACGAGCGCGGCGGCGGAAGGTTTTGTTGCGTACCGGACTCAGGAACTGGATCTGGAGAGCTTGTACTTTCTGGGTAACTCGAACCAGACGGCGATGACCCTTGACGGGACGGGGAATTATACGGGCGGGACATTTCTCGACAACGCGTTCAACGGATTCGGGACGGCGGTGAACGCGGTGGGGCATGAGGTTGCAAATCCGGCAACGACGGACTGGATGAACGCGAGCATGTTCGTTCGGCTGCACATCGATTGCCCGACGAGCAGCGGGAGCCCGATTGCGGGGACGGTGGGCATCAACCTGGCGCAGGGCGATGGGAACACATTTACGGGCGGAGACGTAGAGGGTTGCTCGACAGCGCTGCACCTGGGCCCGAACGCACAGAACAACACGATTGTGGGGCTGCGGAACGAGAACTCGACGAACCAGGTGGTGGCCGACGCGGGGAGTTCGTACAACAACTGGATGACCGGCGGCACGATGTTTACCGGGGCGCTGACCGACAACGGCACGCGCAACAGCTTCCTGGACACATTTCACCGCGCCTTTAACGGCATGAAAGGCGACTGGTACGGGAGCCAGCAGGACGCGACGGTGACGAACCACTACCGGCTGGGGATTGGAACGGGGAACGAGCGCGGACTGCTCAACGAGATTCAGACGGATTATGGATACCGGTGGATCGACGGGTACTCGGACGGGACGACGGGCGAGCAGTTTTATCAGGTTCAGGACCTGCTGAACAACGTGAACCGGCTGTCGATCGGGCAGTATTTGACGACAGGCGCCGGCGTTGTGTCGAACTTAATCCTCAACAACGGGGGCTGCTATTCGAGTTCTGCCCCGCCTTCGGTCACGATTTCGGGCGGGGGCGGATCCGGGGCTGCTGGAACGCCGGTGATGGCGGCTTCAAGCTGCTCGGGCGGCTATACGGTGGCCTCGGTGACGATCGCCAACGCCGGCAGCGGTTACACTTCGCAGCCAACTCTGAGTTGGAGTGGATCGAACCAAGTTACGGCGCCGAATGCGATCGCGGAGATTTCGACGGCAGGGAGCACAGATAATCAAACGGTGCTGAACGCGGCGGGCACAGGCGCGGTGGTGCTGAACGGGTCAAATAACTCGGGAACCGGCGGCGTGGTGGTCGGATCGGGCGGGCCGAGCGAGACGACTGTGGCGACGATCGACCACGCGGGGAACGCGCAGTTCAATGGGACGCTTCAGGTGAGCGGGGCTTCGACGTTCACGAGCACGCCGACGGTGAAGAACCAGGCGGACGCGGAGATCGACGCGGCGCTGTGGGCAGGGCTGACGACGGCGCAAAAAGAGTCGTACATCTATAAGGACTGGAACGGCACCAGCCAGTGGTACATGGTGAAGGACGCGAGCAACAACTGGGCTTTGAACTCGGCGGTTGGGGGCCTGGACAGTTTCAAGGCCTACCAGAGCACGAACAGCGGAGATACGTACATCGATGCTTCAAATGCGGCGGGAGCGGTACGGATCAACTACGAGACAGGGTCGGGGACGGCGTTCAATATTTACGGCGGTGGAAGCGGGAGTTTGTACGCGAGCTTTTCGGGCGCGAGCGCGATCAAGTTTCCGGGACTGGCGTCTCCGAGCGGGTACGGCTGCCTGCAGATCGACAACTCGGGTTGGATCACGAACGCCGGAGTGCCGTGCGGCGGGGGAACCGGCGGCGGAGGGACGGTGGGCTCGGGGAATGCCGGACAGATCGCGTATTACTCGGCGAGCGGGACGACGGTTTCGGGAGTGAGCACGATTCCGGTGGGGTCGGGCGGCACCGGGGCAACGACTCAGGCAGCGGCGTTTTCGAACATTGTTGGTCCGGGCGGCGCGGTGACGGGAAGCCTGATCACAGAGCTTCCGCGCGTCAACATCGAATCGCCGCAGTTTGGAACGCCGGCCGGGTGCGCGAACGCGGCCGATCCTACCGACAAGCTGGATTCCTCGTGCGCCATCAACGCCGCGGTAGCTTACCTTTTGACGCAGTGCAATGCTTCCAGTGGCTATCAGTGCCCCTCCCTGTACATCCCGGAGGGTATTTTCAACATCAGCGCAGGCGCGGTGAGCGTGCCGTCGAACGTACGGATCATGGGCGACGGCGGCAAATCGAGCATTCTGCGGCTGAGCAACGCCACGTCGAACCTGCTAACCATTACTCAGGCCGCGAGTGTCCCTGACACCTTCGCCGCCGGCATTCGGGATGTAGGGCTCGAGGGAAACGATCACTCGACGGCAGGCACATTACTTGAGATTGGGCCGACCAACGGCGAATACACGGTGCAGAACGTGCGCATGTGGAACCACGGTGGACGCGGCATTTGGCTGTTTGAGGTGGCCGAAAAAACCAAATTCTTTAACGTGATGATCTCCGACGTGCGCTGGCCGATCACGGCCATCGCGGACGGGATAAAATTCATGGGCATCACCATCATTCAGCCCGGACAGACGGCCTCCGGCTATTGCTACAACATCAACTGCATAAACGGGGTTGCTCCTGGGGCCGGTGGCCAGACTGTTGTCTCGGCCGTCGGCGATGGTACAACACAGACCTACGTGATGGATGGGACTTCGCCGGTTGCGGTGGGGAACTTCGTCGAGCTTTCCGGCATCACCGGCACGACGGCTCTCAATGGCTACTATCAGGTTGCGACGGTAGCCAATAACTCGCCGAGCAGCGGCGAGTTTACATTGACCGCGGCGGGAACGGCGAACGGCACGGCGACGGTGACGAGCGCGACTTTCTTGACGGCGATTGTGCCGGAGAACCGCCACGCGGCGATCTGGAACTTCGGAGCGCAGGACACGTTCGAGGACGGCGACATTAAGCCGCTGGGGTTCGTGCCGGCCATCAAAGACGTGGGCGCAACGGACACTACGATGTCGCACATTTATTTTGAAGGCTCGCTGCAAGGCGAGGATTGGCTGGGCAGCGCGAACTCGTCGGTTTTGCTGGGCGGACTGCCGGACGAAGTGGATGGCAACGGGACAGTCGGGCAGAAGACTGTGGGAGCGAACACCTACTACTACATCCCCTATGTGGATGCAAGCTGGTGGCCGTACTACGTTGAGAACCCGTTGAGCATGGCGGCGGACAATCTGGAGACGGGCTGGTACCGGGGAAACGTCTACGTGTTCTGCCAGGACTACAACGCCAACTCGACTTCACCGTGCGCGCAGAATCCTGGGGTACAGCAAAACGAATTTGAAATCGCCCAGGTGGTCGCTGCCGGGGACGGGAACCTCTATTTCGTAACCCGCAACATGAGCGGTTCGACGGTCCCTTCCAATACCGCATGGGTGAATCCGCACTTCGAGCTTGCGGCGTCGAGTTCGTCGAACGACGGCGTGGTCCTCTCCGACAACTTCACGGCGGCGAACAACCCGAACTATAAAGCTGGGTTTACAGGGTATTGCCTCGACGCCTCTGCTTACCAATGCCAGGAAATCGAGATTGGAGGAATGGGAGACGGTTACATCGGCTATCAATGGTCATGGGGAGCCGGTTCTTCCGGGACGAATGTCGAGCACGTTGCGAAGGTCACCGTAACCGATCTTGCCATCGGGACCGGGTACGGAGTAACTGAATTACAGGGCGCCGATGCGATCAAGTCGTCTGCCATCGGCGACGTGTTTCTTAAGGGCACTTACCCGGCATCGAAGAGCGGAGAGACGAGCGAGACACTTAATAATGGAGCGCTCTCGGCGAACCTTCTCTACGGTTTGCCTGCGGCGGTGTACGCGACTGGCGGCTTCTTAACGATTGCGTCGCCAGACTACAGGTTTCAGAACGCCGCCGACAACGGCGCTCCGCCTTACTTCATCATGAACCTGGCCGGACCTAACATGACGGGAATCGGAACCAATCCCGGTTCGAGCACGTGGGCTATGGGCAGGCAGTTCTACCAATCGAATTGCGACTACGACGTTGGGACGAGTCAGGGACATGCGCAGACCCGCTGGTGCGAGATAGGATACTCTGGCACATCGAATGCGCAGAGCTGGGTCTTTGGTAAATGGAATGGAACATCGTGGGTTCCGCAGGTCACACTCGGCTCTAATTCGTCAACATTTGTCAGTCCCATGACAGTTCAAGGAACGATCAACGCGGAGGCCGGCTTGCAGCAATGGGGGACAGACTCCCCGTCCTGCTCCGGCGGGACCGTGGCGCTGAGCGGGAACTACACGAATTACTACATGACCGTATCGAACGCCTGCGCCATCACGATGCCCAGCAGCCCTGTCGTGACCAATATGGACCTCACCATATACGTTGGCACTGGCGCATCTTTCACCTGGAGCGGGATCACGGGACCAACGCCATCATTTGCGATTATCAATTCCGAGATCGTGACGCTGCATTTTCACTATGCCAATACGACCTGGTACTACGAGAATTCAGGTTCTCTCGCGGGCACCAGGCAGTGGGCATGCCAGCCGGGGCTTGGGGATGGCTACGACGCGATTCCGGCACAAACCTATCCCCTATCGGAATGTTGGAATACAACGGGCTCGACGGTGACGATTACGTCGATAAAGTGCTTTTCGGATAACTCAGGATCGACCACGATGAATGCTTCGGGCGCTACGCTTGGACCTTTGCTCACAGGTCCGATTACCTGCTCTTCTTCCGCCCCCTCCGGCACCCAGAGCGCGAATGTCTTGCTGACTAATGGCGATCACATTAACTTCAGTGTCGTCGCGGACGGGACAACGAAACAGGTAACCACGATTGTCGCAGGAACCTATTGACATGAAAGCTTTATTGCTAACTTTGGTGGTTTTGTTGCCCGCTCCCATTGCTCAGGGACAGCTGGTGATGAGCGGCCATTGGCGGAAAATCTTTGCGGCGGGCTGTGCCGCGCCCACCATGACCTATCGCTGGGCCGCGTACAATTCTTCTAATACTTGCGGCGCGACGGGCGGCTCATCCTGCTCCACCAGCGGACAGGCTGTCTATTCCGTTGCCGACTTCGTGGCTGGAAATACTCTCAAGCAAGCTGCCACCAGCGCGCAACCGACCTTCGAGACGAGCGCCGTCAATTCGCGGCCTGCTCTCAGTTTCAACGGCAGCAGCAACTACATGACGATGGCAACGCCGGTTCCGGTCACGAACACCACCTACACGTTCTATGCGGTATTCAACCCCGCAAACGTAGCGAGCGGTTTCATTTTCGGGAACTACCTGGGTTACGGCGTGCAGGTCGTTGTGAGGCTATACCAAACTCATCTGCAGTTCATCGTTGACGCGGGGGCTTCTCCCGACTCCTTATCAGGTTCCACTGTTCTCTCGACGGGAACCTGGTACACGATGGTGGCTACCTACAACCTGACGAGCCGCGCCGCAGCTCTCTATCTGTGTTCCGCGGGGACTTGCAGTTCTCAAGGCACTGCAACCCTTGCAGCGCAGACGCTCACGAAGAGCCTTGGAGCGCTGGGAACGGGAAACGATTCGGTCACCAATCCTTTTGACGGTTACCTCGCCGAAGCGGGATATTTCAACGGCATCGACAGCAATCCCAGCGCGGATATCGGGGCGTGGAGCTACTGCTGGTACGGAATCTAGCAAAGGGCTGGACCGGCGCGCTGTAAGACTCGATCCCGTTGTTACAATGCGAGTTTCGACGGGGATGGTGTTTTTCGTTATGGGCGCCGGCAATCCAGGGATCGGCCCGCCGCGGAGTAATGTTTAGGTCTCCAGCGGGACTACGGTGCAGGTGGTGGTGTGCAGCGTGACCGCGAACAGCATTGCGCCGGCGAGCACTACCCGCAACATCGGACTGTTGCAGTGACGGCTCCTGTGGAGAGCGTTCAAGGCGCAAAAAGGAGATCCGCAAACGGCAGACGCGGGCTGCCGAGGAGGCCGTGTGAAAGAGTCAGGTGGAGCAGGAGCGGCCTCATGCGGCGCGAACCTGGAGTCAGGTGCATTGGACTGCAACGTTTGGGAGCTTTGCCGGCTGGGCAAGATGCTGGACCAGCGGCCGGCGAGCCTGGGCGGGCGGACGGTGGCGACGGCGCTGGCGGAGCGGCTGCTGCTGGTGCGGACGCGGGAGGGATGGACGGCGCCGCTGAGGGCAAACGCGGCGCAGAAGGCCTTCGAGAGGCGGCGGGCCCGGCGCAATATCGTGCTGAAGGCGCGGCAACTGGGAATGACGACCTGGACGGCGGGGCGGTTTTTTCTGAAGACGATTACGCAGCCGGGGACGCTGACGCTGCAGGTGGCGCATACGCGGGAGTCGGCCGAGGAGATCTTCCGCATCGTACACCGGTTTGTGGACTGGCTGCCGGAGGAGCTGCGGAGCGGGGCGCTGAGGACTTCGCGGGCTAACGCGCGGCAGATCGTGTTCCCGGAGATCGATTCGCAGTACCGGGTGGTGACGGCGGGGGACCGGAATGCCGGGCGCGGGCTGACGGCGCAGAATCTGCACTGCTCGGAGCTGGCGCGGTGGCCGGGCGATCCGGCGGAGATCCTGGCCGGATTGCGGGCGGCGCTGGCGCCGGGCGCCGAGCAGATTCTGGAGTCGACGCCGCAGGGCGTGGGCGGGTGCTTTCATGAGGAATGGTTGAAGGCGGACGAGACGGGGACGGTGCGGCACTTTTTCCCGTGGTGGATGGAGGCGCGCTACCGGGCCGGGGCCGTGGACGAAGCGAGCCTGACCGAAGAAGAGCGCGAACTGCGCCGCCGGCAGGGGTTGGACCTGAGGCAGATCGCGTATCGAAGGCAGATAAGGGCGGATTTTCGTGGGCTGGCGGCGCAGGAGTACGCCGAGGACGCGGAGAGCTGCTTTCTGGCCAGCGGGGAGTCGGTGTTTGAACTGGCTGCGGTAGAGGAACGGTTGAAGTCCGCGCCGGAGCCGGTGGAGCGGCGGCGGAACGGAGAGCTGGAGATTTGGCTGCCGCCGGTGAAAGGGAAGGAATATGTGGTGGCGGTCGATCCGGCCGGGGGCGGCAGCGAGGGCGATTATTCGGCGATTGAAGTCGTGGAGATGGAGACCAGCTTGCAGTGCGCGGAGTTTGCCGGACACGTGGGTGGACTGGAGCTGGCGCGGCTGGCGGCCGGTCTGGCGCGGGAGTACAACCGGGCGTGGCTGGTGGTGGAGCGGAACAACCACGGCAGCGGGGTGCTGGCGCATTTGGAGCCGGCGGGGGGATACGACCGCGTGTACCGGCAGAAGGGCCGGAGCGGGGACCAGGCGGGCTGGCTGACGACGTCGGTGAGCCGGCCGGCAGCGCTGGGGCGGCTGGATGCGGCGCTGGCCGAGACGCCGGGGCGGTTCCAGAGCCGGCGGCTACTGGGGGAGTGCCGGAGCTTTGTGCGGCTGGCGAACGGGGGCATGGGGGCGCAGCCGGGGACGCACGACGACCGGGTCATGGCGATGGCGATTGCTCTGGCGGCGCGGGCGGAGATGCTGGGAAGAACAGGGAACAGGGAATAGGGAATAGGGAGTAGGGAGCAGGGACTAGGAATCGGATGAACTCGTTTGAGAGGGGTTCTGCTCTTTACTGATCGCTGTTCCCTGTTCCCTGATCCCTGATCCCTGTTCCCTGACCACTGACATCTGTTCGCCAGCCTCGTACAATCCCAATAAGCGATTGAAGGATGCGAGGGACGGGGTTGGCGGTTCTGGCGGTGCAGCAGATCCGGCGGATGCGGGGCGGCGCGCAGGGGCAACTGATGCTCGGCGCCGACGGGCGCATCTATGTGGTGAAGTTCCAGAACAACCCGCAGCACATGCGGGTGCTGGCCAACGAGTTTCTGGCCTCCCGGCTGGCGGCGGCGGCGGGGCTGACGGTGCCGGAGACAGAGCTGGTGGAGGTTTCGAGCTGGCTGATCGAAAACACGCCGGAGCTGGAGATCGACCTGGGGCAAACGCGGGAGAGATGCCGGCCGGGGCTGCAGTTCGGGTCGCGGTTCGTGGGCGGTCTGATGCCGGGGCAGGTGGTGGACTTTCTGCCCGAGGAACAACTGGCCGAGGTGAAGAATCTGGAAGAGTTCGCCGGGATCCTGGCGCTGGATAAGTGGACCGGAAACGCCAACGGGCGGCAGGCGGTGTTCACCCGCCGGCAGCGGGAGCGGCGGTATAAAGCGGTGTTCATCGACTTCGGATACTGCTTCCATGCCGGGGAGTGGAGATTCGAGGATGCGCCGCTGCGCGGGGTCTACTACCGCAACGACGTGTACCGGGAGATCGCGGGGTGGGAGTCCTTCGAGCCGTGGCTGACACGGATTGAGACCATGGCGGAAGAGACGATGTGGGCGGCCGCCGGCGAAGTGCCCCCGGAATGGTACGGGGGCGACCTGGGCGAAATGGAGGGGCTGGTGGAGAAGCTGCTGAGGCGCCGTGGCAGGATGCGGGAGTTGATCGAGCAGTTCGGGAGATCGGACCGGAGGCCATTCCCAAAATGGAGGGGGATGGGAGGAGAGGACGTTAAAGATGCTTGGAAAGAGGATAGATGGGGGACTAACATCGGAGGAGTGAATTAGCTGTTAGCCTTTAGCTTCTTGCCGGTTGTGCCTGAGACAGCGGTAAGGCAGCCCGTCGAAGCGGATTCGGCTGCGCGCGGCTGAGCTTGAGGCCGGGAATAGAGCTAACAGCTAAAAGCTGAAGGCTAAGAACTGAGCATGAGCAGCGGATTTGAGCGGCGCGCGTGCGAATTCCACCTGCTCCGGTATGTGCCGGATGCGGTCCGCAACGAGTACGTGCATATCGGCGTGGTCCTGCGCGACAGGGAGACGCACCGGACGGAGGTGCGCTTTACACGCGACTGGCGGCGGGTGCGCTGCCTGGATCCGGATGCGGATACCGCGCTGCTCGAAGGTATGGAAAGCGAACTGCGCAGACGGTTCGAGGCCGGGCCCCAGGAAAACCCCATGCGGCCGGACTTGATGCGGCCCGACTTGATGCGTCTGGATCTGATGCGGCTGCTCGGGGAGTCGCTCTCGTTGAGCGTGCAGATGACGGACGGCAAAGCCTACCTGGCGGAGAGCCTTCCGGCCGGTGTGGAGGAATTGATGCGCCTTTATATCGACCCCCAGCCGAGAGAGAAACTGCCCCGTTTGAGCGGGCGGGCGGCGATCCAGGCGCGGATGCGGAGGGAGTTCGAGCACGCGGGGGTGTGGGAGCTGATGCGCAAGAGGATCGCGGCCTCGGAGTATACGCGGCCTGGAGACCCCTTGAAGATCGATGCCGGCTATAGGCCGAATGGGGTGGTGCGCATGTTCCACGCCGTGAGCCTCGATCCGGGAGTTGGCACGGGCGTGGAGTCCGCCAAGGTGCTGGCGTTCTCGGCGGCCGCATTGCGGACCGGTGTCGAGCGCGTGGAGAAGGCCCGGCTGGAGCTGACCGCGGTGATCGAGCCGGCAGCCCAGTTGGGCGTGTCCGGATGGGGCGAGTCCGGACCGGGCGCGGCCGACGAGGACCCGGAGCGGCTGGAGATGTACCGGTTCGGAGTGGAGACGATGGAGGAACACGACATTCGGGTGCTGACGACATCTGACCTGGGTAGGGTGGCGGAGACGGCGCGGCGGGAGCTGCGGGTCTGAGAGCAGCTTTCAGCTCTCGGATTTTACCTTCCGACCGCGGGCTTATAACTAATGGGTAAGTGCCGATGAAATAGCTCGCGGAAGTTTTCACATAAAATAATCCGCAGAAGTTTGCACATAAAATAATTAGCCGAAGTTTGCCTATAAAATAAATCGCGGAAATTTGCATATAATTTCGATGCTTTGCGGTAAGATTGGTTTTGTTGGATGGGATTGGCCGGCAGCTAAGGGCTTCGAGTCAGGGAACGGAAGACAGGAGCCGATAGCCGAAGGCCGATCGCTGAAGGCATAAAGACGCGGAGAGAACAAGGCACTGCCCTATTTGAGGGTTGTGCCTTTTTTGTTTTCAGGCGGCGGAACAGGGAAGGTGCGCGTGAAGGTAGGAGAGCAATTACGGGAGATCTGGCGGCAGGCGACCGGGAACGGCCGCAGCGGGGATGTGCTGGCCGCGGCGGAAGGCGAGCGCAAGACGCTGGCGCTGCCGTCGATTCTGACGCCGGTGCAGTTTCCGGGGCGGCATCTGCCCAAGCCGACGCCGGTGAATCTGCGCCGGTTTGCGGAGACGCCTCTGGTGCGGCGGGCCATCAACGCGATCAAGGACCGCATCGCCGCCATGGACTGGCAGGTGAGGGTGCGCCGGGGAGCGGGTGAAGCGGCCTTCGAGGCGCGCAAGCTGCGCGCGCTCCGGCGGGTGATGGAGGAGCCGAACGCGACCGACAGCTTTCGCACTCTAATCGAGCAGGCTATCGAGGATGCGCTGACCGGTGGATTCGGCGCCGTCGAGATGGAGCCGACGGGGGACCCGGAGCGGCCGGCGATGCTGTGGGCGGTGGATGGAGCGTCGATCCGCATCAACGCCCGGTGGGACGGCTCGGAGGATATGCCGCGCTACGCGCAGGCGCTTCCGGGGCAGCTCGAGTCGAGCGCGGTGGAGCTGCTCGACCGGCAACTGATGTACATCCGCATGAACCCGCGGAGCTTTACGCCCTTCGGGCTGGGGCCGCTGGAGGTGGCGTTCGAGACGGTGAACCAGTTTCTGAGCGCGCACCGGTACGCGGGAAAACTGGCGGCCAACACCGTGGCGCAGTACGCGCTGTGGCTGAACGAAGCCACGCCCGCGCAGCACGACCGTCTGATCCGCTGGTGGCAGGACGACATCGAGGGAACCGGCCGCGTGCCGATTCTTTCCACCGAGCAGAAGCCGGAGGTGCTGCGCTTTGCGCAGGGCACGGATGCGGACATGCGGCTGAACTGGCAGGAGTTTCTGATCCGCATGATCGCGAACGCCTTTGGATTGCCGCCGCTGATGCTCGGCCTGGAGGCGGATGTGAACCAATCGACCGCCTCGGAGATGGCCGACGAGGCGTTTCGCGGGGCGATCTCTCCCATGGCGATGCTGCTGGCCGGGCACATTACGCGCGATCTTTTCGGCAAGTGCATTGGATGGCGGGAGTTCGAATTCGTCTTCAACGAACTGAGCGCACGCGACGAGCAGACCGAGCTGCAGGTGCAGGTGCAATTGCTCGGAGCCGGCGTGTTGACGATAGACGAGGTGCGGGCCATGCGGGGACTGGGACCGCTGGCGCCGGGCGAAGCGGCAAAACAGGGACAAGGGGTCGAAAACAGGGACTAGGGACCAGGGAACAGGGACTGCGGGCTAGAAAGCAGGACGTGGAAAACTTGGAGCAAGAAACAGGCTCCGGCACTCAGGCGCATGAGCTTGGGTTCGGATGGAAATCACGGCGGCCGGGCCGATCTTGTTCTCTAGTCCCTAGTCCCTAGTCCCTATGTCCCTGGTCCCTAACGGAGCGGAGAGCGAATGCGACTGGAAGCGATGGCAGTGAAGTTTCCCCATGTGGAGGGGCACCCGAACCGGGTGCCGTTCGAGGGGGTTTTAACGGTGGTGAACGCAGCCAGCGACAGGGCGCCGGCGGGAGCGCGCGGTCACCGGGTGATGCTGACGCTCGAGGCGGCGGAGAAGGCGCTGCCCTCGCTGCTGGGCATGGCGGTGGATTACCGGCCGGGCTGGGACGGCCACGACGCGCGGCGCAAGATCGGGCTGCTGACGGAAGCGGATCTGAAAGGGCGGCAGTTGGTGGTGCGTGGATACCTGTATGCGCGGGACTTTCCCGAGGTGGCCGCGGCGATCAAGGCGTCGGCCACGGCGGACCCCGGGGCGATGGGCATGAGTTACGAGCTGGCGGACGCGCGCGTCGATGATATGCGGGCCGAAGTTTGGAAGCTCACCCGGGTGACATTTACGGGAGCGGCGATCCTGCTCAGGGAAAAGGCCGCATACCGCGCAACGAGTTTCAGGATGGCGAGTTAGAGCAGTACTCCGGATGCTGTGGGACATTTTGGTCGGCCCTCGAAGACGGCTCTGTTTGGAGTAAGGAAATCGGCTGGCGAGTTAGCAGTGAGGCTCCGCGAAGCGGGGCCTTTTTGCTATCGAGCCCAATGTAAGTGAAAGTCAAGCAAATCACAAAGAAAGGAACGGCATGGAGATGGAAGAAAAGCAGATTGTCGAGCGGCTGGAAGCCGCGGCCAGCTTGCTGGAACGGGCACTGAGCGGGCTGGAAGAGCGGCAGGGAGCGCTGGCCGGCGATGTGGAGCGGATTTCGGCTACCGTGGAGCAGAGCCGCCGGGAGGCGGAACTGGCGGAAAAGCTGGCGGCGGCCGAGCGGGAACTCGCCGAAGTGAAGGCGGCCGCGCCGCCGAACGCTTTGAGTCCGCTGCGCAGGACGCTGCCCACAGCGACCAGCGAGATGCTGGCCAAGCACGGCATCGGCGAAGGTCCCGTGGACGTGCGCACGCTGGATGCCGCGCTGGCGGGATTGAGCCTGGAGCAGCGCATAGCAGTGAAGACCCAACTGCTGCGGTCGGGCGCAATCGCTTAAAGGCAGTTCACAGTTCGCAGTTCACAGTTCTCGGTTGGGCCTGTCACTGCGTGCTGCTTGGGCCATTTGAGCGGCAGCACCAGCCGCCGCTCGGACCAGGCTTTAACTGTGAACTACGAACTGTGAACTGTGAGCCCTCAGCTCACCAACACGGCCCCATGGAGGGGGCGGAAAGAGCCTATGAACGCAACCTTTGCAAACATACATGCAGCAGCGGATTACATCGGGCCGGGCGCGATCGAAGTTCCGTTGTATCAGACCGAGATCTTCGACATATGCCGCCGCTCCAGCCCATTCGGACAGCGCATCAAGCAGGTTCCGGCAACCGGGCATCCTTCGCGGTTCTTCGAGGAGACGGCAATTCCCAATCCGGACACGGCCGGTTTCGTGAATCCGCGCAGCATAGTGCCGCCGGTGGTGAGCCCGACGCGCATCGAGATGGCGGTGCCCCTGAAGGCCATCGTCGCGCAGATCAATTACAACCTGTTCGACATCGAGCTGGGAGATCAGCAAAAGCAGTTCGCCTATCTGCAGGCCAAGGACCTGGTGGACACGGTGAGCGGCGTGATGGTGACGCATGACATCGCGCTTTGGAACGGCAACGACACCAGCCTGAGCGCGCCGACGACCACACAGTACATGGGCGCCATCGCGCAGATCGTGGCGGGAGGCAACACGGTTTCGATTGCGGCTCCGAATTCGATCGTGAACGGCCTGAAGACGGCCGTGGCGACGATGTGCGCCAGCACCGGTTACTATGTGCGGCCCACCGCGATCTATGCCAATCCCATGCTGCTGGATCTTATCGACCAGGAGATGAAGGCAGAGTTCAACGTGGTGCTGAACACCGAAAAAATCAACGGTGGATTCACTGTGAAGATGCTCTCCACGCAAGCCGGCGATCTGCCTCTCATTCCCGATTGGAGCCTTGGCTATACGGGCACAGTGGGCTCGGGCTCGGCGTCGCTGCCGGCTTACATCGTGACCGAGGACCTGATCGAGTATCACTGGCTCGGCGATCCGACGCCCCGTATCTTCCAGTTGGGGCTGCCGAACTCGATGACCTACCAGTATGTGGCCATAAAGTTTGGCGCTCCCGTAGTCAAGGGCGCGAACTTTGCTCACTACCAGGTTCTGGTTACCGGGCGGTGACGAAAAACAGTTCGCAGTTCGCAGTTCGCAGCCTCCTGGAAACCTCCGGCAGGCGCGAGCTTCGGACTGCGAACTGCGAACTAGGAACTGTGAACTAAGAACTGCGAACTCACTCACGCCTTTCTGTTAGCGACGGAAGAGGGACAAATGGGCACTCCATATCTGCAGCCAACGGACTATCCAAATTACGGACTGCCTGCCGGGACGACGGCGGACTGGATTACGGCCGCGACGGCCCTGATCAACAGTTACTGCCGGCGCCCGGACATTAACATCATCCAATACACGGAGCGGCTGCGGGTAATCAGAGGATCGCAGACGGTGCTTCTGAGTTATCTGCCGCTGGCGCCAATGGGCGGGGCCACTTCGCCGCTGGTAAGCATGGAAGGCCGCTATACCAAGCCACGACGCGGCGAACTTCCCGATGTCCCTCTGCTCGAAATCGCGTTGGCTTTTTCGCTTCCCGGCCAGTGGACGGCGATCGATCCCACGATTTCGGACTTCGATCCGCGAACGGGCGAGCTGACGCTTCCCTGGAACATTCTGGGGCTGCCTTACAACGAAGTGTCGGTGACTTACACGGCGGGCCTGGCGACAATAGGCGACGACATAAAGACAGCATGTGCGCAGATTGTGCGCAACGCGCAGTCGACGCCGGCATTGAACGCCAGCAGGACCAAGATGGACACGATGTGGATGCAGTATTTCTCGAGTTCACTGGTGGATGAGACGGTGCAGGCCTGGCTGGGTCCCTACGTGGCAGAGAGGCTGGGGTGAGCGATGAGCGATACAGCGCCGCGCAACCCGGTGGGAGCGCCGCAGATGCTGGCCGATGCCCTGCTGCGAAGCGTACAGGGAACGTCGGCCCTCCTGCGGGTGACGGGATCGAACACGGATACCAGCCAGTCGGAAGTCGGGTTGGTGGCAACGACCTTTGCTGAAGTTACCATAAGTCCCGTCGTAATGCGCAAGATGCGGCCTACTTGGCAGGAAGGCGGTCAGTCTAAGTGGGAGTTACTGGCTTCTGCCACCAGCGTGGAGCAGCAGGTAAGCGCACTTGATTTGCCTTCGGCCCAATCCTTGTTCGGTATGACGCTGGCGGTGACCGTGGCGGGGCAGGATTACCTGATCGAGTCGATCGCTTCCAACGAAGCTTTCGGTCAGGTGTACATGTTCCGGCTGCTTCTGCGGGAAGCTCGGCAGCAGGCGGTGTGAAGGCGGTTCGCAGTTCCTGGTTCACAGTTATTGCTGTGTAGGAAATGGTAGGGGTTAGTCTGCAATTCCTGCATACCTTAAGAGCTTGTCGCCTCATCGCCAATCTAAGTCACAGACGGCGAGCGGCTAACTGTGAACTACGAACTATGAACTGCGAACTGTGAACTAGAAACTTCGAACTGCACACTCTGAACTGGTGCTTATCATGCAGAATGCGAAAGACTCGTTTTATATGGCGCTGCGCACGCGTCTCACGACGATCAATCCGGAGCGGATAGTCCTGTTGCGCGGAACCGTGCGGCCGGGGATTCTGGTAGAGGAGGCGGAAGCTCCCTTCAGCCAGCTCCCCAACGACGTGTTCGTCCTTCGTTGGCAAGGCCTGGGAATAGACATGGATCTCTGCTCGACGATGGCGGCTGAAGAGTGCGAGATCCTCTATCAGACCTGCGGAACACAGAGCTTTGGCGGTTTGGACCGCGGGCGGGCGCTCAGTCAGATGGACGAAGAACTGACATCGATGCTCGCGCCCTTTTACACGCCCAAAATGGACTACACGGCGACGCCTCCGAGCGCGATGCTGACGCAGGTGTTCTGGGATGAGCCGGCGCTGACGCCGATCGTGGCGCAGCGCGACCTCTTGAGCCGTTGCGCGAAGGTGATGGTCTACAGCTATCAGGAGCAGGGAGAGTAAATGGCGGCCAACTGGTTTTCAGCTCCCGCGCCGGTAACGCGGCGCGTGCGCGCGTACTTTGCCCCAGTAAACCGTGTGGCGCAGACGCCGGTGCTCTTCGATCCCTCGCAGCAAGGAAGATTCCCTTTGGACGCGCCCCCTGCGCCGTGGATCAGTCTGGGATGGATGCAGGGATTTACTCGCAAGGCAGCGAGCAAGACGTCGCCGGTCCTGACAGGTATTCCCGCGGCGCCACTGGAACAGGTACGCGAAACGCTGGAAGCGCAATTGAGCGTGCAGTTCCTGAGCTGGACCAAGCTGACCATGGCTTTGGCCACGGGATCGCAGCACATGAACGTGCTTGCGCCCACCAACGGAGCCATTGTGGCGGCCATGGGCGCGCAGGCAACGTCGGCAGTTACTCTGCAAAGCGGCTCAACGGCTTCATCGATCATGCTTGCGGCGACGGACGCGGCCAAGTTCACGGCCGGTTCAATCGTTGCGCTTGATGTGGATTACACCGGCCAAACTGGCTTTGTCGGATCGCCGGTATCGGGCGCCTATGTGAGGACGCCGCTCACCGACGTCGATTACATCCGGCGCGTGACCTTCAACGTGGCGCTGGTTTCGCAGGTAAGTGCCGCGGGACTGACTCTTGCCGAGCCGCTTATCGGCGGCACACCGGCAGCAGGGGCCAAGCTTCAGGCACTTACAGGGTTCGTGGACCGTGAGGGAGGGTGCTTCTACCAGGAATGGTCGGCGCTGTTCCTGATGGAAGGCAGCCAGGGCGACAGGATTTTCTATCATTACCCGCGCCTGCAGTCTATGGCCAGCGCAGCAGAGGCGATTTCGCCGCTCGACGCGACAAACAAGAACGGCCAGTCGCGCGTGCAGCTCATGGGCCAATTTATGGCCCTGCCAGTTACCGATCCGCTGGACGGGGAGCGCGTAGTGTGCTATCGCAGCTTCCTGCCCCCACCCAACGCATTGGTGTAGCAAGCGAGTCACCTCGCGAACCGGGAAGATAGAGAGCCACGATGAAGATAACAATTCAGGGGCAGGACTACACGGCCACGCTCGATGCGTCGCAGCCATTGACCGTCGAACGCAAGTTGAATCAGCCGTCTGTCTGTCAATTGTGGCTGAGCCTGCCGATGGACGGAAGCCTTGCGGCGCCCGCGCGAAGCCAGTCGCTTGCGGTAACTGGCGACGATGAGACGCCTTACTTTACGGGCTACATCGCCGTAAGTCCGTTGCCGGAGTTTGCCGGCGTCGGCTTTCAAGGGCCCGTCTACCGCACCGCAATTCAGGCAGTAAGCGACGAGTTACTCCTCGATCAGCTTCTGATGCCGCCGAGCGTTGGAGTTACAGGAGAAACCGCCGGAACCCTGCTCTCCGCACTCGTAACTCGAACCGGGTCCAATGCACTCTCAACGGAGGGTCTGACCCTGGCCACGAATGTAAGCACCTTTGTGCCGGAGCCGGGCGCGGTCTGGAGCAAGAGTGCGGGCCAGGTGGCCAGCATGGCACGGGCCGCATACCGCGCGGTGAATGGAGCTTTGACGCTTACTTCCGTGCAAACCACGGTCCATGCATTGAACGAGACCGACGGCAGCCTCAACGTGGTTGCCCTGGCATTTACGGCAAACGTCAAACGCGCACTGGCAAACGATGTGACGGTCTGCGGCGAAAACGAGCCCGTGGCGTATGTTACCGAGTATTTTCAAGGTGACGGAGTTACAACTCTCTTTTACTTGACAACCGATCCTTACTTCCCAGCCGCATCGAAGTCGATAATCGTCAGAGAGCAGTTCAATGAAGCCCTGATTAACCCGCAGTTGTGGGGCGTGTCCGGCGGCGCGGGTTACTTCGCGCTGGGTCCAGGGGGACTGACGATGAAGGGCGGCAATGGGATTGATGGCCAGACGCAGGTTAGCTGGCTGGAGCCGGTTGAGATAGGTGGAACTCTACTGCTCGAAGCGGTGGGAGTTACTCTTTCCGCGGGCAGCAGCGGCATTCTGCCCGGCTTTTACTCCGGACTTACTACCGCAGCCGGCTGCGTTGCTGGATTACAAGCCACCGCGCAGCAAGGCTCCGGTGTCGTTACGTTACAACCAATTGTGTCGGGCTCGGCTACAGGTACAACCTTTACGACCAATACAGCCAATCAGTACACGCTCCGGATTCGGATGCATTGTCCCGAGATAGAAAGGGAACAGGCGATCTACCGCTCGTTTGGAGACAGCGGGGCAATCACCGCCGGCGGAGAGTGGGTTGTTAGTTCCGGCAAGGTTCAAATTGAAGTGCAGGAGTTTGTCAACGGAGTGGGGGCAATTCCAGTAACTCTGTACGACGGCGGTCTCTCAAACATGCCCGGTACGTGCACAGTAGTCGCCGCGAGCAGCATCAATCTTGTTGGGTCCATGCGCGCCTTGAATCTGACCAATCTCGGATCGGGCTGGGTGGTGAGCACGCCTCCCAGCGGCACGGCCTATACGCGGCGCGTCGGCACCACGGCGGAAGCGGCCGAGTGCTACCTGGAGCGAACTGGGAAAATTTCTTTCTATACCGGGTACACTCCGGTGTCGGGCGAGCAGATAGCGGTGAGTTATCGCACTATCGGCAGGGCCGTGGGGCGCTCGGTGAACACAGCCAGCCAGCAGGCGCTGGCTCAGGCCGGATCGCCTTCGGTTGCGGCATGGATTGGATCGGTGACCAGCCCCCCGGCGCGCAGCTCCGCGGACTGCCGCAATGCGGCGCTGACGATGGAGCAGGCCGCGGCCGGCGTGAGCGCGCTGTGGAGCGGGACTTATAAGGGCACACGGACGAGCTTTGCCACCGACGTTTGGCCGGGGGACGCGCTGGGTCTGAATGCGCCTTCGGCTAACTTGAACGCGCAGGTTGTGGTGCGCACGGTCAAGGTGAGTTACAAGCCGAGTTATCCAGACCTGGTGAATTACGAGATTGCCTTTGCCAATGACTGGGCGGACGATCTGGCAATCAAGACGAGCGCGACGGTTCCTCTCGATACGTGGCTGCCGGCTCCAATCGCGCCTACATTGCTCGCCAATCTCAACAGCCTGACGGTGACCACGTTGAACGGGACCACGATAGCGGTTAATACCGGTGTTACTCCGCCCACAGGCGGAGGGTTCGAGATACGGACGCGGGACTTTGCCTTCATGCCAGGCGAGGATCCTACGCTGGTTATGCGCGCGTCGGTGCCGAATATGACCTTCTCGCGCGAGACCGCGAACGACCGGTTTTACATCCGGATGTTCGACGGCTCGACGCCTCCGAATTATTCGGAGTTTTCAACGGCGTTGTTCATTAACCTCCCGCTCTGATGATGAGCGGCCAGGTCGCGGCAATGACGCTGCAGATGGAGTCCGGCGGATGCGGATGATGAATGAATTCGAAGCTCAGGTGTTGAGCGATTTAAGCGCGCTCAAGACGCAGATGAACGGCTTGATGGGCGATGGCAGCGGCGGGCGTCTTGCGGATCTCGAGCGCCGCATGGAGCGGCACGAGCAGAACTGGCAGCGGGCCAAGGGATTTCTCGCGGCTGTTAGCGTTCTATTCGCGGTGATAGAGGTCGCGTTTCAAGCGTGGCTGCGGCGATGACGGCTGGCTCCGCGCATCTCCACGTATAATCTGCGCTATGGACTCGAAGCCGCTGGTCGGCGTGGTGATGGGGAGCAAGAGCGACTACGAAGTGCTCTCGGCCGCCGTTGAGATTCTCCGCTTGCTCGAAATTCCGAACGAGGCAAAGATCGTCAGCGCGCACCGCACGCCGGATCGATTGTTTGAATACGCCGCAAGCGCACGGGCGCGTGGGCTGCGCGCGATTATTGCCGGAGCGGGAGGAGCGGCGCATCTTCCGGGTATGCTCGCATCCAAAACGCTGGTCCCTGTCCTCGGCGTGCCGGTGCCCGCCACGGAGCTCAACGGGCTCGATTCGCTGCTCTCGATCGTGCAGATGCCCAAAGGCGTTCCGGTAGGAACTTTGGCCATCGGTAAGCCTGGCGCGGCCAATGCGGCGCTGCTCGCTGCCGAAATTCTAGCCGCTACCGACGAGGCGCTTTACGAACGGCTGGCCGCGTGGCGCGCGGCGCGCACCCATGAAGTGCTCGATCAAAATTTAGACGCGGAGTCAGGCAGTTGAACGTACTCCCCAAACCCTCGCGGCAAAACTTATCTACGGTGCGCCCCGGCGGCCTGCTTGCCATACTCGGCGGCGGACAACTGGGGCGCATGACGGCGATGGCCGCGCGCACCATGGGCTATCGTGTGCGCGCGATGGACCCTGAACCTGCATGTCCAGCCAGCTTCGTCGTGGACGAAACCGTCGTAGGCCGGTGGGACGACGTAGACGCCGCGCGAAGGCTCGTCGCCGGCGCAGATGCCGTAACCTTGGAGATCGAGCAGATCGGCGTAGACGCGCTCGCCGCGGTCACCGAGATTGCCCCGCTTCGTCCCGGCGTCGAACCAGTTCGCATCATTCAAGACAAGACTCTGCAAAAGGCCTGGCTTGCGCAGAGCGGTTTTCCCGTCGGTCCGTTTCGCGTTGTGCGCAGCGAAGCCGAATTAGAGAACGCCTTGCCCGAATTAGGTGGGCACATCTTCCTGAAAGTGGGGCGGGGCGGTTACGATGGACGCGGACAGGTCCGCATTGGAACGGATGCGACGGCGCGCGAAGAATCGATTGCGGCCGCGTGGCAAAGCATTGGGGCGCGGCCGGCTGTCGCAGAGCGGGCTCTCGATCTCCATTGCGAGATCAGCGTGATGGCCGCGCGCAGCCCTTCGGGCGAAGTACGCACCTATACGGCCGCGCGTAATCATCATGAGAGTCAGATTCTGGCCTGGAGCGTGCTGCCAGCCGGCGTACCCGCCGAGTTGGAAGCGCGCGCGCAGTCGCTGGCCGCGGCGATAATCGCAAAACTAGGCATCGAAGGACTATTGTGCGCGGAGTTATTTGTTACGCGCGCTGGCGAATTGCTTGTAAATGAGTTAGCGCCGCGGCCGCACAACAGTTATCACCAGAGCGAGCGCGGCTGCGTAACCAGCCAGTTTGAGCAGTTAGTCCGCGCTGTGTGCGACTTACCGCTCGGCGACCCTTCGCTCATAACTCCAGCGGCGATCGCGAACCTTCTCGGCGATTTATGGTTGAACGGCGAGCCGGATTTTCCGGCAGCGCTCGCTGTTCCTGGAGTCCGGCTGCACCTCTACGAAAAGCACACACCGCGCGCTGGGCGTAAGATGGGGCATTTGTCGGCGACGGGGGCTACAGCGGAGGAGGCATTGGAGCGAGTGCTCGAAGCGAAACAGCGGTTATTTCCGTGAGCACCTCAATCCGAATCCATCTGCTTCCTTTTAAATCCAAACATCGTTTTGAGCCGTGCGCCCATCGATGTGGTCCCCGGTATTCAGCACTCCGCGCGGCTCGATGAGCAGTAACTTGACCTCGCGTTCCGCGTACGGCTTGTGCTCCACGCCTTTGGGCACAACAAACATCTCGCCGGCGCTGACTCCCACTGCGCCGTCGCGGAAGTCGATGCGCAGACTGCCTTCTATCACGACGAAAGTCTCGTCCGTGTCTCCATGGCTATGCCAGACGAAGTCGCCCTCCAGCTTTACCACCTTGAACTGGTAGTCGTTCATTTCGCCGACAACCTTGGGCGCCCACTGCTCTGAAAACATTCCAAATTTCTGAAGGAGGTTAATTGCTTTATAGCTCATCTTCCGTCCGCGGCGAACTTATTCGGCGTTTTTCTCCCACCTCTTCGGCCGGCGATTGGCTTGCAATATCTTTTTGCGCAGCCGCAGCGACTTAGGAGTTACTTCCACAAACTCATCGTCGGCGATAAATTCGATGGCCTGCTCAAGGTTCAGCGTCGTGTAAGGCACCAGACGGATTGCCTCATCCGCCGTAGAGGCGCGCATGTTAGTCATCTTCTTTTCGCGCACAACGTTCACGTCAAGGTCGTTGTCCCGCGAGTGCTCGCCGACGATCATGCCCTCGTAAACCTCCACGCCGGGACCGGCGAACAAAATCCCCCGCTCCTGCAGTCCGTTCAACGCATAAGTCGTCGTCTGCCCCTGCCGGTCGGCGATCAGCGCGCCCGTCGGCCGCTGCGGAATCTCGCCCTGGTAGGGAATATAGCCGTCAAAAAGCGAGTTCATCACGATCGTCCCGCGCGTCTCCGTGAGCATCTCGCTGCGCAGCCCGATCAGCCCGCGGCTGGGAATGCGGAACTCCATGCGCACGCGCCCGTAGCCATGGTTGTGCATCTTCTGCATTTCGGCTTTGCGCATGCCGAGCTTTTCCATCACCACGCCGACAAACTCTTCGGGGATGTCGATGGTCAGGTACTCAACCGGCTCCATCAGCTTGCCATCCACGCGCTTGGTCACAATCTCCGGCTTGCCGACAGCGAGTTCGTAGCCCTCGCGCCGCATCATCTCTATGAGAATCGAAAGCTGCAATTCGCCGCGGCCGAGGACTTTGAATGTGTCCGGAGTCGCGCCTTCCTCGACCTTTAGCGCAACGTTGGTGAGCAGTTCCTTGTCGAGCCGCTCACGCAGATT